>JAGVOC010000482.1 GCA_020052975.1 Desulfobacterales bacterium | reverse complement strand
GCATCCCTGATTTCGAATTTTTTCATAGCCACCTCCGTAGATTGATTGTGGCTATATTTTACCATATTATGCGGCATTATTTATGTCGTTATGTATAATAACAAATATCCTTCCAAGAAAGATGTTATTTTTTTATGTAACGATAGGTGTATCATTATTGACTCAGTATCTAAATATATTAAAAAAAATATAATATTCAAAAATTGTGTTGGGCCAAGAGCAGAAGTTTTAAAAATTAATACTGATGGTTCCTTAGAAATAGTTGTTCGTGGAGGAGGGTTTGGCGACGTAGGGTTAGCGGATACATATGGAAAATTCATTTGGTCGTATAGACAAAAAAATGGGGGAAGCCCTATGATGGCAACCGGGGATATTGACCGTGATGGAACACTTGAATTTTATATAGCTGATATTGACGGTGTTCATAAAGTAGATTATTCAGGCAAAGAAATATGGAGCACTAATGATGAAGTATGGGAAGAGGATATTCAAATATACGACCCAGGGAGCAGCAAAAGGCCACTAATCATAACGAGAGGTAGTAAGGGGAAAATACGCTTTCGTGATAGCACGAAAAAACTGATTGAAGAGGTTTCACTAAGAAGAAGGATGTATGGATTAGAGCTTGTACAATGGCCAGATGATTATCATATTTTATTGGAGAATTCACCATATATTTTTGTTATAGATTTCAATGGGAAAATTATTCTGCAATATAAATTAGAAAGGGATTTTTATATAAAGGATGTTAGAGGTATACATGTCAAACTAGATTTTCAACAAGCACCGTATCTCGCAGTTATTGCAAATTCAAGTTCTTCAGTGAATAGAGCCATGCTCAGTGTATTTTCTCCGGAAAGACAACTTGTTTATCAAGAAGTACTATATTCGACGACCGGACTAAATAAGATAGGAAATGCTGATGGAAGCGAGAGTCTACTGGTTGGTGATGGTGGAGAACATGTATGGCTTTATACTCTGAACAAAGAAAAATATAATTGATGAAAGAGGTGGACCCCTGAAATCGGACAGTCGTATGGTCATAAATTGGGGACGTTGATGAATTAGTTGACATATGGGGTAAGGCTTGGAATAATGCATGCCACGGCAAGCGAGACTGAAAGAATAAGGGACACATCCCCATTTTCTTGACATCCAGACAGGATAGTCGATAGAATTCTTAATGCCGAGGGTCGGGCGGGCAGTTGCAACTGGATATCCACATCACGTAGTCCAAAGGGGCAACAATCGGCAGGCTGTTTTTTGGGAAGAAGACGACCGAGCACGATATCTGTCCCTACTTAAGAAGTACGCTGCGAAGTGGGATTGTCCGGTGATGGCGTACTGCCTTATGACTAATCACGTTCATCTATTGGCGAAGCCGGGGTCGGAAGAATCGTTGTTCAAGATGATGCAGGGGGTCACTCTTTGCTACACGCAGCATATCAACAGAACTTATGGGCGGACCGGCAGATTGTGGGAGAGCCGATATCATTCGTGCATTGTAGATGAGGAGAGATACTTGTGGGCGGTTGCGAGGTACATCGAGCAGAATCCTGTGCGCGCCGGGATAGTTAAGAAGGCCGAAGACTATCCCTATTCGAGCGCGGTTGCTCACATGCGTGGCAGCGAGAATACTGTTTTGTCCGAGGAATTATTCACCAAAGAACAGCGCGCCGACTACGTTCTTCTGCTAAGGTCCAACGTGCCCCCGGAGGAAATTGAGCGATTACGATATGCGACAAGGGCAGGAAGGCCATTTGGCAATGAGGGTTTCATTGTTGAAATGGAGGGCAGACTTGAACGAAGGCTTTTGCAGTGTTCGAGAGGGAGGCCGCGAAAAGAGTTTGGGTGATAAATGGGATGTGTCCCTGTTTTCCCGGTGGAGGATTGGTCCGATCACAAGGAGGCTGGTCACAGGTGATTTCAATGAGGAGAAGAGGAGAGGTGGAGAATTCAGATGAACGGATATTAGGCAGTGGAGATTTCGTCGAGAAAATTGTTGCGGAGGCTGAAGAACGGCAAAACCGCCTCCTGACCGGCGCAGCGACTTTAAGGAAAGTTAAGGAAACGATCCGAATGATGTGTGAAGAAGAAGGTATAAGGGAATCAGAGTTAAAAGGCGGCAGTCGACGGAGACAGATAAGCAGGATTCGAAAGAGAATTGCCTGTGAACTGATAGAAAGATACGGCATCTCTATGGCAACGGTGGCCCGCGAAACCGGAGTGACTACTACAGCTATTTCAAAGATGATGACGAAATGATTAAGTTTACTAACTCATCAACGTCCCTTAAAGTACTTCCTGGTCTTTCCCTCGACAGATTCCCCTGTCAGGAGTTCCATGCCAATTGGGCATATCTGACCATCGGGATGCTGTCCTATAACATTATCAACTGGATCAAAAGGCTGGCATTGCCCGGCATATATAAGAAGAAGTTCATCAAGGCATTGAGATACCGGTTCTTTAATGTTGCCGCACGGGTTGTCAAACACAGCAGATACGTCGTGTTGAAGATAGCTCAGGGAATCCATCGGT
>JAGVOC010000057.1 GCA_020052975.1 Desulfobacterales bacterium | reverse complement strand
GCATCCCTGATTTCGAATTTTTTCATAGCCACCTCCGTAGATTGATTGTGGCTATATTTTACCATATTATGCGGCATTATTTATGTCGTTATGTATAATGCTAACTTTTTCAGCGATAGTACGATATTTGCTGCGGAGAGGTATGCAGCAGACCATAGGCATTATTTCCCATATCCGAGAAAAGCAAGCACTGACCTTCAGGCGTATTTGAACGGTTCAAAACCGACTGTAACGATCGTTGATGAAGACGGAAAATCAGATTCCGGAATCTGGATCAGTAAAATTGCTGATGGCGAGGTCATTAGTCATTTTGTGAAAACAGGATTTTTTTCGAAAGCGTTCTTCATACTCTTTGGCGAAGGGGAACTGTTCTACAGGTCATTTGTTCGTGACGAGACGTGTCACAGAGACTACGCCTCCAAGCTTATCCCCCGGGCCGTGGGCTACTCAGCCGGGTTGCTGAATTATTTCTTCCGGGGAGTTTTAGAAATCAGTGCGCCGGATCAGTATGTATATGCGGTAACAGACGGAAGCCGGATTTATCCCTATGCCTATACCGATGACCAGGGCAATTCGTATCAGACGCAGCAACAGTTATTCAGCCATATCAAGGCGAAGGTTCTGAATATAACCCCAAAGGAGAAAGACCCTGAGGGGAATGTGCTGAGCTATGAAGATATTGTCTCGGGCAGCCTGTCTGCAGTGGCAAGATATAAAGTAATCCCGAACTATTCTCCTGATCTTGCCAATTATCCACCTGATGGTACCGTGATGATGAATGAAATAGAATATAGATACTCTGTCTCGCAACCACTTACTTTGACACCTGAGCAAATTATATCCCTGAACGTGGAACCTATGGAATTCACCTTTGATTTCACCGGTAACGAAATCCCCGCAGGCATAACCGACCTCACCTTGCAGGTAGTCTTCAAAGGAACCCTGGGGAACGAAACGGATATTGCTGTTGCGGTCGGGATGAAAAACCTGATGGAACCTGCCCACCAGGTATTCTGGAATCTCACAGACATGTTTTCACTCTACGATGGAGAGGCATATCACCTTTATACTTCTGAACAAATAAAGAGTGATTCTTCTCTCAGAACCATTGTCGATCTGGACCATGACGGGGAAGTTAATGAACCGGGTGAACCCTATATTGATCCTCATCCCGTAACGTATGAAGTCGGATATATGGCAGAGCCAGGAACTGTAGAGTGTTGGCGGCGTTTGAAAAGAGCCGAAAATGGCGGCGGTGGCTCGGAGCCAGTGAGGGTGTGGGCGCAGGGGGCCGTCAAACAGCTCTGATCGAGGCGAGCTGATTCATAGAGCAGTTCGGTTGAAAGACTCATTTGATTTTCCAGATTAGCGGCTATTGCCTGTTTCTATAGGACCTCCCTTCAAAGGTAATGAACCTGCCGTTCATGGACAATCTGTCAAGAATCGCGGAGGCAGTCACGGAGTCAAAGACCTTCCCCCATTGAGACGGTATCAGATTTGTGGTAACAATGGTTGTGCCGATTTCTGTTCGTTTCGAGATAACCTGGAAGATACAGTCAGCCTGTTCCTTGGTGAGCATGGCATAGCCAAGTTCGTCGAGACAAAGGACCGGCACTTTGGAATAGAACTCCACAAAACTGTAGAGCGTCTTAGCCTTGGCCATCTTGCCAGCCAGATCAAAGAGGCTCAGGAACATAGTCTGATGCCCTTTTGAGAGAGCATCATGGCAAAGGGCGGTTGCGATATGAGTCTTGCCGACTCCGGCAGGCCCCATGATAACCAGATTGCTGGGTTTCATCAGCCACTGGGTATGCATGAACTCCATGATCTTAGCTCTGGGGACCTTGGGATTGAACCTCCAGTCAAAGTCGCTCATCAACTTGACCCTCTTAATGCCGGATCTCCTCATGAGATATTCAATCCTCTTTTGTTGTCTTCGCTGATATTCATCTGTAAGGAACTTTTGCAGGAACTCCTTGTCCTGCTCCGAAAGACTGCTCATGTCAGAGAGCAGTCTAAAGTGATTCCACAGTTCAGATAAGTTCATCATAATCGCTAAGGTTCCTCCCTTCGTAATCAATGTTGAGGAGCCCAGCATCCTGCGGATGTACTGGGTTCTGCTGATACCCGGAGGGCAGGAGGAGACTCTGCACATAGGTCAGTTTATAGATTTTGTTGCCGAAAGCCTCTTTGACGGCCGAGATGAGCGTTTCTTTTGCGCTTCCCTTGAGTAGTTTAAACAACCCATAGGCAACGACCAGAGGGTCCTGACCTTCCTCTTCCGCATATTTCAAAAACTGCTCTATGTTTTGGTCCATAGCATTCATCAGTTGATAGATGCGTTGCTGTTTGAAGTGCGGGGTTATTTCAAGCAGTTTCTCCCGGTGAGAGGGGGTCTCTATCTTTGTCTTTTTCTTAAACGTCCGGGGATGAACAGCTATCTTTCTGCCCCTTACCGCTATTTCGATATGCTGGGGATAGGCCAGAATGTCGCACGCCTGACCGCTATGGGAGGAAGGCACCGAGTACCGGTTGGTGTCGAAATAGACAAATCCGGTGGTGCTGATCACTGCCGGTTGCACCCGGTAGGGTTTGTACGGTATCTGGGGAAGCCCCCTGAGCCGTTCCTTCTTCAGCGCATCAACAGGGCTTACTTCTGTCGTGCGATGGACCCGGTTGTTTCTGTCGATACGCCAAAGCCCCGTCTTATTATTTAGTTCCTCAATATCCCTGAAGGTATTGGTCCCGATGAAACTGCCGATATCACGAATGACCCGTTCGACCCTGCCTTTCTCATTTGCCTTGCCGGGATTGCAGGCATAAAGCGAAAACCCATAGTGTCTTGCGAAGTCCAAAAACTTTGCATTGTATGTAAGCTCAGGCTTCCTGCTTATTACCACACTTTTGAGATTGTCATACCGGTTAGTACCGGCCACTCCCCCGGTCTCCCTGAAGGCTTCTATGTGTCCATCAAGAAAGAACTCCATACTGTTGCGGAGATAGAACTTTACATACAGGTACCGGGAATACGACAGAATATAGACAAATCCGTAGACGATTCCAAAGGGCAGCGTACGCTGCATCCAGTCCACCTGTGCTTCCTGCCCGGGCAGAAACTCAAGTTCATGGTATGCTCTTGTGCGTTTCTTTTTCCGAAAAGAAAAGGTGTATTCCTTTACAGCAGTATAGCCGCCGGTAAATCCATACCCCCTTAACCGCTCATAAACCTGTATGGCCCGCAAAAATGGATACTCACGGTACCACTCATGGATAAGCCCCTCATAGGGTTTTATGATCGGCTCATGGGCTCTCCTCTCAAGATTATCCGTGCTGATAATACGGGCCGCCTTGTTTCTCGATATCCCAAGTTTCTGCGCTACCTGGCGTATGCTCAATCTCTCAATAGCGTACAGATGCCTCGCCTGGCTCTGAAGTGCTTCATCCATGGAAACCTCCTCGATTGAATAGTAGATTCAGTTTAAGGATGAGAGGGGTATCCGTCCATATTGTCTTTTATCACGGCCCGTACGCCGCAAACGTAGATATATCAACCCTCCGCAGGCGTATCTCGTCTTTTATCATCCCGGTCTTGTCTTCCGGTATCAGCAAAATAAGCTGCTGGTAAGGCTTTGAGGGGGTGATCTCGTCTTTTATCACTTCCGGGGATTTGTCTTTTTTCTTCGCCAGTGATAAAAGTCGTTTCTTCTGCCGCCATGGTATTACATAGTCGGTGTAATGGTTCGTGAAATATTCGGGATTCTCCCGGCGCCAGTTCTCCTGCGATCTCTTCTTTCGCTCTTTTCTGCAAGTTTCCCGCGCACACGCCTTTTGCTTGTCGCTAACCCGTCTGTCAGGTGTAAAATACCGGCCGCAGCACATACATCGCTTTTGCAATCACCACCTCCCATTCATATGTCCAGGTAGTAATTGTAAATGGATTGCTTATAACTGATGAGAGACTAAGGAAGGTTTGATAAAGAAGAGATTACAGAAAAGCCACTGCCGCCATCTTCGGCTCGCCCTCCGTGGCCCTTTTCAACCGGCCCCAACAGTCCGTAGCTTGCCGCCGAAGATAGTGATCCTGCGGCTCCTCTTATCGAGAAGGGGAACGCTCATCATTGTGAGGGAGTCCATAAAGAGATGCGCGAAGACTACGCCGATCGAAGCGTCCCTGATAGGAGTTCCCCGGAGAAGGCACAAGGGCAACGAGAGAAATTGCAACAGAATTTGATATTCTCCCCGTGTTACATCTTCTTTGAGAGCATTTCTACACGGTCAGGCAATTGATCGAGCCGTCGCATACGGGTGTACTTATCAGGATTACTTTTTCTATTGATAAGTGTTAATTATTGGTCTCTAAGTGAAATGCAACTTTGTGACTGCTATACGCATTCCTTGGAAAATATCAAGCGCGGACTTGAAGAAATCGACTCAAAGCGGTTCATACAGGTCAACTGTCCTGCACCGTTCCTCAATCTGATATTTGATTTGGTTAATTGTCTGATCATCCAAGACGGCCTTTCTATCAGTTATGGCCTTAACAGACTCCCGAGGATTCATTACAATAAGTGATTCATCATATGCATTACGATTGACCAGCCAGCCTGGTAATGCCAGAATGGCCATTACCTTGACAGGCTTCCCGACGCTTTTTGTGAGAAAATCCGAGAGCCATATAGCTTGGTCTTTTGCCTGTTTTATAGACGCTGTATCTTTGAACCCGGGGAAGATAAGTGTATCCCCATTAAAGCTTACCGTATACGATTCCTTTCCTTTCCCGATCGGTTTTGACCTGCTCTTAGTTTCGACAGCAAATACACCGGCTGGTCCCAAGATGACATGATCAATATTAAACTTTTCGGCTGGGAAATCGTGATAGACATTATACTGGAAGTACATTAACTGATTGATTTCCTGTGCCGTCGCGAGTTCTCCATCAAGCCCCAGCCTGGCGAGTTGTCTTTCTTGAGAAATGTGACGCAACTTCCTTGTGTAAATAAGGAACAGGATGAGATAAACAGAGACGACAAAGATATGCATGATTGGCCATTTGTCTTTCTCGTTAAGAGCAATGAAAGTAGCAACCAGTATGACGTTACCAAATAGAAATGACATCATATTCCCCACGAGATCCACCGTCATATCATACTCTCGGTTCCTCAACGTTTCCCCGGGACTCCGTAACAATTTGTCTCTAATCGGCGCTCTCCTTGTTTTCTTTGCTATCTTTTGCCCTAGACTTGTACGTTTCCAAATACCCGTAGAATAGAAGATCGTAAAAAAAGCGATGAACAGCATCACAGCTGCGATTGAGAGTTTATATATATTCATTCTCGGCTCCCGTATTATTTAACAACTTTTCACGATAATTGAAATATTTATAAGCTGTGCTGACAGGTAGCCTATAAGAAGTTACTCTACAACATTCTTGGTGAATTTTGGTACAAAAGAGCGGGGATACTGTCATACCTTTGGCCAGTTGCGACGATCATCCAAGAATTCAAAGCGACTTGGGCTCTTGATCCTCTCAAGTATTACTTAAAAAATCTGCGAGCTTACTTGTAAGTACAAAATGCACATTCATGCCCCGATAATAAGCAGAAGGGTAATTTGTACTTACAACAAAAGCCTTATGAATTTTCCATTCTTTATCAGCATGAATTGAAAAATGAGCAAGAATGTCCTTAAGATTTTTTTTGACAAACTCCTCTTTTTTGTTAAGCTGAGATAAGTATGACTTACCTCCCTCAAAAAACTTCTTCAGTTCCTGTCTGATGTCATAAGGTCGTATTTTGCGACTTCTATTTTTTGCATCTATAACAAAGATTGTTTTTGTGGACTGATTGACAGCAAGCAAATCGATTTCGCCACAATCTGGTTTTGCTGGAAAAGAGGGAGATAATCTCTTGAAGTTGTTAATCCTGCACTCTACATTATTTCCTCCAAGTGCCTGCGTTGCAATGACCTCAGCTTCCTTTTCTAATTCTGTATCCATGTATCGATGCAGCTTTGTTAAGGCTTGTTCTATCGGACTATTCTCCGGTAATTCATAAGGGATATCTGCAGAAGATATTGCCTGAAGCCAAATACGGGATGCCCCCAGACACATCTCATTGCCATAAAGATATTGACCTGCTTCTAAATATATAAGAGGGCATAGATTAAGTCTTTCTTTCCGACGCAGCAATTGCGATGTTATCAGCACTTCATTTGGTTTATATATGCCGAATCGTAAACTTGCAAATTTAAGTATTTTCTTGATTTCAGATTCCTTGGGTGGCTCTTTAATGTGTTCTTTTAATTTGCCGATTAGAACCTCTTCGGAAACTAAGCTAAGAGGCGAATGATGCTCGCAGGATAGATTCAGGCACCCTAAAACATATAAGACTGTTCCGAAATTGTCTAATGAAAATCCATATTCAGTTTTAAAAGCACTATCTACTTCTTGTAACTTTTGGGGGAATGGCTTGACTAATCTGACTCCTTCTGGTTGCTCAGGAATAGTGTTCTCTTTTCGCTGTTCATATGTTTTTTTTGCGGAATCAACTTTTAATTTACTCTCTGCCTTATAGAACTCTTCATGACTAAATGCATCCTTACCTTTTATATCTTCGATTTCGTATAGATCGCTTATTTTTAAAGAATGGGGGAAAATATCGTAGTGAATATAATCTGATATCGTAGTAGTTTCTTCGAGAACCACTGCTAGAGCCTGCAAATAATGCCAGTCTTCATCGGTTATAGATTTTCTTCCATGACATCCCACTTTTAAAGTTGTTTCAACTATATACTTAGCAGAAACAGCAGCTGTAGAAATCTCCTCTGTTGTTTCTACGCTCCGTGAAATAATGTCATATTCAATATATTTTGAGGCATCCAATCCCAATTGAAGCCTATTTTTTTCTCTTCGCCCTTCTATAAGTTCGACTTCGCGATAAGCATGGAATAATAAACTATCATTGTATTCTTTAATTTCTTCTTCCAATTTATTTTGAAGAAATTGAAATATTTGATTGTTTAGGTTTTTTGCATCATCTCCCTGATATATGCCAGGTTCTATATTCCTTTTCGAAAGGAATTCAGCAACTTCACGATTTACTCTGGAGATATCAGAAATTGACATATCTTGGTGACGACCATAGCTGTCGAGTAGTGGATTATGAACAGGGATAGCTTCAAAAGCATATCCTTTGATTCTTATTGGGATGTATTTATCAACAAATTCCTGCGCCATGAGTCCTGCTTTAGGTTCTCTAAGATTCTTATTGAAAAACAGCATAAGGCTTCTAATGAGTTGGCTAATACAAAATCGTTCGCCTTCGTTTTCTTTGGGAGCGAATAGATACTCAAGATACTTAAAATCGTAAATAACAGATGAGCGAATATTCCAGGAATTAGAAATTCTCTTTGTGACCACCAGAAGGGGCATAGATTGGCTCAACTGTGAAACATAAGGCTTCAAGAATTGGAGATGCTCATCTCTTTCAATATAAGAAGCAGGATATAGAACGATACGGTAGCCTGTTTGGAAATTAAAATCATATTTCTTAAACAATTTAGATAAAGGCTCCCTAAGCTTATTAACATAATCAGCATAAAGTGGTCCAAGTAGCCTGCTATACGAACTGATTTCATCTTCCGTGTTATTAAAACCATCAAGAGGATACATTATCCATACTAAATTTGTTCCAAATTTAACAACCCGGCCGCCATTAAGCATGCCGGTTTCGATAACCTCATAGATATTATCATCGCACTTCTTTGCTCGATTGAAATAATTAGGAAATTCACGCTCTATGAGTTCGAAAATGTCGTCTTGATATTTTTTGAACAATTTTTCAAGGTGAAAATTATGCCATTGATGGGGTGCAAAAACGAGAAGAGTAGGAGTTGCCCCCATTTTCAAATAAGCTTCTCCATTGGAAATATAATAGGCAAATCTGTCTATATAATCAGAGCTTCGAATTGTCGATATGCTCAATAATTCCTTATCATTTTTTAAGAATTTGATAAAAGATAAACCTGATGACAGATAGTCAAAAATGGCTTGCAAGTCAATTATGCTAATGACTATGGTAGTAGGCTTTTTTATTACATGCTTTAATGTTATTCTGCAATTGAGGGTAGTATTCTCATAAACCACTATTGCCCAGATTTCCATTTTGCTGACTGGCACGGCAATTATTTCATCATTGAGATAATGCAACCCTACAATTTCTTCCTTCTCGATGTTGCTGATAATTGTTTGCGCTGTTCTGATTGCATCTTCAACCTGCTCAGAGAGGTCAACTTCATATCCATGCTCTGCTACCTTAAAGAGCAGGAGTTTATCAGCATCCACTCTAACAATTGTGTCAGCACCATCTGACAAATTTTTGTTTGTGCCTACCTGAAGAACTTTATCGGTGATATTTCTTATCGTAAAAAAACGAAAGCAGTTTTTTTGAACTTGAGATATAAAATTTTTATGAATAAGCGATGTCAGCAATTCTTTATTCTTTGATTCGAGAATAGTTCTCTTTGCAGTCTTGTAAAGTATCTCTAAATGAAGTTGTGGAATTAAGAAATAGTTGTTCTCTGTTAATCGAACATGAAACGTTTTGAATAATTCAACGTCAAGACACTTACTGAGGATTTCTTCTTCAGCTATCTGAAATGCTCCTGCTTCTATACATGAATGATCTTCGAGAAGGTATAATTTTTGCGAGTCAATTTCAAAAAAAGGACAAATTTCAGAAAAGTACTCTTGAGAAGGTACATATATTTTTTGAGCTTCTAATTTAGATTCTTCGAGTATGATGATCTTTTCGATAAGATTGTTTTGGAATTGAAGACTTAGAACAAACAAGTTTCTTAGTTTGGATATTTCGCCAAATGTCTCTTGATATTTCGGCAGTAAGAAAATTGCTCCAAATTGTTGCAAAAACTCATACGGTCTTTCTAAGTGACCATAGAAAAAAAAGTATTTCTTTTTATCGAAAAAATAAGGAATCTGTTTCAGCTGGCTAAAGGGCTGCCAGTCTTCGAGCATCAAGAAATAGCGTACAAATTCATCTTCGAAATATTTTACGAAACGTCTGAATTCATCCCTCGTGATTGCATTCTCCTCGAACTGCTCAGCAGGGATCGAAAAAAGAAGAGCCAACAAAACTTCAAATCTTATTTGATAAATTTGATTTGCGGGATGGATAGCTGTCGTCTGAATCCAAAGAAGAAGCTCTCTTGGGTTATATTTTTGCATCCACTCCTTTATCTTTGACAGTTTCTTCATTTCAGTAATGGATTTCAGTGAAATACTAATCTCTTGTTGGATAAAAAGCAATATGTAACGGAACGTTCATAAGCGAAGATTACTCATTAGGGGGCAGGTCTTTATTTTTGCGGTCACGGAGCTGGATGTCGAGTCTGCCCTCATAACAATCTCTGCTGCTAACCTGCGGAATGATCACGGTGCTCTGGACTTTCGATTACTGTGAGAACATCAGCCGACCGGCTGAGAAAATTGGCGGGACTTTCCTTGGGAGCAGGTTAAAAACATAACTGTTTCCTACAGAGTGAACTCTTACACGTTATCAGAGTATGTGAGCTTGCCCGTGGATCAAGCGAAGTGCAGCAATAAAGTGACAGCAATTCTGTTTAATCAGCGGAACGCAGACTGTATTTCTTTAAATCTTCAGGGGAAAGCTCTTCAGGCGGCACGAGCCTGTAATGTTTCTCTGAGACTATGACAATTCCGGCTTCGGAATCTTCCAGTTCAAAAATAGCAATGATGTTGTCTCGCATGAATTGTGCAGCAATTAACTTACATATCAGATTAGGAAATTTTGCGAGGCAGACTGCCAGATCCTGTTCAAATTGCACAATTCCAAGCTTGTCTGTTCCGCCTTTAGCTTGGACCGGGAGAACGTAGTGTGCTCCTCTCTTATCAATCCCGATATAAATTTCATCTGTTTCCACCTGGCCGATCTGGGGAGCTGTTGTTCTCAAGTGGTTCTGCAAAGAATAACAGGTCAGGCCGGTAAAGATATCGACTAATCGATTGTAGCGGATCTTTGCCAACAATGCTTGTTCATCGTTCAAAGCATATTTCTCAATGACTCCCGGCGTAGCGTCCGGTATTTTAATTTCAGCAAGATTGGGATTTGGGGTAATGCTGGCAACGGGTGCTAATTCAAAGACATATTTGGCTGTTCCGGCAGGCCTGATTACCCATGATGCATTTTCCGGTGCTTTTGCTAAGATTGATTGAGGCAAGTCTGATCGATACCGGAAAGAATAAATGAGATCGCCTACATTCTTTGGCAGTTTTATTCCGAGTTTCTTCGCGGCCTCGATTATGTCTGATCTCTGGAAAGGTACTCTCGTCGCACCTTCAGAGTAGTATTTGAAGAATATTTCTTCAATAATCTGAACATAACGGTTTTTCTTCATTCAGCCCCCTATCCAGGCCAACGCAGGATAACAACCTCTTCCCTCAATTGAGACGAAGTTGCTGTGGCAAATCTCGTGCGGAATAACTCGATTTCTGCCAAATCATATCCTAACGATTGAGCGATCTCAGCTAACAGTTCACCGGTGCGAATCATTACCTTAAAATAAGAAGCCTGATCGCCTACAACGTAAGCCAAAAGAGCACCCTTCTTTAAGACATGACGCAGATCGGCGAGATGTTTAGCCATTCCCCCGAAATACTGAACAGTAACCCGGCTGTAAAGTTTCTCGAATCCGGAAGTTTTTTCCAGTTGAATTCTTTTTCTTTCGATCGTTTCAGCAAGATTCAGGACACTTTCGTTGTTCGCTATCCATTTATCATCTTCATCGTCTTTATAGATTCCACGGGTATTTGAACGAATCAGGGTCTTTTTGAATTTTCTCAGTTCCTCCAGATTATTTATGAATCCTAATATGACAGACTCCAGCCTCGTTGTTCTCGTATAGTCTTTTTCATTTGGATAGGGCGGAGATGTTATCACAAAATCAACACTGTTATGGTCAAGCACTTTGCTGATTTGGCGAGAATCACCCAGAATTGCTTTGCATGGCGGGTACGCGTTTCCTTCGATCGAGGCAACATCTCTCGCGATTTTAGCGATTTCTCCTAACCAGGAGCTAATAACCGGATAATCCAATTTCGGTTTGCCAACTCCAACCTCCGGCCCAAATTTGAGGTTGCTTATTTTAAAAACCAGCGCATTTGCCAGCGCTAATAGCGCATGGTTATAGCATGGATGATCTTTGTATCGTTTAAGAGTGTTCAACAGTCTTAGTGTCTTATGCAACGGAAGGGGACTTATAGAGTTTGTGATGAGTAGTTTTTGTGCATCTGTGTCAACCGTGTTCAGATTGAGTTCCGGGACATTACCCCCAAGAATAGGAGCGTCATTAATGCCTTCGCTTTTGAGTTCCTCAGCTGCTTCAGATGCAACTTCATGAGCCATTGCCTCAAGTTCTTCTCCCTTAATGCTCCATTCGGTCTTTACAGAGGTTGCAAAATGTGCAAACGGGTTTGCTTCAATGCCGATTGCAGGTATTCTATTGAGCTTTGACTCTACTATGGTCGTGCCGGTCCCGCAGAATGGGTCCAGTATCACTTTGCTTTTATCGATATTGAATTTGTGTATGTAATGCTGGACTAAATGGGGGGGGAAAGAAAGAACAAAACGATACCAATCATGAAACATGCTGTCATTAGGGTGTAGTTTGTTCTTCTTTCCGTTCTTGAATTTAGTATCGTCAAGTACTTTTATCCCAGGAAAATCAATTTGTAATTGCAATTCTCTCTTCTTTCTATGCTTTTAACTTTTTGTTAATACTACTACATTTTTGGTGAAAAACAAAGCAGAAAAAGTCTCTGCATCTTAGTTACACCAGCTATGCAATTATTCCCGTATTAGGTGAAAAATGTCGTATCTATTGTAGTCCTGTCAGGCGATTTTTACTTCAAGCCTCTTACCGAGGGCAGAAGCAACCTTCTCAAGAGTTGACAACTTGATGTCTTCAGCATGGTTCTCGATCCGGGATATAGCAGTTTTCTTTGTCTTCAGTCTCCTTGCAAGCTCTTCCTGTGTCAGGCCGGCAGACTCGCGGGCGTGCTTCAGCACTACTCCAATGTTGAACTGCTCATAACCTTCATCGTAGCCTTCAGCAAAACTCCTGTCCCTCTTTTTTCTTTCATGAATGTATTTCTTTAGGTCACTCATTTCTTTAACCTCCTTTTCAAGTAATCTCTCCTGTATGCCTCGGCTCTCTCTATTTCCTGCTGCGGCGTCTTCTGGGTCTTCTTGGCAAACCCATGGGTCAGAATAACCACTGAATTTCCCTCAAAGAAGCAGAATATCCGGTATGCATTTGAAGCAAACTGGACCCTGCATTCCCATATCTCCTCAGTGCCGACAAGTTTCTTGAAATATGTCGAAGGCACAACTTCCAGGTCTTCCAGCAGACTCAAAACCCATGCAACTTTTTGTGCAACCTTTCCGGGCAGTGAATCGAGGAAGTCCCGGACAGGACATTTCCCTTCGGCTGTCTTGTAAAAGATTACCGTCTTGCCCACAGTGCTATGTTAACATCCATGTTAACTTTTGTCAACCTCTCATGCTCCTCACTACTGTAGTAAAATTGTAGTAGTTTTATGCGTTTTAAGCAGATTTGGCAGCAATAGCCGGAATATATAGAAATGCTTTTTCTGCTTACTAATCAAAGTGTTACGCTGAAACCGTTGCCAGTAGCCACTTTGTAGAAATTGCCTCTTAAGTGTTCCTAAACCTGGTGCCGCAGGTTCGATTCCTGCAGGGGGTACCATCCTATTTCTACCTGTTCTGTGTGCCAACAAATCTTTCTATAGCTGAATGAGAATTATCACTGAGCTGAATGAATTTGATGCCATACCCATTGGTGTCATGTTCTGTTGTTCTTTCAAGCAATCTGATAACTTCAGCATTCGTACTGATATGATTAGAATCGGGAAGGTAGAAACTGCAGGTGATAGTGTCTCCATCTGCAAGGAGGGTTTCGGTATGCAAGAGCATGCCTGATACACTGATATTTTCCCCATAGCCGGTAAAAGGGACCCCTCTTGAAGTCACGTGGATTTTAATGCTCATGGGGATCCTTAGCGCTTTCCTCGGGGCGATACTCAGGAGCTGATGTATT
>JAGVOC010000337.1 GCA_020052975.1 Desulfobacterales bacterium | reverse complement strand
GTGATGTGTGCTCCGATCTATTCCGTTCACGACGGTCTGTCGACACAAGTCCTGGTTGGCACAGAAGAAGGACTGAAGCATGACAGCAGTATCCACTGTGATGAACTGGTCAGTTTATCCAAGTCGGCTTTGACACAGTACGTCGGCATGTTGTCGCCGACGAAGATGGACGAACTCAATCAGGCCCTGCGTATCGCTTTAGATATACCAGATTGATCTTCTGAGAATATTGATTTTCGTCCCATTCGACAGCTTCATCAAATTCTTTAGCTGCAAGACCTTTGAAGGCATTAGTACCGTTCTTGCAACCTCCGGATCATTTCCTCTTCGCCAGAAAAAACAGTTCGTGATTGTGCTAAATTGGTTTATTAACAGAATTAACCGACGGGAAAAGCCAAAGATTTGTGTGGGGGATAAATCTGGCTGCAGAAAACCGGTTCATGAAATCCTGGTTTACATTCAATTCAATATAAGTGATGCTGTCTCTGATGGCATCTATTTCATCAATTAATCCATGGTTTTTAAGAAGCATGGAGGCGCCTTCAAGAGAGCTGTTTCCTATGGACTTATAGGTGCCCTCAGGAAGATCCGGCATCATTCCGATGGTAATGGCTGAACGGGGATTGATAAGGGAGCCGAAAGTACCGGCCACATAAAACGTGGAGAGCTCTGAAAGGGAAATCCCGACATAAGAAGCAATGGTTTCAAGTATTGTATGCATGGCTGCTTTAGATCTTATGAGGCTGTCAAGATCGGCCTGGCTTATGGTGAGATCAAAACCTTCCGAAGATTCTTCTGCTGCAACCACGATGAAGTGTTTTAAACCCTCTTTTTCAATTAATCTTGTTCCGCATGCGTCAAAAACAAACTTTCCCCTTATGTCTATCATGCCGGAGATAAAAAGTGCTGCTGCAAGGTCTATAAGGCCTGAACCGCAAATGCCCCTGGGGGGAAGGCCTTCTATTGTATGAATTGAGAAAAGCCCGGTTTCTGAATCCACAGATACCTTGTCAATTACTCCGGGGCCTGCCATCATGCCCATCTTTGTGACCCCTCCTTCAAGAGCCGGACCTGCAGCACCGGCGCAGGCAACCAGCCAGTTTTTATTCCCGAGGACAACTTCGGCATTTGTCCCGACATCAACGAGGATGGATGTCTTCTCGCCGCGGTTTAAGCCCGAATATAAAATCCCGGCAATAAGGTCTCCGCCAAAATAACTTCCTGTGTTTGGGAAGATAAAAACCCCGGCGGATTTATTTACTGTTATTCCCAACTCGCGGGCACTGGTACAGCCTGGCCTGTTTATGACGGGGATGTAGGGCTCCCGGATAATCCAGCGGGGATTTAATCCAAGAAAAAGATGGGTCATGGATGTATTTCCTGCCACGGAAAGAAGGTATATGTCGGAAGGTTCGATTTTGCAGGATTTGCAAAGTTCTGCTATGGCCCGGTTCAACCCTTCAATTATAAGTCTGTTAAGTTCACGGAGGCCGTCCTCTTTTCCGGCAAAATGGAGCCTTGTAAGAATATCAGGCCCTATTGATATCTGGGGGTTGATGAAAGAGCTTTCAGCTAAAGCAAGGCCGGTTGAAAGATCAAGTAATCTTAATACAACAGTGGTTGTGCCAAGATCTACCGCAAGTCCGGTTAACCTGTCCGTATCATCGGAGGATATTCCGGAAAGGCGCCATTTTTTATGATCTCTAAAAAGAACGCAGCGTAAATTATAATTACCCTTTCTGAGCAGCTCCGGGAGATTTACAAGAACGGACAGGTCGATATCGACCATTTCCGTTTTGAGAATGGCCATTAACGCTCTTTCCAACCTGTCTGCGTCGGCAGTGTTGTCTTCAAGGGAAGGGGGAGTGGCAGAGACTCTTTTTATCCAGCCGTTTGCAAGTTCAGACATTTTTTTTGCTCGGCATGAGACGTTCTACTTCAGCAACGATTTCTTTTATGATTTTCCCGGCATTCCCCCTGATCAGATAGTCACTTATGCTTCCCGTAAGAGGGGTGCTTTCCGGATTGATTTCAATTACCATGGCTCCTGATTCTTTTGCCATGACAGGCATGTATGCTGCCGGCTGGACAAGCGCAGATGTTCCTATAACCAGCATTATATCGCATTCATGAGAAACTTTTCGTGAACGCATAAGATGTTCAGGCGATATCATTTCACCGAAGAAAACGCAGTCCGGTCTTAAAATTCCTCCGCAGGAACATTTAGGCGGAATCTCGTTCAGGGATATTTTGAAAGTCTCGATTTTTTTCCCGCAATCAAGGCATTTCTGCCACGCAAAGTTGCCGTGAAATTCTATAACGTCGCTATTTCCTGCCATCTGGTGAAGCCCGTCAACATTCTGGGTGATAATTGTGTTCAGTATGCCAAGCTTTTCAAGTTTTGCCAAACCATTATGCGCGTCGTTCGGTCTGGCTTTGTCTACAATATCTTTCATCTCCCTTATAAGGATGTTCCAGACTTTTGCGGGATCCCGCAAAAAGGCGTCAATATGCGCAAATTCCATGGGATCAATCTTTTCCCATAATCCACCCTTGCCGCGAAAAGGAGGGATGCCGCTCTCAACTGAAACGCCCGCACCTGTGAGGGCAATAACTTTATTTGACCCTGCAATGTCTTTAGCCGCTTTTTTAATGAGATCTTCCATAATAATGTTCCTTTTCATTGCCGGTACGGATATCAAACCGGAATTTATCAGACCAAGCAATCTGGTTTGCTATATTTTCATACCGTCAGGTGTTTAACCAGAGATTTCAATTTTTCTTTTTGTTCCTGTGTCAGATTATCGAATCTGAGTGCTGCTCCGCGTGGATTTATGCCTGCAACCTTAGCATTTGCAATAACAGAGTCTTTTCCATTTATGTCTGAAACCGTTAAAACAACTTTCTGGCTGGTAGTAAAGAATTCTGCTGTTTCAAGAAACAGGCCCACCGCAGTTATATTTCTTACCAAAGCCCTTCCTGAAAAATCCTCCGTGTCATATTCAACGACAACAGGCCGCACGGGTTCATGTTCCGTTCCGTTACCTGCATTTGAGTTTCCGGTTACCTTTTGGGATCCGGGAACTTCCAATATTTTCAGAATAATTATTGTTATATTATCATCCCCTCCGCGTTCATTTGCAAGGTCAACAAGAAACCGGCCTGCTTCAGATGGCGGGTTGCTTTTGACAATATCCGTTATTTCTTCAGGTTTTACCTTGTCACTAAGGCCATCGGAACAAAGGACAACTATATCGCCGGCTAAAGGCTTGATTTCACGAAAATCCGGGTCTACGCTTTCCTTGTTTCCCATAGCTCTGGTTATCATGTGCCTGAATTTATCCGAGAGGGGTTTTGCGCCGGCCGGTGCAGAGGCTTCATATTCAGCCATTGCAGTGTGAGGCACCGATAGCAGGCTTACTTTATCTTTGCGGATAAGATAAATCGGGCTGTCTCCCACATTTGCCGCAATAAGGGTATCAGGGGTCAGGAAAACGGCCGAAACTGTTGATCCCATACCCTTATATTCTTTTACTTTTGTCGATAAATCGTGAACCAGCCGGTTTGCTTCACTGATGCTTGAATCAAGCCAAGCAGCCTCTTTCGAAAGATTATGAGAACCGGTATTATTACCTGAAACGGCTCTGCCTGCATATTCGTTCATCTTCTTTTGTATGGTGTCTGCCACTATTTTACTGGCTACTTCACCGGCCTGATGTCCCCCCATTCCATCTGCAACAACATAAAGGCGCAGGTTCTCATCGAGGAAATATGAGTCTTCGTTGCCTTTTCTCTTTCTTCCAACGTCTGTGATTCCTGCAGATTGAACTCTGGTTTTTTCCCCTTCGGTTGCCGATCTCATATCTGTAACCTTTCAAAAGAATCGTAATAAGGTTCTTCTCCCAATTAAGTTTGGAGAAAGGGGTCCAGGATTCCAGGGGTCAAGGATTCAAGTGTTTGTTTTCTAATAATTTTATCAGGGCGTTCAGCATCCTCTCAACCTCCCCGATGTCTCTTAAATGTTCTGACAGGCTTCCGTTCATCACTTCGTGGTACTCGAACTCTTTCCACCTCAGGCAGATTTTTCACTCGAATCCCCGAACCCTTGAACCCTCGAATCCTCATAGGATCATCAACTAATTTGGAGATGATCCCGTAATAATAATGCAGACTGTATGGCTGTGTCAGGATTTATTTGAAAGACGGTTAACAAGGGTTAAGGCAAAATTCTTGAAAAACAGAAATTGAAATGGCTTTTCCGCCCTTTATAATTGAAATTACAAGATAAAAGCCATATCGCTCGAAACACCGAAGCAATCGAGATTCTGTCTTTTTTCAGCAGCGGTTTGCCTGCATAATTCAACCAATTCATTCATTTCACTGTCAGATCTTTCCGGATTAAGGTGGAAAAGTCCAAGTTTTTTAACTCCTGCCTCAAAAGCTATGGAAAGAACTTGTGAATATGCCGAATGTCCCCATTCCTTATGACGTTCATATTCTTCAGGAGTGTATTCAGCATCATGAATAAGAAGATCGGCTTCAGCAGAAAACTCGATATAGGATTTTACAGGAAGGCCACCCTGGTGAATAAAGCCGAGTTCATTATCGGTGAGGAAAATAAAAGTTTTTCCGTCTTCAGTGAATTTATACCCGCTTCCGTTGTTCGGGTGGCTCAAAGGTATGGGGGTAATCGTTACAGAACCTATTTCAAAGGCGGTCGGGCATGCATCAGAATAGGCGATATTTGCTTTCAGGTCGGAGTATCTTACAGGAAAATTGGGGGGAGTCATCACTTTTGAAAGTATTGCCTCAACGAATTTACTATGAAACGGGCATTTGTGCATAACTAATTCGGAATGTCTCGAATATAAAGGCTTGAAAAAAGGAAAGCCCATCAGGTGATCCCAATGAGCATGGGTAAAAATAAAATTGTATGTATGCAGGTTTTCTTCGATGAGCTGATTGCCGAGTCGCCGGATTCCGGTTCCGGCATCTATAATGATTATATCACCGCTTTTAGTCCTGATTTCAATGCACGTGGTATCTCCGCCATATTTTAAGTAATCCTTGCCGGAAACAGGAATAGACCCTCTAGACCCCCATGACTTAATATACATTATGATAGCCTTTCTTAAAATAAATTATAAGGTCTTTCCGTAAAAGGTATGCCATATGCCGTTACAATCCCATTTTTGTATTATTTTAACAGGAAGTTTTGATAATTGGAAGTCAATTTCTTTCACTTCGCTTTTTAACAGCCCTGACAATACAAAGCATTTTTTATTCAAAAAGCCCTCCGACCGGATAAGAATCTTCATGATATCATTGTGGATATTGGCGATTAAGAGATCAGCCGGGAGTTCTATGTAATCCTGTGCCAACCCCTGGACGGGCAGAATCCTGTCCTGCATCCCGTTTAAAAAGAAGTTTCTTCTGGCTGTATTAACGGCAAGATAATTGATATCGGCGGCAAGAATTTTTTTTGCCCCGAGATACGCTGCTGCTATTGCGAGAACCCCGGTGCCTGTCCCCAAGTCAACGGCTGATTCAATGTTTTCGCTTGAAAAAGCCAGTTCGAGCGCTTCTATGCAGTCATGTGTTGTCGGATGAGTCCCTGTGCCGAAAACGACACCCGGGTCAAGAATAATTTTGATGCCTTTGTCAATATTATCGAAAGGTTTCCACGGTGTGGTTATTACAAACCGGCCTATGTTAAGCGGAAAGGGCATTTCGCCCTGCCACTCGTCATATGTCATCTGATAGTTATCTATCAGTGTCAAGCCCGGGTGAGCTGACAGAATTTCTTCAATTTTTTCGCGGGATGGTGTTTTAAAGAAAAGGAATGAGAAATTATCTTCTTCCCAGTTACCAATAAATTCGGTGCCGGAGATTCCATGGCCAAGATTTATACGGCCTTCAAGGTAGTAGATGTAAAGATCCTTGTAAGGAATATCTGCTACCAAGTCCATTAGCTGTGTTTACCGCCCTCTTCTTTCTGATTTTTATTTATCTGGTCCATATACCATTCCATCGGATCGAGAAGTGTATAGCCCATTTTCTGAAGTTTTTTCTTTACGGGACTTATGTTCTGGGTCAAAAGGTATGGAAATACGGCGCGCTTGCCTTCATCCCAGTATCTCGCAACAAGAATGCTGCCGAAAGAGACATTTTCCTCTGTAATGGCATCGACGATTTTCTTCATCTGTCCGAGCTTTTCTTCAACGAGGATGCATAGAAGAGTTCCCGGTTCGCCAATTCCGAGAACGTTTACGAAGGCCCTGAGCAGATCATCAACTGAAATAATTCCCTTAAGCTTTCCCTTTTCATCGACAACAGGGAATGCGCCAACCTTTGTTTTCAGAACGAGCAACAGGACATCCTGAATTGTGTAAGAAGGAGAAACGGTAACAGGATTTATGGTCATAATATCCTTAACCTTCAGATGGGAGATCTTTTCCTTCTCCTTCTCCTCGCAAGATTCATAATCATGCAGAACATCAGAGGGCAGGGCGCTTCTTATGTCCCGGTCTGTAATTATCCCTATAAGCCTGTCATCCTCCTCTATAACGGGAAGATGCCTGATGCAGTATTTGGTCATCTTATCTTTTGCTTCAAAAATTCCGGCATCTTTATTTACAGTTACAACACTGCTGGTCATTGATTTGCTGACAAACATATTACCCTCCAACTCGCCATTTCGAGAGCTTTGCATAACACTCCATTTTGCCCGATTTATTTAAAGATTTGGTTTTTGGTCTTTTGTTTGTAGTTTCTGGTTTTTTCTTTTAACCAGGAACCAGGAACTATAAACCAGGAACCTAAGCCTTAAATATCGCCTTCCTTGAACTTGAGCAAAATTGAACGTTCTTCAAAGCTCTCATTTCTTGTGCCCTGTAATCAGGTTATATGGAAATGCCGCATAAATGAACCTAATTAGTAACACGTTATTTCTTTCCAAGCCGGGATGCAATAACAAACATTTGCATTCCTAACCTTTTATGTTTAAAAGAATTTCAACATGGTTTTTTGCAAGCTCGGGAAGTCTGGCTAAAGAATATCCCCCTTCGAGAACAGAGATAAGTCTTCCTTTTGCGTATTTTTCAGCCATGTCGAAAATCTTTTTCATTATCCAGGAAAATCCTTCAGTAGAAATCTTTATATCCGACATATCATCATCAACATGAGCATCAAACCCTGTTGATGTTATAACTGCTTCAGGCTCAAATCTTTCGAATGCAGGCAAAAGATCGTTTTCAATGAGTCTTTTATAGTCGTCATCTCCCCAGCCGGGCAAGGCCAGAGAATTTTTTGTAAAACCATACCCTTCACCTGTGCCGTATTCGAATTCACGGCCTGTTCCGGGATATGCAAAGGAAGGATGCTGGTGAATGGAATAGTAGAACACTGTCGGGTCCTGTTCAAATATATGCTGGGTTCCATTACCATGATGAACATCAAAATCGACAATCATCACCTTTTTAATTCCCCATTCCTGCTGAACATATTTTGCCGCAATAGCAACATTATTGAAATAGCAAAAACCCATCGCCTTGTTTTTCTCGGCATGATGGCCGGGGGGCCTTACAGCACAAAAAACATTGTCCAGATCACCCTTCATTACAAGATCTGCGGCATTTAATATTCCTCCAACTGCAAGAAGGGCTGTTTCATAAGTATATGTGCACATCTGGTTGTCCGGATAATCGAGCATTTTTTTCCCCGCAAAACAAAGCTCCTCGAAGCGGCGGATATAAGATAAATCATGGACGTTTTCTATCCATTTCATATCTGCCTGCCTTCCTTTAAGCAAAGTAAGCCTGGAAAGAAGACCGGCTTCTTTTATTCCATTATAAATGTTTGTTAATCTTTCGGCTACTTCAGGATGGTAGGGGCCGGTATCGTGGAGCAGGTAAGCCTCATCGTACAAAAAGCCTGTTTTCTTCATATGTTGTTATATCCTCATATGCATCTATTTGACTATATTGTCAAATATTCCAAAAGCAGCTTTTACAACGCTGTTATCATAAGGCAATTCTATTGTCGGGCGTCCATTTAAATCATATTCATAAAGGGTTTTATCTTCCGGAATTGTTCCGGCAAGGTTGATCCCTGCTTCCTTAATCATATTTAATATATCTGAAGACGGATTTTCTTTGCATCGGTTGATTATGATGTGGCTTTCACCAACACCAATTTTCAAATTTCTCGAAAGTTCGTTAATCCTTAATGCTGCCTGAAGCCCCCGCCTTGATGTGTCAGAAACAATTAGAAGAACGTCGACATTTTTTGTGGTAAGCCGACTGATGTGTTCCATTCCGGCCTCATTATCAATAACAATGTAGGGATAATTATCCGTCAGGCGCTCAAGAAAACCGGTTAAGAGTGTGTTTGCTGCACAGTAGCAGCCCGATCCTTCAGGTTGTCCCATTACCACAAGATCATACCCCGGAGCTTCCACGACAGCCTGTTCAAGCTTCATTGACATGAAAACATCCTTGGTCATGCCGCCGGGAACAACCCCCTTTTTCATTTCTTCTCTGGCGTTTCCAAGAGTTTCGCTTACGGATAATCCGAGGACTTCGTTAAAATTTGCATTGGAATCGGCATCTACAGCAAGGACTGGTGTTTTCCCCTTGGCAGTCAGATATTTTATCAGCAGCCCTGAAATAGTTGTTTTACCTGTGCCTCCTTTTCCGGCGAGGGCAATGGAAAAAGGCATATACTATGAATTCCTTTATATGATTTTACCGTGAACTGAAACAGCGCGATAATTCCCGGCCTCTTCAATCTTTTCCTCGACATGGCTAATATCAGTTATTCGAAGCTCTCGGGGAATCTAAAATCTGATAACAATTTTAGGGTACTTAAGATAGATGAAACAAACAGTCAAGCAACTTTTTAGCATACAGTGAACAGAATAGTTCAACTGTTCAATATCGCAGGAAAAGGTTTAAACTCCTTGCAAAAGAAAAGGCCGTATGTTAAGAAATAACAACTTGTATAAATTATAAAAACTTAATAACTATTCAGAAGCCAGAACCCAGAATTAAGGAGCCGGAATGGATGGAAGATCGGGCAAATTACAAAGCTTAATAATTTTGGCGGCAACAGACAACAAATTATCAGGGGGGTATCACAGATGGATTTTGAACTTAACAAGTCACAGAAGGAAATTCAGAAAGCGGCCAGAGAGTTTGCAAAAGGGGAATTTGATAAAGAGCTTGCCCTCGAACTTGACAACAAACATGAGTTCCCGAGAGATATCTGGAAAAAAGCAGCCGAACTTGGTTTTATCGGCATTCATTTTCCTGAGAAATATTCGGGACAGGGCCTTGGAATTATGGAAAACATTCTTGTTGCAGAAGAGCTTTGCAGCAAAGATTCAACTATCGGAAGTTGCGTCGTACTTTCAAGTTTTGCCTCCGAATGCATTTTGCGGTTTGGCAGCGAAGAACTGAAATCCAAATATCTTCCCCGGGTAGCAGAAGGGAAAATGCTGTCAGCCGGCGCATTTACTGAGCCGGACCATGGCTCAGACATAACATTCATGAATACATCTGCTGTAAAAGAGGGAAATGAGTGGGTAATAAACGGGACAAAGACCTTTATCACAAACGGCGGAATTGCAGGATTTTTTACCGTTCTTTGCCAGACAGATCAGGAAAGTAAGCCCACCCACAAAGGGATCAGCATGATTCTGGTTGATGCGGACAGTAAAGGCGTTTCAACATCAGACGTTGGTCACAAAATGGGCATTCGCATGATGTCTACATCTGAAGTTGTTTTTAAAGATGTACGCGTTCCTGTTTCAAATCTTATTGGGAAGGAAGGAAAAGGCTTCTACCAGGTCCTCGAGTTTTTTGATGAAAGCAGAATTTTAATTGCAGCCCAAGCCCTTGGAATAGCACAGGGAGCATTTGACAGGGCAATCGCGTACGTAAAGCAGAGGGAACAGTTCGGGAAGAAAATAGCTCAGTTCCAGGTCACCCAGCACAAGCTTGCAGATATGGCTACAAAAATAGAGCTTGCAAGGCTTATGACATACAAGGCTGCATGGAATTATGATCAGGGAAGGATAGATCCAAAGCTGACTTCAATGGCCAAGATGTATGCGGCAAGAACCGCTGTTGAAGTGGCCGATGAAGCGATTCAGCTTCTGGGAGGTTACGGATACATGACCGAATATGAGGTTGAGAGGTTCTACCGTGATGCGAAAATTACAGAGATTTATGAGGGAACAAAAGAGATTCAGAAAAATACTATTGCAAGTGCACTTCTAGGCAAATTCAAATAATCAGTGTCCGTCCGGATAAATTTTGGATACTGATTAACTTTTGCCCGAATTACCCCGGAGTTAAGTCCGGGTTCATAAAAGGTTTGAGTGCGCAGATCGTGTATGGTGTAATGTGGATCGAATCACGAGCCAGGAACCAGGGTACAATAACTCTAACAGAGGAGGCTTTTATGCTTGATCTTGTAAAAAAAACATTGCTAACCGGGGCCGGTTTTGCCCTTCAGACCTGGGATGAAGTTGAGAAAAAGGCAAAGGTTATTGCCAAAAAGAGTAAAATGTCCGAGAAGGAAGGGGAAAAATTCCTGGATGACGTCCGTGAGAAGTATGATAATGTGCAGGACAAGCTGGAGGCAAAAGTAGGTAAAATGATTAAGAATATCCTGAAGAAAGGGAATGTTGCTACAAGCGATGATATCAAGACCCTGAAAAAGGAGATAAGTGAGCTGAAAAAAAAGATCAAGGGGGCAGGTTCAGAAAAATAAAGCCGGAGCCTGAAATATGATGGACTCGTAAGAAGTCCATCAACAGGCCGAGGGCGGTTAAGCCCCGGCCTGGGGTGAGGGTGGAACCGCTTGAATTTACTTCAAGCGGCGGGAGAG
>JAGVOC010000186.1 GCA_020052975.1 Desulfobacterales bacterium | reverse complement strand
AGAACTTCCTAACTGAGAGAAATTATGAACCAGCACTTGCTTAAAATATTAACCTATTCGCTTAGTAAAAAATTAACCTTTTGACTTAGTAATAACAGACCATAACTGATCCTTTAAGCAAGCTATCTAAAAAATAGTCCCAATACCACAATCACAAGTCTATTTGATTTTCTGTTTTATAACTTCCCATTCCTCTTTTCTCACAGGGTAATTTGTAGCATTCTTGAATCCAAATATACTAAGATGTTCGAGCCCAGGAGAATTTTTAAGCTCAAAACGATATATCGGGCTATCTAATAAATATTTGATGAAGTTTAGCTTTACTGCTATCTCTCCTTTGGCCATTTCTTTATCAATACATTTATTCTCTTCTTCGGGTGTACATGGCATATATTCAGGATTAGAAATAATATCAGCAATGGCATAAATCCCTGCTGACTCACCTGAAATCCATATTAACGCTATATCACCTTTTTTAATTTTATTCCTGTATTGTTTTACTCTCCAGCCTTTTAATGTCTTATCAGATAAATCTTCTATAATTTTGTATCTTTTGGGATTCCCTTGAAAAATCCAAACGTTACTTTCACTTTTTTCTAAATTAATATCGTCTTTGATAAGAACAGGCTTTTGTTGTTCTTGGTGAATTTCTTTTTTCTTGTTTCCATTATCATCGATAAACTTATAATCATATTTTTGCGCAATGTTTAGTATCAATGGGACACCTAATTCTTTACACTCAATACCGACATTTTCTAGAAAAATTTTTCTTTCATTCGGTATAATATTTGCACACAATATTAACTCTATAATTTGGTTAGGATCCTGTTGCTTAAGCAAGCCATAATATTCCATAATTTGCCCTGAGGCCTCTCTTGTTAAAAGGCCCCTTTTGACCTCTATGATAATCTTTCTATTGTGCTTATCTTTGAATATCAAATCAGCACGGCATCCTCCAAGATTAACTTGTTGCCCAGTAAGCTTGAATCCAGAGTTAGGAAAAAACTCCTCTGGGTAACGCGCTATAAGATTTTCTATGTCTTTTTCAAGCATTGTATATTTTCATCCACATTAAACAGTTAGAAAGGCCAAACAATCAATTAATACTCTAAAAACTCACTGCAATAGCGGCATTTGATGGCGTCATCTTGGATTTCTTCGGCGCAAAATGAACACTTTTTCATGCTAAAACTCACCACGAAATTTAAAGTTTTTTAAAAAACCCAAGATTTATTTTACAAAGAAATCAATCAGCGGCATTTCCCAAATGAAAGACTTCTTCGATAAATTTTCTAACGTCCTTATTTTCGGCCTGAATTAGGCTTTCAACAAGAAGACTCTGGTTGAGATTCTGCCCAGTTGCTTTTCTATAGAATCCTCTTAGTACTCTCAATGCCGCTTTTCCATCTATAATCTTATGTCTCTCGCTGTGGCTATTCCAACATTTTTCAAAACCTGGAACGTACTTCGTTGTGATTGTTTTCATATCTACCTTAGGCTCCAAGAACTGTTTATGGAGCGTAATAAAACTTCCCATGCAGTCTAATCGATGTGATTCAAATACAAAATCCCAGATATTAGAGAATTCTTCTTTCAGCTCTTCAGGAATCAAAACAGCTAGAAGCTCGGATGACAAAAAAAGATTCTCAATTTCCTTACCCGGAGTAAAAATGACCTTAATCCCTGACAAGCCCAAGGTCTTTACAACTTCTTTTAAATACTCTGCAGGATAATAATCTCTGTCGAGAAGTACAGTATAGTCAATATCCCTTCCAATCAGTAGCTTATAGGCATCTTTATAGGCAATGCATTTCTTAAACTCACTAAAACCATGGATCGGGATATTAAAAGCTCTCTTTTTTATCTTGTAGGCCGACGCCATATCTTGCAATATGCTAAAATCAAAGATATCCTCAGTGAAAATAATGATGTCGAAATCTTCGAACTGTGAGGCTATTAAATTAAAGTTGCTCCCAATCTGTGATCGAACTAAATCAAGGTAGGCCCTATCAGCTGTTGACTTAATTCTCGGCTCATCATGTTTCTTCTGAACATTGACTATATGACTTACATTAACATTATTCATTAATTCAACCGAATGAGTTGCAATTAAAATGCTCCCGCGATAATAATCTTTTAAAATTCTAATAAGATCGTTCTGCTTCTCTGGGTGAAGGTTGATTTCTGGTTCATCAAGTATCAGAATCGAAGCGTTCCTAAGTCTGACAAGGTGTGTGATGATCTGGAACCAAACCTGAAGACCCTGCCCAGCCCAAGAGATTTCTCGCTCCGCTCTATCTTCTTTGTAAAAGCAAAAAATCTTTCCTTGCTGAATATCTACTTTGTAATCAAGTAATTCAATACTTTGCCAAGATTTCTTTATGAGCTGCCTAACGATATCCATTTCTTCAGTGCTTAAAATCTGATAAAAATGATTTCTGAGATGCCTAGGAGCAAGCGAGGTATCAATGCTTGCCTTCAAATAAGACAGTTTTGCAATTATATCTTCTCTTTCGCTAATAGGACCCAACGGAGGAATAAAGCCAAAAATATTTTGAATATCGTTTGGAATCTTACCATTGTGCTCTGCATAAATAACATCTTCAATCGGATCTAGATAGACAGTAATTTCCAAATCATCCTGAAACACCCCAGTTATCTCTGCGGTATTATTTGAATAATTATGAATCATTCTACCTACAAGAAGATTTTCTGTATCTTGTTGCAATAATTTATAAAAATAATCTCCATCTATTCTTATCTCCTGCTTTTTTTTATTTAGAACTCTGGTTGCTGCATTAAGAAGCTTCAAGGCATTAATTATGCTAGATTTTCCTTCATTATTTTTTCCAGTCAATAACATGCAAACTTCATCTTCATCTATGAAGGAAATATTGTAGCGTTTGAATGGACCAAAATCTTTTAGTTTAAGTCTTTTTATTCTCATTGAAATTTAGCTTTCAGTTTCTCGCTCTACGAGAGAACCTTAACTATCTTTTCATCATTAAGCTCTCAATAATGAATTAAACTTGTCTTTCAAAACCATCATTGCACGGCAGTCGTCCTCGTTATATTCCAAAATACGCTTCATTACCTTAGGCTCTTTCGTTTCGCACCATTCGTTAAACCACTGAATTGAAGCCGCACCTGAGGGATTCTCATCCCGCCACTTGAAGCCTAAGTGCTGAGCCAGAGTCTTTATGGAATAGTCATAGGTCGGCCATTCTGTGTACTTCTTGACGATGTCATAATAAAGATCAACACTGCGCCCAGGGTCGAATAGCCATTCGACTTCTTCCTCCGAAGCTATGTCTTGGTAGCGTTCTGACAAAGCACGATATTGAGTACGCTCGTATTTGCTGTAATAATACAGGGCCCATCCGTCCTCAGGAAGCGATCGAAGATAAGACCAAAAATCTGCCCAGGCACGCTTCTCTTCTCTCTCGGAAACGTCTTCTGTGACAAATGAATGAAATACTGCATCCTTACTTCCTAGCCCGCGTTCTATGACACCATGCAAATAAATAATATCCTGGGTTGGATCTGCTTCGATATCGAAAAATAGCTCTATCGGTTTCTCAGGAAGAGTAAAGCGCTCTAAAATCAAAGGGTCTTTCTGCCCAGAAGATAACAACCTCGCTCGGCGGTTCATCTTTTCAAACATTGGTTCCGCAATTCCCTTAATCCCGAATTTGGCCTTGGCCGCTGTGAACTGCTTTACGTCCATCTTCGCCAATTCTTGAATATTTTTCGCAACCGGCTTCAACGCTTCTTTCCTTGAACGACCCAATTCAGGAACGAGAGTCACAGAGCTCGATTCCACACATTGATTTTTGCAGTCCGTATACCACTCGCATAGTTTACATTCTCCTCCCAAGGCAGGCTCAGTCTTAAAATCTTTCTCATAGAGATGTTTAACTTCACCAAGAACGCTGAGATAAAATTCCCACCATGTCTGTGCTATTTTTGCACCACGAGTAGTATTTAGATCATAATCAATTAAGCCGCCACTACTATCAAGAACACGACCAAAATTATGAGACAGAAATCCTAGGCGAACTAAAGAATCAACGTAAAGACCGATCTGAACAACATACTCTTTCTTAAGCTTACCGTCATCTCCTTCCTCGCCTCCTTCATAACCCATTCCAGATTTAATATCGATGGGAATATATTCTCCATGGGGCTGAAGCTCTAAAAGATCCGGCCTGCCTACGAGTTCTTCGATTTCTAAATAACCTTGATAAATATATGGGGCTTTCTTTCGCATAGCCTCAAGGGTTTGGGCTAAGCGTTTTTCCATTGGAACCCCAGAAAGATCGAGTATCTCAAACTCGCCCTTTTGCTTAGCAAGAACCTCACGTTCATGGGCAACACCCCGCTCCCAAAGAAGTTGAACGAATTCATTTGGAAGATCCTTAAGCTTAGGGTCATCAAATGCATCGCGCCAAACACGATGTGGACACTTAATATATGAATATAAATCCGTAGCCGTTATTTTCATTTTTCTTTACTCTTTAATTCATCCGGGGAAATATTCGAAATGCCAAAAGGAATATGAACTGAGGGTATTGTTTCTGCAGCAGATTTCAAATGGTCCATTTGATCATCAAAGAAAATATGTGGCTTCAAAATCTCCAATATTCTTTTTTTCTCGATACCTCCAAGGAAAAAAGTCTCATCGGCTGAAACACCCCAAGCCCTAAGGGTAGTAACCACTCTCTCATGGGCAGGCGCATTCCGAGCAGTAATAATTGCGGTTCTTAAAACACGTTTGTACTTGGGATCGATTCTTTCTCTTTTATGTTCTAACTTTTGAAAAACTGCTAATTTTTTAAAGAGATCGCTGAGCGGACCAGGCTTATGTGGAATTTCAACTTTATCTAACTCGGCTTGTTGGAATTTATCTAAATTTTGAGTCTTATAAACTGTCTCGGCTTCATCATCAACAATGACACCGTCAAAATCAAAAGCTACTCTAAGTTCTCGGTCGCTTGGATCATCTTTTGCATTTGTTCGTAACACTGTTCCTGCGGGATGCCCGGCATTAATTGCCTCCCTGACATCATTGGGATTAGCTGAAAGAAAAAGTGCGGAATTGAAAGCCGGCATATATTGATATGGAGGCTTGCCATTTAAAAAACTTCCTCTAGTAATCGATAAACTATGTGCTTTTATTGAATTAAAAACTCTTAGTCCAGTATCCGGATCATTTTTAGACAGCAGCACGACTTCAACTGGATCTAAATCAGAAAACGCCAAGTTTAAATTAAGGAGCCGCTTTATAAATGGAAAGGCCACGCCAGGCGCTAAGACATCTTTCTGATGTTCTCTCTGATACTGACGATATACCTCCTCTCCTTTTTCACGAAAAACGAGGTCGCTTTCAGACAAATCAAAAAGGGCACTAGAGGCTATTGCGACAACTAATTTTTTTTCAATTTTATAAGACATAAATATTAAAACGATCCCCAAGCTTGTTTTTTTATCCTAAGCTCCACCTTGTTTAATTTGACAAATCTTAATCTGAACTAGATGTCAAATAACCCGAACCCGACACTGTATATATTATTGCCTAGTCTTGCCGGTACGCTGGTTTTGGGAAAATAACTTTCACCGGTTGGCGAAAGATAGCGTGCTGAACAAGCAACTCCCCTTTATTAAGTCGCGTTGTAGATAATTTAAGGTCCTGATCTAAAAATCTATAGTCGGGTTGCATAATCTCGCTTGAGGTGCTGCGACCTAATATTTTTGTCGCTGAATTTCCTGTAACCCTTGGATGGACAGCACTCATAAACTGCTGGGCGGACACTAAAATAACCCCCAAAGACCTTCCTCTTTCAGAAATATCAAGGATTTGCTCAATCAGCGGAGACTCTTTGCTACCTGCCGGAGCATATTTATTAAGCTCATCAACGAAAATTAGTACCTTTTTGGGAAGATTTAAGGTCTCGTCTGATTCTGCAAACATTTCATATATGGTTCTAATAACATCACCAAAAACAAAGGCTTGCTCATGATCCTGCAGTTTCGCAATATCAAAAACATAAGTATGCCCACCTTCGATTCCTCTGACCTCCTCCGCTAAATGACTTTCATTTCTTGATCGCCTATTTGTAAAAATACCTGTTGTTCTAGACATTACCATTCGTCGTAAATGCCTACGAAACTTACCAACTGAGCTAGCTTTAACATCTCCAACAACCTGAGATTTTCCATTCTCAGCTAAAGGAGCGCCATCCAACAAACTTTGCCAATCCTGAACCTTTGCAAAGTTTGATTTTGCAGTTTTATTTACAAGACCATTCATTATCTCGCCAACCAGAGAATCGATTGTTTCTGTTGGATCCGGAATGGCTGAAAATAATAAATCTAACTTTTCAGCACAATCATTTAATTCATAGCCGTATATTTTGTGTTGTCTAGGTCTTATAAAACTATTTGCCTCTCCATTTTTCGCTCTCGGTAAAAAATAATGGACGTTTTGAAATGGTTTTGGCTCAAGTCCTAACCGTAACCACAGACTTTTTTGATCATCCTTCATTTGTCGTGGAGGCTCGTCTATTTGCAAAAGATCACCGTGTTTTACATTCATAATAATGACAGCCACATCCTTCGAATCCATCTTTTGAATTATTGATTGTAATAGAAACATGGCGTAGCTAGTTTTTGTCGCCAAGCCACTTATGCCTGAAATATTTATATGAGCAGATTCGGGACCAATCACGTAGCTTTTGTCTAAATATACAACTGCTTCAACACCGTTAGTCATCTTGATCAAACCGGCCGGAATTCGATTATCCTTGCTCATCGTATCAATCCCAAGCGCTGCATGGATACCGGATTCCTCTGCAAATCTAATATTTTTTTCATTTTCAATAGGCATATAAATGCCATCTTTCGGTGAGCCGTCTGTATTTTTACCTCCTCCATCATTCATCATGACATTTACTTTGGCAAGCGTAGCACCAACTCGAGGAGTATTCGGTTCTTCAAGGACTGAACCGAAATTATTTGAGACGAAATTAGCGAGATGACTTGCAGCATCTGTTCGATGTTCTAGATTTGCTACCAATCCATAAGTCTTGCTGTTTTTGACATGTTCTGATTCAACAATATCGAATGGATTAACAATAACATCTCCGGTGACCCAAAAGTTAAACTTATCCGAAGTATTTGGATCTCTATCTGTCGCTGAACTCCTGCCAATTATTAGATTGTCTTTATCCATGTTTTGCCCTCCTAAGAGCGTTATTTATACATTCTTGAATTATCTCAGTGGAATAAAATAATTGTTTTGCAGAGTGTTCTGCTTGATAAATCGGGTAGAGATGTGTGTGCCATCTGTCATCGGACCCATATGGGGTCACAGATTGTTCAGCCAACAAAGCACTAGATAAAGTATCAATAAGCTCAGATGTAATCGGCTGTTCTGGAATATTCGGAATCTCAATTTTGATGACCCCAAAAAGAGGAAACTGTAACTGTTTTGATTCTCGGAGCCGTAAATACCAAAAACCTGTATTACCACCATATCCTTCATAAACAGGTGTCCGAGCATAGTGAGGCAAATTAGAAATCAAGTTAGCAATATTCTCCTGTGTCCTCTTATTACCATCTCGAACTATAAATTTCTGAGTTGTGGTAAAAGATTTTGCTACCGCGATAACGTTAGGAATAGACATACCAGCCCCATAACTACCGAGAGATAACAATCCATCTTTAATAAGCCATCCTTGAGGAAATTGAGAACGAAATTTACTTACGATTGCAAATTCTGCCTTGCTCATTAAATAACGAGTTTTACCGCGCCCCTTCTCCCTAAGATCCTGCCCCTCAACGCTCTCGCCCGAGTAAGGATCTGCTTCATTTAAATCATAAAGTTCGAGCTTTATTTCTGCCTTCTTTGCCTCATCTGCAATGCCATTCCATGCGGACTCGGAAATTCTTGACTTTGAGATAAGCATCACCCACTTATGCTCATGCATTACTCGCCTTAATTTCCCTGCATCATTCCTTTCCAAAATCGCAATCGATGTTTGCGCTAGAAATATAGGAGTGGCGCGGTCGTTTTCAATGCCCGTTGCTAAAAAATAATGCCGAAAAGAACCATCTAGAAAATAGCGAAAAAGATGATTGACGCTGCGACCTACAGGCTGCAATTTTCGATAAGTCCAATTTGGCGCAGGTTTTTCTAAAAAAGAATCTACGCTCAAATGCTCAGCCTGAAATCGAGTGTCCTCTCGTTCTGTCTCATCAATGAATGTCATCTCCTCAAGTGCTCCACCAGAAGCAGGTAAAAGTTCGATATGGCCCGTAGCTGCTGAAATAATTTTCTCTAGAGTTTTAGTAAATTCTCTCATGATGTTTCCTCTAAGCTTTCCTTGATATCTGCCAACTCTTCCTTTGTCAGACCCCATAATTGAGCTGAAAGTTCATCAATTTGAGCCTCAATATCACCGATTTCAATTCCTGCTAAAACTTTTTTATGGCATTCTTTTGAGCAGCTAGCTAATTCACGATGTGTAGAGTCAGCGGAATTATACTGGGGTACTGAAACATTGTTAAGAATATGCGGTGCAAGTTGAGTTGAGACACCATAACCATCAACAACGAAACGAACAGGAGAAGAATTTAAAACCGAACATGCATAATGTGCTTCGTCTTCACTATCGAAAGACACCAAAACAAGCTTCGTGTCCGGTATAACATTCTTAGGACCTATAATGCCACTATCATATTGTCCAACAACTGCACAAGTCATTTCTGAAGCAATATATCTCCAAACCAATTTGTAAGGAGAAAGCGTATATGCCCCGACATTATAGATTGAATAATAAGGTGCCCCTTGGGCTTCAAAATGCGCTTTATAATGCGTTCTTTCTAGAAGTTCTTTCTTGAATAATTCAAAATATTCAAAAGTTTTAGGGAAGCCCTTTTTTAGAATTGTTTCGCTATAAGCTTTGTTTGGTTCAGATAAATTCTGAGGAAGAACAATCCAAAGGCTGGGTTTCGCCAACCACTTCTGAGTATCACGACCCCTTAATAATGGATATACCAAATCCTTCTCAACGACTTTTGTAACAGGCGCATACTTAATTTTTCCGATATCATAAAAATTACTTATTTCTACATCCCCTTGGTTCTTCGCTTTATTCACATCTACCCAGTATAGGCCATTCGCTCCCCCTGTATGCGCCCCCATACGGCCCTTATAAGCAGCCTTACCAATTACTTTCGGTATAGCCAAGAGGCCCTTGGGCTTAGCTGTAATCCAAGGTCCTTGTGGGGATGCATTAATACTTTGCGCCTTAAGATATTTAACAAGTGTTTTCTCTTGGACCTCGCCCCAAGAATAATCAATATCGATAGAACCTTTCTCTTTCTTTTTCCAAAGAGCATAGTGAACAGGATATTTAGTCTGCTCTCCCTTTTGGCAAATAAATACTGCAGTTCTGTTTGTTGCGGCATCAAATGGCTGAAGATCTACCATGTCATCTACTTGAATAACATTAAAAGGGATCCCTTCTGGCCCTAGCTGAAAGCGCCTAAATCCTTCGCCGCCGCCTACAGTTTTAAATACTGTTTGCGTTATGACAAAACAAAGCTTTGCCTTATTTCTTAAATATCTGTCTATCGCAACATAAACCATTAAAATAGAAATATCATCGCATGCTTTACCTAATCTAGCATCTAATCCTTTATGTTCAAAAAGTCCATATTTCTGCCATATAGGAATTGTGTTATTCCGGTATTCTTTAGGCAAAGAGCTCCAATTAACCCAAGGCGGATTCCCAACGACAAAGTCAAATTCTCCCATAAAAAGTGGCGCGAACGCATTTTTTATTATTCTTGCCCAAATACCATTAATGCCTTTTTGCTCAAGATGCAACAAACTGGCATAAGTTGTCTCCAAATGTTTCTTGCTAGCATCGTCCATAGAAATATTAAGCTCATTTATAGCTCTTTCTATAAACTTGTTTTGATCTAAACTTTTTTTAACGCTATCTTCTAATAAATTTATTACTTTGGCGATTACGCCTCTCTTAACAAATATATTTGGAAAAGCAAAAGATCCAACACTTGTAGAAACAAGATAATAACCTCCTTCATCAAAAAGCCCTTCCTTTTTCTTAACGCTAGGAGGATTAATACTATCACAGAGATAGACTGGGATTGTTATGTCGCTCTTTTTATATTTCAACAAGTCAGCCACAGCAAGAAGATAATTTGTCCGCGCAGAAATCACTGCTAGAGGATTAAGATCAAAACCAACAATATTTCTCGTAATTAGAGAAAGTGTTTCGGAAGGATCAATGCCTTTGATCCGCGCGTTCTCTTTGGCCCGTTTAATAGCTAAAATTAGAAATGTACCCGAACCGCATCCTGGATCAAGAAGGCGCTTAGTCAACAAATCGCTCTCTTTGACGCCGTAGCCAACCTGATTCAAACAACGCTCTGCAAGCCAATCGGGAGTATAATATTCGCCTAAATCATGTCGTATTTCCTTAGGAACTAGAAATTGATAGAGTTTCTTTAGAATATCTCTGGTTTCATCAGGCAATATTTCCATTGTTTCAGGATCATAGTTATTCAACCGTTTTATCATATCTCGAATCGCCATCTCGATAGTTTCATTCCAATCGTTTAAATACCAAGACAACAAATCGCCTTCAAGAAAATTGCGGATACCTAATTGACGGAAAATACCGCCCTCCTCCATCTCAGCAATTTTATCCTTCAATGCAGACGAATCTAAAGATCCCCATTCAATCAAGGGCAGCCCAATGACCTCTTTCAAAGCATAAAACCCTACAACCTGATAGGATAATAACTTCATCAAAAGTGCATAGTATGTATCTAAAGCGAAAAAGAAGGCCAAAAAGTTAAAATCCTTCTGATCTTCTTTTTTGAACCCGTACGATTTAAAAAGAGTTTCTGCGTTAAACTTCTTATCTTCAATAGCCCCGTGAACCTCTGCAAATTGCGTGGACCACTGTTCAAAAAATACTTTAACTCGCTCATTTACATTTTTTGTAAGTGCAAAATAAAATGCTTGAATTGCCCTTGAGGCAATATAATTCTGAGAGGTTGCGCTTACTGCAAAATCCCTGATAAGGTTATCGGGAACAAGAGCGGCCTTGCTGGTAAGTTTCTCAAGAGTGAAGAAAAATCGTTCGATACTCTCTGGGGAAACCGGTAAGGGTTCTTCTTCTACCCACCGCCCAACTCGTCTAATAAACAGAAAGTGGTCCCCATCGAAAGCAACGCCAAGAAGACGGTCTTCTTTCCACCTCTCTTCTTTCGCCAAATCCTCAATGTATCCTTTTACTTGCGCAATTAGCTGACGATTCTTCGCATTATCTGACTTAATCGCTCCGGGTTTCTTATATTCAAGTATCAAGCGGTTAAATACAGTGTCTGCTCTACCATTAGCGAAACTTCGTTCATCACGTGGATGGAAATGAAGATCTAGTCGACGCTCTTTAATATATTCATCCCAAATCGGAGCAACCAACTCCCTCAGCTTCGCCTCGGGGCTATTTTTGGTTGCAGCTGCTGTTTTTGCTGCCTCTTTAAGTCTCCTACCAATGTCTAAATAATCCATTCGGTTATTCCTCTATAAAATACCCAGTTGACTTCTTAAGGACCTTCGCAAGTTTTACGAGTGTCTCAATGGAAGGTATTGAAAGTCCATTTTCATACCGCGAGATGCTCTTTTGCTTCGCTCCAATCTTCTCAGCCAGTTCGCTCTGGTTTAAATCAAGCTCAACTCTGGCCAGTTTAATCTTCTTCCCTAGCTTTTTGGCGTCCATTTTCCCTCCAAATATACACTTGACATTATATACCTTTTGAGGTATAATTTAGTCATATTGAGAGTTCTGAGATTTTGATTATTTTTATACCGTATTTGGCTAATATATACCCTACCAGTAATAAAGACAAGGTTTTTATGAATACCCTAAACACTGCCGAAATTAAAAAGAAAACCAGCCTAAAACATGAAAATCTAAGGCTTAACTGGCAGGATTCACCCCCTATTCAACGCTTATTGGATGTGATCGCAGATATTATCGCCTCAGAGTATGTTCAAATAGCTAAACAGAACCCTGAAGTCTTCTTATCCGGCGGGGCCTCCAAATGAAAGCAGCTATATACGCCAGATATTCTTCTGAAAATCAAAGTGAAAAGAGCATTGATGATCAGGTGAGAGTCTGTAAAAAATATTGTGCAGAGCACGAGATCTCTACCGATGATCGATACATCTATGTCGATGAAGCTATCTCCGGTTCTCTTGTTAGCAGGCCAGGTCTCCAGGCGCTAGAGAAGGCCGCGGAAAACAAAGAATTTGAAGCCGTGGTAGTTGACGACCTCTCTCGCCTCTCCCGCAGTAATCACCAAATGCTCACCCTTGTTCTAAAATTCAACTACCTCCAGATCAAATTAATCTCTGTCTCAGATGGCATAGTCACAGATGATGAAAACTCTAAGCTTGGCATCCAGATGCGCGGCATGATAAACGAACTCTATTTAGACGATCTACGCAAGAAGACTGCACGCGGCCTTGAGGGCCAGAAGCTGCGCGGTTACAGTGCCGGAGAAAACGTTTACGGCTACTCTTCCAAGCCAGTAGGAGAACTAAGGCTCAACAAAAAAGGCCAAGCTAAATACGAAGGCATGGTGCAATGAATACTCCCCGGGCTAAAGCCCGGGGTTTCAAACCTTCTGCATACTCTGGCTATTTACTTTGCTCGTCGATATACTTTCTGACGACTTCCTCGT
>JAGVOC010000326.1 GCA_020052975.1 Desulfobacterales bacterium | reverse complement strand
CGTATTAAACTTTTAAACCTGATTTATGACAGCAATATCTCCGGTTAATCGGTCCCTGATGAATAAGTTTGCAAGTTTAATACGTCCCCTATACTTCCCCTAGCCGATACGTTAAACATTGTCTTCAGATTGTTTAAATGCTGTTTGTCCTGTAAGCGTTGTTGAAAGGCGTTAATCGACGGGTCCTGGAAAAACATCATGGCAAAAGCGCTTTGGCAGCAGTCATGCAGGCAATAGTCAACTTTAGCTTTCTGACGGGTATCTTCAAATTTATTCACCCGGTCGGAGATGAGTTTTCTTAATGCGCTAAAGCTAAGATGTTTTTTTGTATGCAAACGATAGCCTTAATACTTTGATATAATTTACAATGAGGCTATCATAACTAGTTAAAAAAGTCTAGACTTTTATTATCATTATTTATCAATAAGTTGTGGCTGTTTTTGATAATACAAACGGATTTAAAATAACCTGATAGTTATTACGAAAAATAAATTCAAGCTTTGTTTTGCATGGTGATATTATGCAGCTTATAGGTTCACCGAGAATTGCTGCTATTTCAGGGAAAAAACATCCAACGGGTAGCGAATCCATTCAGAGTTTCTCACCGCAGCTTTCCTGGTCCCACTATCGAGCACTTATGCGGGTTGCCAAACCGGATGCCCGTGATTTCTATGAGCGTGAGGCTATTGAAGGCGGATGGGACAAACGGTCGCTGGAGCGGCAGATTCATTCGCACTTTTACGAACGGATGCTGGTAAGCCAGCGCCCGCAGCAGATGGTTGAATCTGCACGTCGGGAAGTTGCGCCTCGCAAGGAAGGAATCGAGTCCTTGAAGAATCCGTATGTCCTGGAGTTCCTGGGGCTTCCGGAAGTGTCCTTGTTGCATGAAATGCAGTTTGAATCGGCAATCATCACTCACCTGCAAACCTTCCTCCTAGAGCTTGGCAAGGGATTTGCTTTTGTGGCTCGTCAGAAACGCATGCGTTTTGAGGATACCGACCTCTATATTGATCTGGTGTTTTATAACTGTATCCTCAAATGCTATCTGCTGATCGACCTCAAAATAGGAGAGATATCGCACAAGGATGTGGGACAGATGGATGGCTATGTCCGCATGTTTGACGATTTATACACCGCCACAGACGACAATCCCACCATTGGCCTTATCCTCTGTGCAGAAAAGAATGAAGCTGTGGCGAAGTATTCCGTTCTGAATGACCGCAAGCAGATTTTCGCATCGAAGTACATGCTTTACCTGCCGACCGAAAAGGAATTAGCACTGGAGCTGGAGCGAGAACGGCGGCTGATTGAAGCGCATCTGGCCGAACAGAAACAACTCACCCTATCCGATGGGAATATCGTCAAGGAGATCTTGGGGAATATCGATAAAAAATAATGATTATTCAACATAAACGCATAATTTCATGGGCGTCCCCATGCTCCCCTTTGCAGTAAAAAAGCTTAATTATAGACCAAGAAATGCCTTGACTACCAGTCACCCCATGAAGTGTTCCGGCATAGATCAAGTGGTGCACTTTAACTTGAATTCACCCGGATTTAAAAAAAGTATCGCTGTAAATTGCAATGGATATGTGATCGAAGGGGTTTATCCTGAAGACTCGTAGGCAGCATCGATAATTATGTGCTTGAATTAAAATGAAAATTGTGACAATGAATAACAATAATGAAACACAACTGACAGAGTTCCATCTTGTATCACTATGCTGGAGAGGAATATGACAAAGCGTACTAAATACGTTTTAATTTTCAGATACTTACTCTTCACAGCTATCCTTTTTATGCCTTCCTGCAGTTATTTTGAAGCTGATTTAAACGGAGAGATTTTTATTGTCACAAAGGGAAGGGAAAATGTAAGGTTGGCTTTAGTTGAAATTTCAGCCATTCCAGAAAAGGATATTATCCCATTTATAAACAAAAAAATATCAAATGCTAAAAGAGAAATTGAAAAAAGTAAACCAGCATATGAAAAGTTAGTTGCTGAAGAAAAATCTCTTGATATAGAATATCAAAAGGCATTCAAACGACATATGGATCATATTTCATCCCGTGGTTACGACAAAGAATATGATGCTCATAACAAGAAGTTTATTGAGAGGCTCTATGCTTCTGACAAATATTTTAAATTTCTCACAGGCAAATATTATTTTGATGGAATCCCTAAAGCAGAAAATATTTGTAAATCCAATGTAGATGGAAAATTTTCTTTAAAATTAAAACGTAATTCTAAATATGCGTTATTTGCTAAAAGTTCAAGGAAAGTCTTCGATTCTGAAGAAGACTATTACTGGTTAATATGGGTTGTCATGGATCATAATCCACAGAGCGTGACGTTAAGTAATGATAATTTAATTGACACGTATGCTCATGAAAATATTATTAACATGAAAGAGTTACTGTTACTTTATGGAGATAACACTCCACTTCCGAAGTGGCTCAATTTATCACGACCGGGGATAGATAAAGAATGATACTGATTTTCTACCATCTTAAGATGACGAAAATAAAAGCCTTATTACATCTTTTCCAGCTGCAAGATGCTAACATCAATGGCACAATCCCGATGTATCTTTCACTTCTTTCATGAGGCTGTTAGAAACCCTGATACAATTAGCTACCGGTTATTTTCTAATCGGGGCAGAATTGGGTAGAGTAGAGAGATGGTATCTACGGTTTTAGGTTCGGCCTATCTGTTTCCGCCCCTTTCGTATGACGGTGCCTCATTATCCTAACCATGACTGCCT
>JAGVOC010000026.1 GCA_020052975.1 Desulfobacterales bacterium | reverse complement strand
TGAAGACCATACTGTACCGTTCCCATCAATAACCAGCGAATATAAGTCTGAGCTGCCGGGAGCAGTGAAAGTATTCAGCGACCCAAAGTTTGTTGAGATTGTCCAATAACAGCCGCTTGAGATATTATTGCCCGGAATAAATAAGGTATCATTCGAGAGGAATGGACGATAACCACCCCCCGTACTATTGATTACAGTCTGTGTTGAGTTGTTCGCGTCTACTTTCCATAGGCAAAAATTTGGGACAGAGTTATGCCCGACAATATATAAAGTTACCCCGTCGCCGCTATTATTCGGATTGCTGCTTTTGCTCGAAGAATTAGCGATTAAGTTATAAAATTCAGGCGGGTATAAAAGGCTGTAGGAAACAAAGAGAGTAACCTTAGCATTTTATTCTACCTCCCTAGGAAAAACAGACGCATACTCAATCGACTATTTTTGCCTTGAAACCCAATATTTATGAGGTTTTACTGAGCTTCGAGAACAAAATTACTATAGAGAGAATATAATAAAAGTCAATAATAAAAATAAAATAATTTGGACTATTGATAGGATTTTATCATGTTTACCAAACTAACGGGAAAGTGGCGTACCAATAAAAAAAGGGCCTCTTTTAAAAATCTCCCCGGATTGCTCTCCCAAAGCGTGCTTTTGTCGGATGGTGTAAGGCTGGAACATAAAAAAAGCTCGCTGGGTTCAGGCCGATTTTTTACCGTGCCTATTGTTTTTCGGATGGCAAGCTCTACAATGACGGGAGGGTTATGATAAATTTGACACCTGGTGGACTGGATTCTACTCTAATCGTACCCTTATGCTCGCTTATTATGCTTGCGCTTATGGAAAGTCCCAGTCCCGTGCCCTTGCCGGCTTCTTTCGTCGTATAAAACGGTTCGAACGCCCTTTCCAGGAGTTCATCAGGAATTCCCGGTTCATTGTCTGAGAATTCAATGGTCACCATACCCGCTATCGCTGTTGTAACTGGAAGTCACAAAGATCATTCTGTTGCCGGGCTTCATTTCATCGAATGCGTCGCGGGAATTGACGAGGATCACGGACCGTAGTGAGTCGAAAAGCCATTCCCCGGTTTCCATTTTTTGAACAAGACCGCTATCCGCGTCCATAAGCGCCTTCTCCGCAAAGAATGCTAACCGTTAAGTCGTTCATATAATTCTTCGAAGTCCGGCGCGATCTCGCGAAATGCTTTTAAAACTCGCGGGTCAAAATGGACGGGATAGGTGCGCCCGTCGCCTTCCGTCAAAATATGGAACGTCGTCTGATGATCAAAAGCGGGTTTGTACACTCGCGCGTTCCTGAGCGCGTCGTATTGGTCAGCGATGGAGACGATCCTTCCTTCGATGGGAATAGCTTCCCCCTTAAGACTGCGCGGGTAACCGCTTCCGTCATACTTCTCATGATGAGACCCGGCGACGATAGCCGCGCATTTTAAACGGTCGTGTTTACCGATGATGTTTTCTCCCATGAGCGGGTGCTGTTTTATGAGACGGTACTCCTCATCGGTCAGTTTTCCGGGTTTTTTCAGTATATCGGGATGTATCTGGATTTTCCCTACGTCGTGAAGCATCGCCTGGATCCTGATCGTTTCACAGAACTCATCGGACATGGAGAGACGCCTGGCCAGAAGGGCTGAGTACTCCCCAATCCTAAGAATATGCTGTCCGGTATCCTCGTCATTGGCTTCTGAGGCTCGCGCCAGTGCTTTCACCGTATAAACGAAAGCGTCTTCCGTGGCGCGTATCTGGGAAGAAATAGAATGCAGAAAGAGGCCCTGCATTACCATATTAGTAAGAATGGATACTTCATACCGGGTAATTTCTCCATAATAATTGCACGCTGCAACGAAGAAGCTTCCGGAGGCGATTATCGCTGCGTTGCTCATTTCATGGCCGGATTCCCGGAGAGTTTCTGCGAAAGCCATATAATAGGGAGCTTTCGACGGTGCGTTATAGATCGTAATGGGTACCACGGGAAATTCTCTGACAATACCGCTTAGCAGTCCGCCCAATATTTCCTTGCGGACAAGTTTGCCTTCGGCACGGCTGAAAAGAATATAGCGCCAGTTATTGCCGTCCTGCCTGCATAGGACAATAACCCCCGGGTTCATATCTTCATGACCGTTACGGTATAGATTCTTTTCAATAATCTCATCAATATTCCTATCGAAATCGAACAGAAGGGGATTAAAATCATTCATCATGCGTTCACCGAGCTCGGAACTCATCGTGATGCCATTGTAGGCGTTTTGAAGACTCCGATCCAAGTCCCTCATCTTGAAGAGCATCCTGATCCGGGCTAACACCTCGGCCTTGTCAAAGGGTTTGGTAATGAAATCGTCGGCTCCAGCCTCGATCCCCGCAATACGGTCCTCTTTTGAATTAAGTGAGGTGATCATGATTACAGGGATTTTCGCCAGGTGGTCGTGGGCCCTGATCTTTTTACAGACCTCATAACCGTTCATAAATGGCATCATGACATCCAGGATTACCAGGCCGATATCCCCTTCCGTCAGTTTCGCCATAGCTTCCATTCCGTTTTCGGCGGTGACGACACTGTAGCCATAGGGAATAAGGATCGCCATGAGAAGTTCAAGGTTCTGGGGTATATCATCAACGCAGAGTATGCGGTGCTGGTTCATACAATCACCTCCCTTTTCCTATAAAGCGCTCGATAATCAGCGGCAGCTCCCGTGTGTTAATGGGCTTGGTGATTAAATCGTCGGCGCCGCTTTCCATAATATTATTCCGGTCGTTCTGCATAGCGAATGAGGTGACGGCAATTATTTTAATGCCTTTTGTTTCAGGGTTTTCCCTGAGCTTTTGAATGGCCATGCAGCCGTTCATCCCCGGCATCTGTATATCCATAAAAATAAGATCCGGTTTCTTTAATACGGCCAGGCTGACGCTTTTGGCTCCTTCACCGGCCTCAATAACCTCGTAGCCGTAAAACATACAGATGTCACGCATGAGACAGCGATTAGCTTCATTATCCTCAACAATCATTATTATTTTTTCCATAAATCCCCCGAATTTAGATTAATTATTTTTCAAACATTCCGGCTAAGCGGAATGGTAAAAATGAAACTGCTCCCCTTTCCAGGCTCGCTCTCAACCCATATACGGCCATTGTGCAGTTCCACTAGATTTTTCGACAGGGCGAGCCCAAGGCCCGTACCTTCATGTTTCTTATTGTAGGGTGATTCGAGCTGGCTAAAGCGGGAAAAAAGAAGCTTCATATTCTCCGGTTTGATGCCATAGCCGGTATCCTTTACACAAACCATGATCTCGTCCGGTTCCCCGTTTTCAGCCGGGTTTTTGCGGCGTGCCGCCGTAACATCCACGCGCCCGCCGCTGGACGTGAATTTGACGGCGTTGGAAAGAAGATTAAAGAGTATCTGTTTTATTTTACGTTCATCAGCAGTCAGTTTAATATCAGCGTTAGCGTCTATAGTTACCAAGAGGCTGATCCCTTGTTGCAAAGCCATCTCTTTTATCATAACCAGCGACCCTTCAATGACCTCTTTTATGGAAAATTCCGACAGTTCCAGTTCTATTTTTCCCGATTCCACTTTGGAAAGATCGAGAATATCGTTTATAAGGGCCAAGAGGTGGCGGGAGCTTTTTTCCATGAACACGAGATACTCACGCTGTTTTTCGTTAAGCCCGCCGTAGAAGCTGTCCTGAAGGACTTCGATGAAGCCGATAATGGAGTTGAGCGGGTTACGGAGCTCGTGACTCATATTGGCCAGAAAATCGGACTTGGCATGGTTTGCCATATCGGCTGAGCCCAGGGCTGCTTCCATTTCCAGAGTGCGTTCCCGGACCCTCTGTTCCAGCCCGGCGTTGAGTTTTTTCAGTTCCTCCTCGGCCTGCTTGCGTTCGGTGATGTCTTTAATTACTCCATCGTAAGAAATGAGTTCGCTGTTTGAATTGAATTTAGAAATCGAGGTATCGCTGATCCAGCGGATTTTTCCATCCTTACGTATTATCCGGTGTTCAATTGGAATCAATTCTTTTCCCTCAAGGATTTTTAAAAATCTGCCGGCAACAAATTCTTTTTCTTCAGGAACAACCATGTTAATCCAGAGATAAGGCTTTGCCTCAAATTCTTTCGAAGTATATCCGGTTACAGCCAGACAGGCTTCGTTATGAATTGTTTTAATGGCTTTTCCATCTTTTACTATAACGGTATATAGATAGTCGGTTAAACCATCGGTAATTCTTTTATACCTTTCTTCGCTTTCAATTAATTTTTTTTCCGATTGCTTGCGCTGTTCAATCCCCATTTTTAAATCTTCCAATAAATTTAATGCGGCTGTTTTGCTTTCTTTTAATTTGGTAAATGATTCAACCAACTTTTCATTGGCAAGTTTGCGTTCTGCCACTTCACCTTGAAGCAGCGTATTTTTCAATTGAAGCTCTATAGCCTGACGTTCCATCTGCGAACGTAAATGGCTTATTTCTATATGAGTTCGCAAACGGAAGAGAAATTCATTAAATATAAATGGTTTTGTAATAAAATCTACCCCGCCTGCGGCAAATCCGCGTATTTTATCAGCAGATTCATTTAGCGCGCTTACGAAAATAACAGGAACAGCGCTTGTTTTTTTATTAGCTTTTAGAGTAGTGCATACTTTATAACCATCTATATCAGGCAGTATTATATCAAGTAAAATTAAATCCGGCAATTCAGAGTTTACGGATGCAATTGCTTCACGACCAGTTTTAGCAGTACGTATTTTAAAGCCATTCAAGGTGAGCATTTGTGTAAGCTGCAAGATGTTCTCCAACAAATCTTCTACAATTAATATTGTTCCGGAAGGTTGTATTGTTTTCATAATAATTCCTATAGTACCGTAATCATAAGCATTTTGAGCTCCCTTTTTCAACAATTCGATATTTCTCTTTTTCTCCTAATCTTATCAGCAGCTCGTTTATCTCTTTTTTAAGATCAACCATTTTCAATTCCCTGCCAATCATTAGATTGTTAAAAAGCTCAAGCTCTCCGATTTTTTCTTTGAGTGCTTCTTCTGCCCGCTTTCGTTTGGTGATATCACGGTTGCTGGCGCGCCGGCCCAGGTATTGGCCATCCAAGCCATATACCCTCTGGCATGAATGGGCAATCCACCGCTCCTCTCCATTCCGGGTAAGAATGCGGAAATCCAGGTTGTGCTGCTCTGGTTCATCCGGCGATTTCCCGTATGTGTGGATATGGGCGGCAAGGCGTTCGCTGTCATCGGAAGGCACCAGCCTGGAACGCAATTCCGGGTCATTATAGAATTCATCCGCGGTATAACCTGTAACGCGCTCGCAGGACGGCGAAACATAGATAAATTTTCCGTCAGGCGCCTGCCAGTATTCCCAGTCGAATGTAAAATCGGCCACTATACGGTACCGTTCCTCGCTTTCGCGAAGCGCCGCTTCCGACTGTTTGCGCTCGGTAATGTCACGGGCTATCGTTAATATGGATTTCACGGTTCCGTCGTCACTGAACTCCGGCGCAGACAGAAAAGACAAATACCGGACGCTTTTTGGCGAGCGTATGTCCAGTTCAAAAGCCCGCGGTTCGGAGGTTTGAAATATCTGGCGCATCTCGCTATTCCAGACTGCGGTGTTTTTCGCCGGCATTCCGAGTTCCTCATTGGTTTTTCCTAAATAAGCATCCGGCGGCAAACCGGTTATTTTTGTAATCGCTTGATTAACGTAAATAAACCGCAGGTCGCTGTCGAACTGCGCGATTATGTCTGGAATGTTCTCCATAAGAGTACGGTACTTAAACTCGCTGTTCCGAACTGATTCTTCCGCTTCTTCCCTCTTTTTTCTTAAGTCGATTTCATCAAGCGCGCGCCTTACCGATGGAGCGAGCTTTACGATATTCTGCTTCAACACATAATCGGTCGCTCCCCTTTTGAGGGTATCCACTGCCCATTCCTCACCCATGGAACCCGAAACAAAAATAAATGGAATCTTAATTTCATTATTCATGATATAGTCCAGCGCTTCCATACCGTCAAAAGAAGGAAGGTTATAGTCGGCAAGAATGATATCCGGCTTGAATTCATCTATCCCCTGAATAAAATCTGCTTTTGTTTCAGCTACTTTCGATATGACGTCAAAACCGGCCTTTTTTAATTCAAGAAGATTTAACTCAACATCAGTGGCGACATCCTCAAGAAAAAGTATTTTTATTTCCTGACGCATAATACTTACCTCCGTGCATTCAGGTAACCCCGCGCTTAAGTACGAGGTTACCTGAACTAACTATCATCCCATATAAGTCTGAAATTTCATTTCATCGGGGGCTGGTTGACCACAAGCCAGTATAACCCAAGGTCTTTGATAACTTTTACAAAATTTTCGAACTGTACCGGTTTGACAATGTAGCTGTTGACGCCAAGTTTATATGTCTCGACGATATCCCGTTCCTCCCTGGAAGAAGTCAGCACAACTACCGGTATAATTTTTGTTCTTTCATCGGACCTGATTTTTCTGAGAACCTCGATACCGTCAACCTTGGGCAGTTTCAGGTCAAGCAGAATTACTTTAGGTATAATACTCATATCACGTCCGCTGTATCTTCCCGTACCGAAAACAAATTCAATGGCCTCCTCTCCGTCACGGACAACATGGATATGATTTGCCAGGTTGTTCTCCTTCAACGCCATTAAAGTAAGTTCGACATCGTTCGGGTTGTCCTCTACCAGCAGAATTTCAACCATATTATCATTGCTCATCTGTCTCCTCCTTTTTTACCGGTAATGTGAAATAAAACGCCGCTCCTTCATCAATCTTCCCATCAGCCCACACGCGCCCTCCGTGCCGGCGAATGATCCTCTGGACCAGGGCGAGGCCGACTCCCGTTCCCTCAAATTCCTCCTGGCTGTGCAGTCTCTGGAATACACCGAACAGTTTGTTTAAATATTGCATATTAAAACCGGCGCCGTTATCTTTAACATAATAAATAATCTCATTATTCCCAATTGAACCTCCGAATTCTATCACTGCTTCATGTTTATGCCTTGTAAACTTTACAGCGTTGGACAGGAGATTCATAAGTACGATAGTGATCAAAGTTGCGTCGCCAAGTGTTTGCGGTGTGTTTTTGATAATTAATTCAATGTTCCGTCCGGGATTTTGCTGTTTTAGTTCATCAAAAGTTTCCCGCGTCAAGCGTTCCATGTTGACCAGCGATAACCGCATTTCCTGCTTCCCAACACGTGAAAAAGAAAGGAGATCGTCTATCAGCTTTCCCATATTTTGCGTATTAGCGCGGACGATGTTTAAGTATCTCACGGATTCCTCATCCAATTGATTGGGACTCTTTTCTATCAGTACTTTTGAAAAACCGTCAATGGCCCGGAGCGGCGCCCTCAGGTCATGGGACACCGAATAACTGAAAGCTTCCAGTTCCTTGTTCGCGGTTTCGAGCTGGCTTATATTATTTTCCAATTGCACGTTAAGCTTAATAATTGATTCTTCGGCCAGTTTCCGTTCGGTGATGTCGCGTGCTATGGTTGATGCCCCAGCAATTTTACCGGATTGGTCTCTTATCGGAGACATGGACACAGAGACTTCTATTATTTGATTATCGTTTCTAATTCGTTTAGTTTCATAGTGAACGATATGTTCACCTTTGGCTATTCTTGAGAGAATTTCGTGGACATCATCAGACATATCAGGTGTTATCAGCATAGAAACCTGCTGTCCGACTGCCTCTTGGTTCGAATATCCGTATATTCTTTCTGCTCCCTTGTTCCAACTGGTGATTATTCCTTGCAGGTCCTTTCCATAAATCGCATCGTCTGAGTTCTCGATAATTGCCGCATACATTTGCAATGTTTCAGCAATTCGCATACGCTCGGGGATTTCTTTTATCATCCCCTCGTTTACGGCTTCGAGTTTTGCGGTACGCTCTATAAC
>JAGVOC010000418.1 GCA_020052975.1 Desulfobacterales bacterium | reverse complement strand
TGACCTGACCAAGGAGTACTCTATGCCGGGAGATAAGGATTTTCTCCCATGGATAGATGAGGAAAATGCCGGATACAGGTTTTTAGTTTACCTTAAACGGGAACATCCGGATATTAAAGTGATTATGCTGGTGGACTATCCTGCATGTGAGGACCTCAGATCGGAGATGCCTGAGATACTGGATAAGGGAGCCGATGGCTATGTGGTAAAGCCCTTTGTCATAACTGAACTGGTTGAAAAAATCCACCGTATCTCGTTAACTTGCTTCTTTAATAAGGGGAATAACAGTTAATGAAGGGAGAAAAGATATTGATGGCGGCCCTTTTGATTGCTACTGTTTTATGTTGGGGATTAACTCCCATAATAGAAAAAATTCAGGCTTTTCCAGCCACTTCAATGACTCCTTCAGTAGGTTCGATCAGACGGTTGACCATCTTAAGGATGGTGGTTTTGCCGCAGCCGGATGAGCCGAGGAGGATCAGGGTCTCCCCCGTATCCGCCTGGAAAGAGCGATGCTTGACGGCATAGGAACGGCCGCCATCAAATGTTTTGGAAACACGGGTCAATCGAATCATGGCTTCAATGATGATCCCGTTGAAAGGATGTCTGGATGTGAATTCCTGAACAAATTGTCTAAAAATGATAAATTATGTTGATTAATTCAGTCTCTTTCAATAGTATATTCTGAATTGAAACATTTTTAACAGGAATAAAAAAATATGTCAACCAACAGCTTTATCCGCCCAGACACCTTATCCTCAAACGTTCAGCAAAACCGCACCAAGGAAATCATCTTTTCGATCCGCAGGTTAGTCCAGGCAAGTGAGCTCTATACCAAGGAATTAAATAAAAAATATCAGGTGAGCGCAGCGCAATTGAACTGCATTCTGGCCTTATATGAGAACGGCCTACTGCTTCCTTCCCAGATCGCCAAGCATATGATGGTAAAATCCAGCACCGTTACCGGCGTGGTTGACCGCCTGGAAAACAAGGGACTCGTTGAAAGGTTGAGAAACTCTCACGATCGCCGGATGATTACCATCCGGTTAACCGAGGCCGGCAAAAAGCTAGCTGAAAATGCCCCGCCCCCTATCCAGCAGAGGGTCATCGATGGTCTCAAAAATCTCACCGAGGTCGAAAAAGATCAGATCGTAGCCTCCCTCAACATGCTTACCAGTATGCTTGACGTCCGGAACCTGGAGGTCGATTAGCCATACACTTCTTCTCACGGTGCAAGCAAAAAGCGCATTTCCTGACCGCCTGCGGTTCCGCTTTTAACGGGACAGGAAGCATGCGTTCTCCCGATTATTGGGGACTTCAATCTATCCCTCTGAGTAGAGAATTTCAAAAAAAACCTTTACAAAAAATATATTTTATTATAATAGTTGCATCTGAAACTATCTAAATTGAAATTATATTTATACCTAAAGTGTTCGGTTTCAGGTTCAAGGGGTGTAAGATATTGACATTGCTTACGTTTCAAAACGATACTCGGATTGGCCACTTTCACCTATTGGGTGTAACAGCCTTGCCGCCCCTATTGACGCGTAATCCCTTTGGAGTGAGCCGGTTTGAGATTTTCAACCGGGAACGTTGAACCGCTCAGCGTGACCTGACAAGGTCGCCGTAACTATAGGGTGAAAGTCCCGAACTGGGAAAAGGTAGAACCAGTTAGCTGGGTAGCACGGAGGTGATCTCAGGCGGAATAAACTCAGTCAATCGGAAACTAAAGGGCTGGGTGAATTACTTCCGAATTGGGCATTCTAACAGGGTCTTTAAGAAGGTAAGGAATATAGTCATCAACAAGTTGCTCTGGTATGTAAAACGGAAACTGAGGAGCAAGTTTAGATGGAAGAAGTGGGGTACGAATAAGCTATTCGATAAGTACAAATTGTACAATGACTGTCGGATAAGGTATTACCGGAAAGCTTGAGGACATCGTCAATATGGCGGGCCTGGTGGATGCCCTTATAAATTGAAAAAATTACGAGAAGGAGGTTTTCTTATTATGAATTCATTAGCGAATGATACGGTATGGAAAGATCGTTTAAAAGAAATTGATACAAACGTAGAAGAAATTCGCATTCCTAAATTGAGGCCAAAGCAAAATAACATTTCTCAAGATGAAGAATGGTTTGAAGTACGTGTTAAAGGATATTTGAAATGTATTCGATTCCATGACTATGGAAAACTTTATGATATCCCTGGTCTCTACGAAAAATTATTTTATGAAAAGCTAAAATGTTGTTCCCCAAGTGTTGTAGTGAGTTTATTAGAAGATATGGCTACTGATTTTGGGGAAGACCCTAATGAATTTAGGGTATTAGATGTCGGAGCTGGTAATGGAATGGTTGGCGATGAGTTAGATAATTATTGGTGTTGATTCTATTATGGATATTGATATATTGCCAGAAGCAAAAAAGGCAACTTTTCGGGATAGGCCTGAGATTTATGACGATTATCTTGTTACTAATCTTGCAGATATGCCTAAAAAACACAAAATCAAATTAGAAGAAGAACATTTTAATTGTTTAACTACGGTAGCAGCTTTGGGATTTGACGATATTCCGCCCATTGCTTTTTTGAGAGCGTTAGATTTTATTGAAACACCAGGTTGGATTGCCATTAATATCAAAGAAGATTTTTTGCACGAGGATGATACAAGTGGATTTTGTCGATTAATTCGACAAATGAACCGTGAAAAACTTATGCAAATTCAGTGTTACCGTCGTTATCGACACCGTATTTCAATAACTGG
>JAGVOC010000398.1 GCA_020052975.1 Desulfobacterales bacterium | reverse complement strand
TCACGAAATTCCTGACAGATCAGATTGATCTTAAGATGGACAATGATCTACAAATGGCGGCATAATTGATTACATAGGGAGAAATCAGTACTCATGAGAGACTAAGAAAGAGTTTATTTTAAGGAAGAATGATGTTTTGATTGGCATGTCTGGCTCAATAGGCAAGCTTTGTATTTACGACTTAGATCTTCCTGCCTTGCAAAATCAACGAACTGGCAAAATATTGCTCTATTCACCGAAACATATTGAATGGAAGTTTATCTGGCAATATTTGCAGACTGTGGAATATCAGCTCATTAAAATAGGGAAAGGTTTAGGGGTTAGTAATATCAGTGCTGATGATATTGAATCCCTACTATTTAAGCTCCCGCCCCTCAACGAACAGCGGCTCATTGTTGAAAAGATCGAGAAACTTTTGCATAAGGTCAATATTTGCAAAGAGCGGTTCGATAAAATTCCTGCTATCCTCAAACGCTTCCGTCAATCTGTCCTTGCGGCTGCCTGTTCAGGGCAGCTGACAGCAGATTGGGGGCAAGACAAGCCGTGCAGTGATACCTTACCTGCAAGTTGGAAATGGATTCAGTTAGAAAACTTATTACCAAAAGGTGGCATTTTCGATGGGCCATTTGGTTCAAACTTAAAAACATCGGATTATACAGAATCAGGTGTACGAGTAATTCGTCTGGAAAATATTGGTCATTTGGAGTTTTATAAAGATAAAAAATCATTTATAGGGAAAGAAAAATATAAGACTCTTACGAAACATACTGTCAGGGAAAACGATATTATTTTTGCTTCTTTCATTGCAGACGAGATAAGGGTTTGTAAGCTTCCGAATCTCCCGACGAATACAATCGCAAAGGCAGATTGTTTTTGCATACGCCCCCAAAAAGAATTAGTTAACACGACTTATCTTACTTACCAGCTTGCAAGCAGAGAAAGCTATAACGCGTTGGCTGACTATGTGCATGGTGCGACAAGACCTCGTATAAATACATCTCAATTGCGGAAATTGAACGTTAGACTTTGTCCACTCCCCGAACAGCAAGAAATCGTCCGTCGTGTAGATGATCTTTTCAAAAAGGCTGATGAGATCGAGGCGCGATATGCGAAGGCAAAGGCTTTTGTGGACAAGCTCACACAGTCCATTCTTGCAAAGGCATTCCGTGGCGAACTTGTGCCGCAGGATCCGAACGACGAACCGGCTTCGGTTCTGCTGGAAAAGATAAAAACTGAAAAAGGCAGACTGGACGAGGAAAAGAAAAAAAGGGTGAAGCGGGGTAGAAGTAAAAAATAGAGGTAATTGTTTCTGATATAATTAATCAGAGGCTTATTTAAGATCGGAGGTCTGGTTGGTAGAATATGCTGTTTTAAAAAATGCGCCTATCATTGAAGCGCTTATTGATATCCGCATCAGAATGAAAGATGATCTCCGTGTTGAGCATTTTGACACTCTCGCGAATTTAATCTCAACCGAATATCCCGAGAAAAAAAAGCGGCATAGGTGGGAAGGTAAGCTGGAATTCAAAAAGGGTGAACAACCCCTTTCTGACATCGCAGAGACTGTTGATGGCTATATTTTTTCATCTGCCGACAAAAAGCAAATTCTCCAGACAAGACTGGATGGTTTTACCTTCAGCAGGCTTAAACCTTATGAGACATGGGCCAGATTTCGTGATGAAGCGCAGGGATTGTGGAAGAAATATTCCGAGATAACCTCTCCTGAAATTACACGGGTTGCTGTGCGATTTATCAATAAACTGGAAATCCCCCTCCCGCTCAGAGATTTCAGCGATTATCTTACGGCATCTCCTTCTGTACCGGCAGGCTTGCCTCAGGGTGTCAGTGGGTTCTTGACTCGCATAGGAATTCATGAACCTTCACTTGATGCTTCAGCCATTATCACACAGACATTAGAACAGCTCGTTAGTACCGATATTCTTCCTATATTTCTGGATATCGATACGTTTAAACAAAAACCGGAAGGGATAAGCGAAGAAGAGGCATGGCAGATACTAGAACATTTGCGCAACCTTAAAAATAAGATTTTCTTTGAAAGTATAACCGAAAAAGCAAAGGAGTTGTTTCTATGAATATTGTTTTACAGGGCAGGTATTCACCGGGCATCTATCGCAACTCTGAATTCAGCAAAAAAGCGTTCTGGCAATCCACCGCGTCAATCGGAAGACCTGTTGAAGAAGCTATCGAATCGTTGATCGAGCTTTACCGCCAATGTTCTGAAGCAGATTGGGATGGATACGGAGCGAACCCAGTATCAAAGGAATCAATCTACGAAGCTGTGGAATTTATTTATATGCTCCCTTCCGGCTTTCCCATGCCTAATATCCTGGCTGAACCATCCGGTGAGATAGCGTTCGAATGGTATAAAAGCAAAAGAATGATTTTTGTTATCGGGTTTAATGGGAAGAACATGATTTCCTATGCAGGGATATTTGGCAGTAATAAAACGCATGGGACTGAGTATTTTAGCGATACGATCCCGCCGGTCATACTTGAAAATCTCAAGCGTTTGAATTCATGAGGAAACGTATTTTTGGTTAACGTAGACCCTGCTGAACCGCTGGCTCGGTTTATTCTCAACAAAGGCGACTATAGGGCTGACGGCACAGTCCGACATCGACTTTTTCTGCCGGCTCCAAAAACTGGCCAAACATCGGTCTTTCGGATTTTTGGCCTTTCCGAAAATGCAATATGGGGAATAGGCGATAACGAAGTTGCACAAAAACGACCTCCGCTATCTCTCATAGGGCGAGCTGATATTTTTGTCCGGCAAGTTTTAAACACAGGGTTGCACATTGATGCCGACGATATCCCCCCACGCCACGCTAACATTTCCAACTGGCCGACAGAGCAATCAGCTAAGAGATTAATAGCAATAGAATTATCAGGTATGGCTCAGCTTCACCTGAAATAATCACATGGTATTGTTGATATGAGAATATGAAAAAACGGATTTTGGAAAACAGCAAAGATAAAAAGTCACTGTAAAAACTATTAGGCATGCATGCGTAATATATTGAATTATAAGGAGATAATAGCAAATTGCAAAATATGAGCGCAATGCCTATATTTATAAAAATTCAGGTAATGGCTGGAAGGTGTTCGGAAAAATATCGCAATGTATTATTGCCTGTTTGATAGAGTTCATAAATATCCATAAATGTCTATAAAGGCATATAAAGAGCGAGGCGACCGATAGATGAAAAAAATAGCTGACATTCCAAAACTTGATCGACCGCGTGAAAAACTCATGCAAAAGGGAGCCGAGGGGCTTTCTGACCTTGAACTGCTTGCCATTCTTTTGGGCAGTGGGACAAAAGGCCATGATGTGATGACTATTGCGGGAAGAATTCTCAAGATATTGGACAGCGGCAACGCCAGTGTGAGCCTTAATGAACTCAGAAAAATTGAGGGCGTCGGCATGGCAAAGGCAACTCTGATCGCAGCATCCCTTGAATTTGCACGCCGCAGGATTCGTCCGGAGGGATTGAAGATTTCATTCCCTGCTGATGTATTACCCCTGATTAGGCATTATGCAGATAGAAAGCAGGAACATTTTATTTGTATCTCCATCAATGGTGCAAACGAAGTTATCGCAAGCCGCGTGATAACGGTTGGGCTTGTCAACAAGACACAGGTTCATCCCAGAGAAGTCTTTGCCGATCCGATTACGGATAGGGCATCAGCTATCATTATTGCACATAACCATCCCGCGGGGGGATTAATGCCAAGCAAAGAAGACATCGAAATTACAAAACAAATAAAAGCTGCCGGAGAAACACTCGGCATCAGGCTCCTTGATCACATCATCTTCAATCACAAAGGGTATTACAGTTTTCTGGAAAATGGGGAATTGTAACCAAATTTTAGATGTATTTTAGATGTACTTTAGATAAAGCAACCTTAGAACTTATTGATAATAAATTATTTTTATGGCACTTCAGAGGGGAGATCTAGACATAAAAAAATGGTAAGTGTTCAGAAAATCTATTTGCCCTTTTATCTTAAATTGATCCGTTTGAGTTCACGACCTATTACTGCGAGTTCATCGCCTCCCTGAGGGCCTTGCCTACCTTGAAATGTAGGACCTTTTTCCCCGGCACATCAACCCGTTCGCCCGTCTTGGGGTTCCTCGCTTTTCTCGGTCTCCTGAGTTTGGGCTTGAAATTCCCGAAGCCGCGTATCTCGATCTTCTCACCTTTCACAAGCGCTTCCTTGATGCTCTCAAACACTGTCTCTACAACAATCTCTGTCTGCTTTCTTGTGAGACTGCCC
>JAGVOC010000307.1 GCA_020052975.1 Desulfobacterales bacterium | reverse complement strand
GACACAGACATTCAAATTGAAGGCCCGGCCGTGGCCGAATTCCAGAAGCTCTTTCTTGACACCTGGCAGAAGCAGAAGGGACCGGAACTTTCCGAACGGAACTATTTCCCTGATCTGAAAGAAGAGGGTAATGCCCTGGTGCGAGTGATAGGCAGCACCCCGGGAGAAACCAACAGGACCCCTTTTATTGTGTATGTGTCGGCCATCTCATTCGCAGAGTCTTCGATTCACATGACGAATTCCTATTTTATCCCTGACGACCAGATATTAAAGGCCCTTACTGATGCTGCTGAGCGCGGTGTTGACGTAAAGATCATTCTCCCCGGGATCACCGATTCTCAGCTGGCATTATATGCACAGAGGTATTATTATTCCAAGCTTTTGAAATCGGGAGTGAAGTTATACGAGCACAGTACTTCCCTGCTGCACGCGAAAACCGCGGTGGTTGACAAGGTCTGGTCAACAGTCGGCTCAACCAACATGGACTACCTGAGCTTATTAAGCAATGACGAGGTGAATGCGGTTATCCTGAGTCACGAGTTTGCCGTCGAAATGGAGAAGATGTTTGTAGGGGACCTTGCGGATTCCAAGCAGATTCAATGGGATGAGTGGAAAAAAAGACCTTTGTTCCAAACGATCAGTGAGTGGTTTGTGCACTTATTTTCCAATTGGATGTAAGATAACCCTAAGGTGGTTTATTTTTATATCGCACCTATTCATCGGTCATATCCTTTTCATCTTTTTCAATAAAAGCGCCGGAATTTGCAGAAGCAGAGATTACAGACAAATCAATGTGGGTAAACAGCGGGAAATGGTCAGAGGGGTAACATTTTTTCCATTGCGGTTGAATAATTATTGCGTCTTTGACCCGGACATAAGAGGGGACAAAAATATAGTCAAATTTGAACCGGAAAAAATAACTGCGAAACCCGTGAAAGGTAGCGACATGTCGACCACTTGGATATCGTACCCGAAAGGTGTCCATTAATGGTTCGGGATTTAACACACTCCCTTTTGTTTTGATTCTTAAATGAATTTTACCTTTTAAATATTGTATGGGCGTACTCTTTTCTCTCGCATTAAAATCACCTGTCAGTACAAAAGGATCCGGAGAAGACCGCATATGAATAAACTGGGTCAAAAAAACGACGCTATTTTTTCGCGAACGCTGGGAAATATGATCCAGATGAACATTATAAAAATAAAAAGCCTGCTTTGAGCCTTTTTCAATCAGGCGCACCCAGGTACATGTTCGCGGGAGGATGTTCCCCCACCCCTTTGACCCCGGAATATCGGGTTTATCTGAAAACCAGAAGGTGCCCTCCTCAGATGGGAAGAACCGTTCCGCATCATAAAAAATAGCATTGAACAACCCTTTGCTGCCACCCAAACTTCCACTACCAATCTTCTCATATCCGGGAAGCATGGTGCGGATTTCTGATGTTTGAAAGTCCAACGCTTCCTGTAGACCTAAAACATCCGGGCGATAATGATTCAGAAGTTCGCTTACCCGGTTACGACGAAATATCCAGTGATTTTTGCCGTCTCTCGCCGTCCCGCGCCGAATATTAAAACTCATGACATTTAAGTTCAATCCGGATTTTGGAACTCTTCGCAGGGGATTGAAAACCCCAGGCCAAACGGCCGGCTGACAAACTGGCTGATAAATTTGAGCAATTGATTTTTTGGCGAATATGAGCCCTTTCCTTATTTTCTTTACCATACCTTATATAACCTGTTTGAGATGGAGTTGAACCTAAACAGCGAGCGCATTCCCAGCTGAAGGTCTCGCCAATCAGCATGGCGGGCGTACTTACGACGGGGTTAGCGAGCGAATTAAAAATAGACGCTATTCCCTACGGTCGAAGATTCCCCATAGCTTGCTTCGGGGAGCTTAAATTCGATATTCAACAAAGAGTAAGTTAAGTATGATAAATAAATAAGCAAGTCATCGTAGGTGTTGTCCTGAAAAGTTCCCGCAACTGGGCTTTCCCAGCGCCTTGCATATTTCAGCATATGTTTTGTGTAAGATATACCATAATGGTCATATCGTTAACAGCCTTTCGGGTGTGTCCTTAAAAAGCATTCCGGATCAAGAAAAGAAAAAGTGTGTGTGATATCCACCTGCAGAACCATATTTAGAAACATTGTACCATCGCAGTCAGATTGTAACAGTATTGATGTAATATATTAATTTTGCAGCTGAATAGCTTTTGCCTGACAAACGCAAATGGGCACAATTTTGGGCACAATCCACGAAATTAAAGAAAAAAAGGCTTAGCCAATGTCAGCTAACCCCCTTGATTTTATTGGTACCCCCGGCAGGAATCGGACCTGCGGCCAACGGATTAGGAATCCGTTGCTCTATCCACTGAGCTACGGGGGCATTTTATGAAAGCTGTATTGAGACCTTTGTATAACACCCCCTTTTGCCCGATTATTGCGTCAGACTCAAATTTTAATCCTCGAAATACTTAAATGTATTCCTGTGGTTCAAATTATCGCCTTCCTTATACTTGGGTAAAATTGGATGTTCTTCAAAGATCTCTGTATTATGAATCCGGATAGCGAATAACAGATAGAATATCAAAATTCAAGTGGTAAAATATGATGGATTTGTAAAAAGTCCGTCAACGGGCCGAGGGCAGTTAAGCCTATTCCTGAAGTGAGTCTATCAAATATGATATTCAGACATCAGTTCCGGGATGCGTTCTCCTCATTCTATTTATTTTGTACCAAACTTCCAAGTTTATTGCCATATCCAACCTGTTTGTGTTAATATAGTGATTATTGGATCATTCCAAAAGAGTTGATGCTTGTACCAGAATTCAAGGGGTCAGGGGTTCAAGGATTCCGGTGACCGGAAAGGCGAGCGCATTAATCGTTGCTTGCGGCAGGGAGCTTCAAAAAGATGGTGAGAGATGGAACCAAAGGGTGCACTGAATAATTATCTGTTTTCTCAGCATATATTTATTGACAATAGGTTTAAACTTTAAGGAGGCGAAAATGATCAGAAATCAGCGGGTTAATAATGTTTTTGCATATGTTTCCATGCTTACAGCCATTTTGTTGCTGTTTACCGGGTGTTCTACGTTGAAAATGAAAGATAAAGATTCTTTTTCTACTGCATCTGTCTCAAAAGAAAAAAAAGATGTGCCGGTATATTATGATTTTGGAGATGTTCTTATTCCGAAAGAACTTAAAATAGACAAGGATTCTTCTTTTGTATATAGCGCGCCCGGCTTTTCGGCAGGTGTGCTTGCACTGAGTGGAAGGGTTGACGTCAGTTCTCTATGCGCTTTTTTTGAAGAGAACATGACAAAAGACAACTGGAAACTTATTGTTTCGTTCAAGTCGCCGAGGACTGTAATGTTGTTTCAAAAGGAAAACAGATGGTGCGTTATCAATATAACTGACGGCAAGTTTTCCACCGGTGTGGAAATATGGGTTGCACCGACTGTAACAGAAGGTGCGCGTGGATTATTGAAGTAGGTATGAGGCTTGAGGCATGCGTCGGGAGGCATGAAGCATGAGGCGGGAGACGGGATGAGATATTTGAAAGATAAAAATATTGTTCTTGGAGTAAGCGGTGGTATTGCTGCATATAAAGGCGCCGAGCTTTTAAGGCTTATTAAAAAGCAGGAGGCGAAAGCAAGGGTTATTATGACCGCAAATGCTGCTTCCTTTATAGGGCCGCTTACATTTGAGGCGCTTTCCGGCAATCCTGTATGCACATGCCTTTTTGAAAAGGGTGGGAACGCTTCCATAAGGCATATTGAATGGGCCAAAGAAGCTGATGCCGTTGTTGTTGCTCCTGCTACTGCCAATATTATCGGAAAAATCGCATGTGGAATAGCAGATGATGCCCTGAGCACATTTCTCCTTGCCGTAACATGTCCTGTCCTGGTTTGTCCGTCAATGAATACAAACATGTACGAAAAAATATCAGTTCGGAGAAACATCGATATTCTGAAAAAAGACGGATATTTGATTGTGGAGCCGGATGCAGGTGCGCTTGCATGCGGCACAACGGGTCAGGGGCGGCTTCCCGAGCCGGAAGATATTCTCGATAGGCTTATTTCCTGTCTTACTCCGAAAGATTTTAAGGGGAAAAGAATTCTGGTAACAGCCGGTCCAACGAGGGAACATTTTGACCCGGTACGATATATCAGCAACCCATCGTCTGGCAAGATGGGATATGCAGTTGCAAAGGCCGCGGAACACAGGGGAGCGGACGTTCTCCTTATTTCGGGCCCGACAAATCTGAAACCGCCTGCAAATGTTGAAACAATAACAACAGGTTCTGCCGAAGATATGGCCGCAGCCGTTTTTGATCATGTTAAGGATGCCGACATTATAATTAAGGCTGCCGCTGTTTCCGATTACAGGCCGAAAGAAGCTGCAAAACAGAAAATAAAAAAGGGCGAAGAAGAGACGCTGCTTGTCTTAAAGAAAAGTGAGGATATATTGCTTAAGCTTGGCAAAAATAAGGATAGCCGGATTCTTGTGGGATTTGCAGCAGAGACCGAAAATCTCGAAAAAAATGCCAAAGAAAAACTGATTAAGAAAAATCTTGATATGATTGTCGGGAATCTTCTTGATGGAAAATCTTCAGGATTTGGTACGGATACGAACAAGGTTGTTCTCTTTTATAGAAACGGCGACAAGGAACAGCTGCCGCTGATGGACAAAGATATGGTTGCGCATGTTCTTCTTGACAGGATACTTGAGATAGGCGCCCGGAACTTGAATGAAAGGGGCTGAAAAAAGAGGTCATGGCGGAAATTTCTGATTTGAAAAATGAACAGGGCCGGGCAAGCGCCGTCGATCCCGGGCGGCTTATTGAAGAGGTGAGCAATACCCTGAAATATATGGCAGGTGAGGGTTGCAGCGGATTCGATTGCTCTCAGGAAACATTAAAAATAATAGATGGCTGGGGAGAAAAAGCATCTTTTGTTTACTGTGATGACCTTGAGGAAATAAGCCGTGATCTTGGCGACTGCCGCAGGTGCAAGCTGTGCGCTGAGCGAACCAGAATAGTATTTGGAACCGGGAATCCTGTCGCAAAACTCGTATTTGTGGGAGAAGGCCCCGGCTATGACGAAGACCAGAAGGGTGAACCTTTTGTCGGAAAAGCGGGGCAGCTTTTAACAAAGATAATTGAGGCCATGAATCTTACAAGGGACAAGGTATATATCTGCAATATCATAAAATGCCGCCCGCCCGGCAACAGGAAT
>JAGVOC010000395.1 GCA_020052975.1 Desulfobacterales bacterium | reverse complement strand
GAAATTCAGACGGCAAAGTAAAAAGCTCATTATGCAAGGCGCGCGAATCTTGAGGAATGAAGCGTACTTATTGGTACGCTGCAATGACGAAAGATGAAGTGTCCGCCGCGGCGGACAGAATGACTTTTTACTTTGCCGTATTAGAGCATGGAAGGCAGATGAGCTTACCCGCCTCATCCTTTTTCGGAACCATCTTCGTCTGCATAGTCATCTCACCGCAGACAGCGCATGGAACCGAAGGCGCCATAGGCGCATAGGGAGGCATTGAGAATCCGGCTGATTTTGTGGAAAAAATTTCGTCAAATGGTTTTGAAAAAAGATCTATTGCTTTTAAGAGCCTTTGGCGGGCTTTTTCCTGCTCAGTTGCTGTTCCGGCAGATACGGCTCTTTCAAGTTCAGTAAACTCATCTTTATGTTTACCATTGTAAATATAAGTTGTCTTTCTTGAAAACCTGTAAGCCTTTTTGCTTGAGCGGTTAATGACGGTGTAAGCGTTTTTGCCATAGTCCCTGATTATGAGATTTCCCTTGCCGGCTGTTGTGCCGAGCATGACCTGGAGCCCATCAACTGCGCACGAGTCGTTTTCGCAAATGGCGACTACTTCTTCGTCCATTGAGCGTTTAAGGTCAAGAAGCTTTATGCTCTCTTTTGCGACAATATAACCGTAAACAAGGCCCGGGCACAGATGGCCGTGGAAAACGATACATTGCTTGAGATCATCAGGCATATCTACTCTTTTGTTGCTTTGCACTTTGAATCTCCTTTTTAAGGTTATGAACTCATAAAAAGCGAGTCTATATTAGAGGATATAAACTATCATGTTGAATGAATTTGCAAGCTTTTTTTCTAACCTTGGGATGATTTTCTCGTTTTCATTTCTTGTAGCGCTGACCGGTGCAATGTCTCCGGGACCGCTTTTGACCTATACAATAATCAAGGCTGTAAAGACCGAAAAGCGCGGCTACCTTATGGGACTATGGATTATTACGGGGCATGCGCTGATTGAAATGGGGATAATAATATTTCTCCTTCTCGGTTTCTCGTTTGTCTTGAAAAATATTTTTGTTTTCCGCGCAATCGGAGTAGCCGGAGGACTCATTCTTGTCTTTTTCGGAGGCTCAATTCTGCGGGACCTGTATCTGGGCAAAATATCCACAAGTTTTCTTTCTTCAGGCAACGGGGGGAATGACACTTCTTCAGAAATTGAGAAAAAGGGCTTCGAAAATCCAGTTACAGGAGGGATAATGATTTCAATGTCGAATCCCTACTGGTGGGTCTGGTGGGCAACAATAGGATTTGCGTTCATTGCCCAGTTCGAAATTTCGTTCAGGGAATGGCCTAAGCTTGTCGCTTTTTTTCTGGGCCATGAAGCAGGTGATTTAATATGGTATCTTACAGTCTCTTTTCTTGCTTTTTTCGGCCTTCGCCGTTTGAATAAAAAGGTCTACTATGGAATCCTGGCTTTCTGCGCCATTTTCATGATTCTGTTCGGGATATATCTCGGAATTACCCCTTTCCTGAAGACGGCAATATAGAAGATGACTGATATTCTGCTTATTCAGCCGCCAATAAGAGATTTTTACCTGACAAGTAAAAGAACGGTTCCTTACGGCCTTTCATGCATCGCTTCATCACTCCTTGAGGCCGGGTTTTCCGTTGAGATTTTTGATGCTCTTGCCACTTCAAAATCTCATAAACTGGAACTTCCCTCTGAAATGGCGTACCTTGATGAATACTACGGGAAGGAAGATATTTCACCGTTTGCCCTTTTCCATAATTTTAAACATTTTGGTTACAGCTTTGAACATATCGGAAAAGAGGCAGCGGTATCAGGCGCCTTTCTTGCTGGAATTTCATCTTTGTTTACTCCGTATGCCGATTATGCCTTAAAGGCTGCCGAGGCTGTTAAGGCCTTTAATCCTTTATGTAAAACAGTGATCGGGGGTCACCACCCTACAGCGCTGCCGCATAGTGTTATGGAAAACAAAGCCGTTGATTATGTTATCCGGGGGGAAGGTGAAGTTTCCATGCCCCTTCTTGCGCTGGCATTAAAAGATAATAAAAGCCTTGATTCGATACCCGGCCTTGTTTTCCGTGAAAATGACGGGAGTATAAAGGCGAACGAGCCTGCCATGATGCTGGATCTGGATAAATATCCTTTATCTGCAACCGGGCTCCTGAAGAACAGCTTTTACATGAGAGGGAAGGTGGCAAGCGCGGTTGTTTCGGCAAGCAGGGGTTGCCCGATGAAGTGCTCCTATTGCTCTGTAGGGGCATCCTCTTTTCTTAAATACAGAAGGAGAAGCATTGAATCCGTTTTGGAAGAGATTGGAAAACTGATTGCCTTGTATAATGCACGGTTCATAGATTTTGAAGACGAAAATCTTGCTTTGGACAGAAAATGGTTCGTAATGCTTCTCAAAGAGATAATATCAAGGTTTGGAAATAAAGAGCTTGAACTCAGGGCAATGAACGGCCTTTTCCCGTCATCCCTTGATGAAGAGGTGGTTTGCCTGATGAAGGAAGCAGGCTTTAAAGCGCTTAATCTTTCTCTCGGTTCCTTTTCTGCCGCACAGCTTAAAAGATTTAACAGGCCCGATGTCAGGGAATCCTTTGACAAGGCGCTTTTTTTTGCTGAAAAATACCATCTTCAGGCCGTGGGCTATATTATCGCAGGAGCACCATACCAGAGTCCGGAAGATTCCCTTTCAGACCTTATTTGCCTTGCAGAAAGAAGAGTTCTTGCCGGAGTATCAATTTTCTATCCCTCCCCGGGGAGTCCTGATTATGAGCTCTGTAATGAACATGAAATACTTGTCAAAAACTATTCACTGATGCGTTCAAGCGCTTTTCCTGTTTCCCATACGACAGGGAGAAAGCAGGCTGTTACAATTCTTCGTCTGGGCAGAATTGTAAATTTCATGAAATATCTGACCGACAACGGGCATACTATACCCGAACCTTCACGCTATCCGGAAATGGATATCAGTGCAACTGACAGGATTGAAACGGGAAAAAAACTGCTTATGATGTTCCTCTGTGACGGGAAAATAAAGGGAATAAACCACGGGGGAGATATCTATGAACACACCATCTGCGAAGAGACGGCCGGAGAATTTTTGGAAAGATTAAAACAGATTAAAATAAGAGGCTCTCTGCTTTAAGTGCGGCTTTCCTTGACATATGGGAGCATTTTCTCTAATATCTGATGGCTTCGTAAAAAGCCCATCTGCTGTGTTGCGCTGCATCCTTCGTCATTGCAGCGTACGAAAAGTACGCTTCATTCCTCAGGATTTGCGCGCCTTGCATATTGAGCTTTTTACAAAGCCATCTAAATTATGGCATTTTGGTTTCATGCAAAACAGTGAAAGGTTTTACTGAAAAAATCAGTATTATCAATTGGATATAATGCCTGATAACAAACATCTATCTAAAAGAGTAACAGCAATACTTGTTTATGGCAGGCTTCCGCTCGTTTTTCTGGGAATGCTTTGCGCAATTGCCGTTATGTGGATACGCAGCCCTGTTCTTTATACCATGGGAGTCGTTTTTCTCTTTGTTTCGATGTCCTTTGACCTTGTTGACGGATGGTTTGCCGCACGGTTCAGCTCAAACCTCACTTTTGCGCATCTTGCCGAACGCGTCATGGATAAAATCGTTTATTCGATTATCTTTCCACTTGTCACCGCCGGAGTGATGTGGCGTCTTATTTATATATCTCCCGGACATACACGGCCTGAATTATTTCACGCCATATTTGTTCTAATCCTTTGTGTTATTGTCCTGCTCAGGGATAATTTTGCACATTTCATAAGGAGCTTTGCAATACAGAGAGGTCAGGAGCCGGTATTGAGTGAATTTACACGGCTCCGGACCATTGTTGCAGCACCGGTTGGGACACTTTTGTATGCCCACGCCTTTTATATTCCTGATGGTCCGGGATCACCATTATACAACTGGGTTTCATGGCTCGGAAATCTTCCCCTGAAGACCCTGTTTGTGATTGAGATAATTTTTCTCATAATAAATTTCGGTTCTATTGCAGGTTACTGCCGTAAATACGGAGCATACTTTCTTGACGATATTTGTGATGATGACGAACCTCTGCGGCGCAAAATACTTTCCTTTTTTCCTAACTCATTGACTGTGATGAATGCCGTTATGGGTCTTCTCGCGGTATTTTTCGCATACCAGGGAAGGGTTAAAGAATCTTACCTGTTTCTTATCGGAGCAGCTTTGTTTGACAAGCTCGATGGCTCCCTTGCACGCAAGCTTGGCCTAACCGAGCCACTTGACGATCATCCGGCGAAAATCAACCTTGGAAGCATACTGGATGACATCGCCGATGCCATCAGTTTCTGCATAGCTCCGGCATGGATATTTTACATTACCCTTTCAGACTCACAGAACATTTTTGTTCTGAAGCTGCCCATCACTCTTGCCGCTTTAATGTATGCGATTTTCGGCATAGGCAGACTTATCTATTTTACTCTGGATAAACATCCCATTCCCGGATTCTTCAAGGGAATGCCCTCTCCGGGGGCAGCATTGCTTGTTGTGGCGCCATTGATTATGTTCAACCAGAGCGTATATGATGATCCTGAAATGATTTATTTCTGGGGAGTTTTTTGTTTTGTTACGATGATAGTCGCTGCAATTATGATGAATGTGTATCCCATAAGATACCTCCATATGGGGCGCTTTGTAAGCCGCAATCCATGGGTCGGCCGTTTAAGTTTTCTTGTTCTTCTGTCCGCCTTTACACCCTATTTCGGGTATGTTTCGTTTTTATTTATGGTTTTGTACCTTTTATCTCCTCTTATTACATGGCGCATTCCTTCCGGAGATGCCGCAAGGGAGACGAAAGCCTGAGCCGGTGTTGCTGGTATTCCCTTTGACATAAGAGTGTTCTCAATATGTTAACGGCGTATCAGGCATAAGGCCACAGTAAGGCAATCAGTCCTGCCAGCACAAAATGAGTTTCAACAAGAAATTCAAGCTTTGTACCGGGAAACATGTAATCCTGCTCGTGAACTGTGAGCATAAAAAACAAAAATAAAGGGCAAATAAAAAGAATATAACCAATCTTTGAGACAAGATTAAATGAGCTTGACAGAATAAGAAAAGCGATCATGAAGACAAGGATGTATTTCAACAGCCGCACCGTCCGCTTTTCTCCGATTAATATTGGAATTGTTTCCCTTCCTACGATACGGTCGCCCTGCATATCAAGTATATCAAAAAAGGCGGTTCGCACAAAAACCATGCAAACAGACCATGTAAAAACAATAAGGATTCCCGGCTTAAACGGTAATGACAATGCAGGGAGAAGTGAAGTTACAATCCCCCAGGCAGCGGTAATCAGCGCTGTTTTTGAACCAGGGATATCCCTTATACTCCTGTATCTGCCTTTTGTCAGGCTTTCAGGAATTATCCTCAGATTATAAGAAAGACCCATTATGCTCATACACAAAAGAATTAAAAACGGGATCAGCCCTATGGAATATGCGGTAAAAAGACCCGCGGCGCCTGCAGATATTGCAAGGAAAGCAAGGAGAGACTGATGCTTTTTGTAAAAGGATGCCCTGTCCGGATCGTTGTAATGATCGGCTTTTCTTCCTATAAGATTGTTGAAAGTGTGCATTGAAAGAACATAGAGCATTGACATGATAACATATGGGAAATAGCCGGCATCTCCCAGCATCTTTATATTCGCATAACAAAGGCATCCGGCTCCAATGGAGACATAGATATTCGTCAGAAGAAGAGAGCGCTCTATATTATAATAATGTTTGCGCCAGCCTCCTGCTTTCTTATATGTGATATTTTCAATCGCTCTGTGAACCCTTTTTATCACCCAGTTTGGGGTTGAGGCACCCGCCGTTATCCCTATATTGCGCGCTTGTGATAGAGCCTTTATATCGAGTTCGGATTCCGTTTCTATATGATAGGCCGGCTTTCCAGCCTGCACCGCAGCTTCGGCAAGCCTCTGGGTATTACCGCTGGTATGTCCTCCAACAACAACTATGGCATCAACCAGTTCCGCAAGCTCTTTTACTTCTTCCTGTCTCATAGAGGTTGAATTGCATATGGTATCAAATATCTTATAATGAGGGAATTTGTTTCCGACCCATTCTTTTATTTTTTCGTAAAATAAAATGTTCTGGGTAGTTTGTGCCACAACTATGGCTTTCCCGAATTCCGGAAGTAATTCAAGATCTTCAATGCTGCCGACGGCGTGCCCTTTTCCTCCTGCATAGCCTATGAGGCCGATTACTTCAGGATGTTTATTGTCTCCGATTATTATGGAAGTATAATCTTTTTTTGCATGTTTTCTTATTATGCTCTGCACCTTGATAACGCGGGGACATGTGGCGTCAATAACCTTAAAACCGGAATTTTTAAGGTTCTTTTTTATGCCGGGGGGTACCCCGTGGGCCCTGATAAGTACAGTTCCAACCCCCTTCTCAGGAATATCGTTGATAATAGAAATTCCTCTTTCATTGAGAAGATCAAGAACCTGCGGATTATGGATAAGCGGACCAAAAGTGAAAATAGGCCCTTTGTGTTTGCGGGGTATATCAAGAGCCATTTCGACGGCTCTGCGCACGCCCATGCAAAAGCCCGCGGTCCTGGCAATATATATTTTCATCAGGCTTTATTTTTGTTTAAGGAAAATTTTATGGTCAACAAGCGAGAGAGAGTGAATATGGGCTTTAATATATTTCTGGTCCCCGAATATACTGACCAGCCTTACGCCGTCTTCCTGAGGTTCAACGGTATCCACGGATTCCATAACCAGTTTGTTATCATTATCACCGATAAGATAAGCATTTGCTTCACACATTTCTACCTTCCTTGTTTTGTATATGCTTTCAGGTTTTTTTCAATCATTTCATCGATAATATGGGGAAGAGGCGCTGAAGATACCCCGACTATTTCAACATTTTCCTGCGAGAGTGGTATGAGAAGCTTCCTTGCCGGGCTGGCTGAAACAGCTTCAGAAATTCCCGGTGTTACTTCTCCCATCATGGAATGGGCTAGCACGATGCCGACAGGTCCAATTATGATATCAACCTGTTTAACGGTCTGTACTATTGCATTTTCACCCGATGCACCGCGGTTTGCGCCGGCTTTAAGCATCTGGGATGTCGCAATGGCATTTGTTCCAAGGGCAAGAAGTTCAATTGTTTCGCAAAGAACATCTCTTAATCTTTTGATAATAGCGCTTCCGATTCCGCCGCCCTGGCCGTCTATCACACAAATTCTGATCGCTTTTTTCTGTTCTGCCATCTGCATTCTGTCACCGCAATACTTGACGGCTTCGTAAAAAGTCATTCTGCTGTGTTGCACTTCATCTTTCGTCATTGCAGCGTACCAGTAAGTACGCCTCATTCCTCAAGATTCGTGCGCCTTGCATAATGAGCTTTTTACTTTGCCGTCTGAATTTCGACTTTTTACGAGTCCATCATACTTAATATTTATGGTTAATTATTCAAAAAGTACCAGATTATAATATTATCGTCAATAAAAAGAGGCGGGGAGCTTCGAATATATGCAGAAAGACGCGCAAAATGCGGTTGTTGACTTGAATGTTTGCTTCTGGTAAGGCTTCGCAAATAAAAACATCATTGACGGCTTCGTAAAAAGTCAGGATCTCACACCAAGCCACAAAGATCACAAAGTTAACATATTAATATTAAATGATTTTTTCTTCGTGTTCTTAGTGCCTTTGTGAGAAAACATAGTTTTTACAAGTTCATCATCATTGAAAGGATTTTAAAAATATGGAAAGAACATTGTCTATTATAAAACCGGATGGAGTATCCAGGGGTCTGATTGGTGAAGTTGTAAGACGCTTTGAAAAAAATAATATCAGGATAGCAGCTATGAAGATGATTAATATGACAAAAATTCAGGCTCAGGGCTTTTATGCCGTGCATAAAGAGCGCCCTTTTTTTGCCGGCCTGACTGATTTCATGTCATCCGGTCCTGTAGTTGTTATGGTGCTTCAGGGCGAGAATGTAATTTCAAAAAACAGGGAATTGATGGGCGCGACAAATTACAAGGAAGCTGCTCCCGGCACAATTCGTGCGGATTTTGCAACAGATATTGAAAAGAATGTGGTGCACGGTTCCGATTCACCTCAATCGGCAGCCTTTGAAATAGGGTACTTTTTCAACAGCTTTGAAATTACAGGTTGATGAAAGCAGGTATAAATCCTGACAATTTATCGATAGTCATGGTCCGGCCCCGGTATTCTGAAAATATCGGGGCTGCTTCAAGAGCTATGCGCAACATGGGAATAAAGCACCTTATTGTTGTCAGCCCGGAAAACTATGACATTGAAAAAGTACGTAAATTAGCAACACATGCAGCTTCAGATGTTGTTGAAAGAATGGAAGTTTTTGAAGACCTCAAGGCTGCTATCTCACCGTTTAATTATGTGGTCGGCACTACAGCCCGTTTAGGAGGAGAGCGGCCGGCAGTTTCTTCTCCTTCAGAAATGGCCCGCAAACTTGTTGGAATATCAAAGAAAAACAGAGTCGCTGTTCTGTTCGGCCCGGAAGACAGAGGCCTTTTAAACGACGATATCCGGTTGTGCCATGAGCTTGTTAATATTCCGGCTTCAGATTTTTCATCTCTGAATGTTTCACAGGCTGTCCTGATCGTGTGCTATGAAATCTTCCTTGCGGGAATCGAAGATAAGGTGAAATTTGCTCCGCGCCTTGCAAGCCGCTTTGAGCTTGACGGGATGTACGACAATGTTAAGGATATACTCGTCAGAATTAACTATATAAATCCGGAAAACCCCGATTACTGGATGAACAAGCTGCGCCATTTTTTTACACGCATGGAGCTTCGCGCAAGAGAAGTTAGTATTATCAGGGGTATATGCAGGCAGATCGACTGGTATGGCAAGAAGTGCTATAAAGATGGTCTTGCTTCGGGTAAGAAAGAAATAAAAAGGGATAAAACATGAAACTTATCAGATTTGGTGCAAAGGGAGAAGAAAGCCCGGGACTTCTTAATAGTAATAACACGGTTGTTGACTTGAAAAGACTCTTTCCGGAAATACCCGATATAGGGGAAGAGTTTTTTAGAAACGGCTGGCTTGATAAAGTCTCTTCCGTTGATGATCCGGGTCAGCAAATGGATGTCAGAATAGGATGTCCGGTATGCAGGCCTTCCAAGATAATTTGTCTAGGTAAGAATTATGCCGAACATGCCAGAGAAGGGGGTTTTGACAGCCCGGGAAAGCCGCTTATTTTTTGCAAGTCGCCAAATACATTAAACGGCCCTTTTGATCATGTTCTGCTTCCGCAAAGCAGCGGCCAGGTTGACTGGGAGGTTGAACTTGCCGTAATTATCGGAAGAGAAGGAAAAAGAATAAAGCGAAAAGATGCATATGAATTTGTTGCCGGATACGCTGTCATGAATGATGTGTCCGGAAGGCAGGCGCAGTTTTCGGATTCTCAATGGTACAGAGGAAAATCCTTTGACACTTTTGCGCCACTTGGTCCTGCAATTGTAACAAAGGACGAAATCGGGGATGTTCAGAATTTGCGGCTTATCTGCAAAGTCGACGGGGTAATAATGCAGAACGGAAATACAAAAGATATGATTTTCGACATTCCTTTTATAATCGAAAACATAAGTGAAGACATAACCCTTCTGCCGGGGGATATTATATCCACCGGAACCCCGTCAGGCGTTGGCATATTCAGGGACCCTCCGGTCACTTTAAACAACGGCAGTATTGTGGAATGCACCATTGAACATATTGGAACAATTATGAATAAATTCGTTGCTTTGAAAGAATAGAGCCAAGGTTTTTTACGCTCGGTAATATCAGGAACTTTGCCGCATTACTTCCAATCATGCCATTGATCAGGTTTAATGGTTTAGAATCCTCCTTACCTTTTCAAATATCGCTTATTAAAATCCGGTTAAAATGAGATTTAAGCTCTCCGCCGCAAGCAGCAGGCATAATGTTTTCAGTTCATTTTGGGTTTTTTTGATGAATTGAAATTGACATTATTAATAGTTTAATATAAATCATTATTAAAAATAAACTAGGTAATATTATGATTAAAGAGATATTTGAACTACAAAATCCATGGCGTTTTAAGGCCGGCTTTTCATTCAATCTTAAAGATAGGGATATTATATCTCATATTATAAATAACTTAGACAACAATAAAATTATCGGACTTATCGGCAGCCGGCAAGTTGGAAAAAGTTCGATTATTTTTTTAATGATTCAGCATCTCATCCGGAAAAATATTCCACCTCAATCCATCTTTTATTTCAATCTGGATGATCTGAAGCTACAGGAACTTTTTTATGACATCCCGGAATTCATTCAATTTATCGGAAAAGAGAATGCCCGGAAATTTATTTTTATCGATGAAATTCAGCGTCTCAAAAATCCGGGACTTTTTTTAAAAGAACTCTATGACCTTGGCCTGAACATCAAAATCATTTATTCAGGATCATCCCAGCTTGAAATCAAGTCAAAACTTAAAGAACATTTGGTCGGAAGAGTCCGGCAATTTGAGATTCACCGTTTATCTTTTAGCGAATATCTTAGCTTCGCTGCGCCTGTTACAAAAAAACAGGCATTGACTGATATGCTTGTTTTCGGATCCTATCCAGCTGTGGCTTTAGAAACGCAAAAATTTGAAAAAAAAATGATACTCAAGGATATTTATCAAAGCTATATTGAAAAGGATATTACAGATTTTTTGCGGGTTGAAAACACTCAGGCATTCAATCTTATGGCCGGATTGCTGGCAAACCAGTCCGGACAACTTTTGAATATTGACAACCTGGCGACATCACTCAAAATTACAAGAAAAGAAACCGAAAAATATATAAGCATTCTGGAACAAACTTTTATTATTAAACGGATTTATCCCTTTTATAGAAATTATAAGAAAGAAATCACCAAAACTCCGAAAATATATTTTATGGATCTGGGTTTACGGAACTATGCCGCAAATAATTATAACGATATCGATCATAGAAATGATCAGGGAAATCTATTTGAAAATTTCTTTCTTCTGGAACTGTTATGCAAAGATCAGCTATCTCAAAACAAGATTAATTTCTGGCGTACAACTAACCAGACGGAGATTGATTTTATTGTGACCGGAGAGAATGGCGTTGAAGCCATTGAAGTGAAATGGGAAAAGGAGACGATTCCAAAAAGCTTTCAGACAATAGTCAAATATTACCCTGAAATTTCAACAAAAATTGTAACGAAAAAATATTTTTTATGATGACACCCACAAAATCGCTATACATTGAGGTAATTTCAAAAGTCCCTAATTTCCGCGAAAATATTTTTAAATATTTCGGAAAAAAGATGAATATAATATTGATATAATTAAGAAAGTGCTCT
>JAGVOC010000076.1 GCA_020052975.1 Desulfobacterales bacterium | reverse complement strand
CGTAATCTTCCTTGTTGCAAAAGTTTCACCCCTGCGTGGTGATTCATGATTGAAAAGGATTCCATTACATGCAAACATGTTGTAACCTTCCCTGTAGTTCACGGTCATCCAGTAGGCATAGACCTTAGCTGCTGCATAAGGACTTCTTGGATAGAAGGGTGTTTTTTCGTTCTGAGGCGGTGGGGCAGCACCGAACATCTCCGATGAAGATGCCTGATAAAATTTAGTCTTTATTCCGCTTCTTTTTATAGCTTCCAGCAATCTTGTAGTTCCTAATGCTGTTATATCACCTGTGTATTCAGGTATGTCAAAACTTACCCGCACATGGCTCTGGGCAGCGAGGTGATAGATCTCATCAGGCTGGATATTATAGATAAGGTTTGTGAGCTGACCTGAGTCTGAGAGGTCACCATAGTGTAAAAATAATTTTGTCCTTGGTATATGTGGGTCTGTATAGATATGGTCTATCCTTCCTGTATTAAATGTGCTTGCCCGACGGATGAGGCCATGAACCTCATAGCCCTTTGAAAGCAGAAGTTCAGCAAGATAAGAACCATCCTGCCCGGTGATACCACTGATTAAGGCTTTTTTAGTCATTTTGGTTTCTTTGAGTGGGGTAAAGGGGTCAAGTCTGCTCTTGACTCTTGTCTTCATAGTGGGGTTTCGACTTCGCCTGAATTTTGAATGATCCGGTCTTTTGTTAATATACCCGCCGCGTAAAACTTTGCGGTGGCTACAATAATACGATCATGGATTTCTTTCACTTCTTCCACGCCAAGGGTTTCCTCAAAAATCTCAAGCCCAAACCCAACAATTTCAAACCCTGGTTCTTCTTGAATAAGCCTATACATCCCATTAAAGTCAAAATCTACTTTTTGCTTCTCTGCTATATCTAAAGCCTCAGCCAAAACAATTGTTGGGATGAGAATTCCACCACCTTTTCTCCGTCTTTCATCAATAATATCTTTAAGTTTCTTCCTGAGTCGCTTACTGCCAATGAAGTACCAAATCAGCACATGCGTGTCGAGAACATAAAGCGCACTTTCATTCATTGGATTTATACATCCTCTAGGGGGCGCAAAACGGATTGCTTTGACTCTTCAATCATTTCTTCGGTCACATCGCCTCCCTTAATACTTCCAAACAGGGTCGGCTTCACTTCCCTATGTTTCTCCCCAACAGTCAAGCTGCGGAGTAAATCTCGTTTGAGATTCTCTATTTCGCGGGCCAAAGAGTCAAAACGTTTTAAGAGGTTATCTTGATCTATTTGTTCAAACATATTTTATCCCCTTTCCCAATATTTTATAGGCGGCACACCCCTGTGTAGTAAATTGGGGTCGGGCCAAGCTATCTGCTTGATTCTTCTGGATTAAAGTTCCAAAAATAGGTGTTTTTAAGCCCTATATCTTCGTTTATGACCCCGGTTAAACAAAACAAAAAACGGTTAAACGGGGTAACTCCCAAAATGCTCTCCATAAGGCACTGAGGGCTCTCGAAGCTGATAGCTGTCTCCTGACTCATTGGCCTTTCTGCCTTTGGCAAGAGCGCCGAGAGCAGACTTTACATGCTCAACGAACCCCTTGCTGCCAACAGCAATACTCTTGGTCCATTTGTCGTCACGGATGTTATTTCCGTTACCCAAATACTTCTCCACCCAGCCCTGGTGATATCGCTTTAGCAAAGTCGGGGAGGTCAGGTTTTGAGATTTAGCGTTTTGCGGGCTTTCGATCGTGGGACGCTCCGGATGATGCCTCCTAATGCACGCAATGCCTCATTCACGGCGGTTGCATTGGGGAACATCTGAACCACATCGGGTTCGAGAACCACCACATTGCTTCCCTGCGCATACCGTTTGGCCGTCACTCCTCGTACCGCCTCGGAAAAATCGTATTCCGGCCGCATTGTATCCTCATCAGAACGCGCTTGAAGGGTTTGTTTAGTTTTTTCCTTCTTCATATTGCCTCCGTTCTCGCCTGGTTGCTTGCCTGGCGCTGATCAACCGTGTCATCTTGCCCCTTTCCGCATAAGCTACCAAAAGCAGGCGCATTCTGTGCGACATACCTAAAATGATAACTCACAAATTACCTCTTTTCAATTCCAATTGCCAATTGGGAGTTGGGGTCGGACCAAGCCTCAGTGAAATAGATAACAACTGCATTTCACTGGGCAGGCTACCGCCATAGGAGTACATATAACTCCCTGCATATGCAACTAATTCTGTTTGGAGAGTGGGCGCTCATGTTACCAATACTTGCTTTTTGTGGAATGGACTCAATATATCATTAAAAGAGTGTGCAAATTAACATTATTTTTAGTTTAAAGGCAACGGAAAATGGAGACGCGGAGCCATACTGCTACAATGCTTTCTTGTTCAATTTGCTGTATTGTTTTTAAGCTCCCAAGTGTGTGCTTTTCCGGACGGTATGAGTCGTCAGCCCCTCAAATATAAGCTCTCTCAGAAGCTGTGGTCTGGGCTATGCTTCGTCGCCAAAGCATTTGCACTTGCTCCCCTGTCTCCAAATATTCATCTTGAAAATCTACCGATGCTTCAAAAGAGGCCAGTCTGAGCTTCCTATTCAGCTCCCGGAAGGCTAATCTGGCTTGTTCGAGATTCTTGACAGCATCTGAGTAAGATATTTCATTCTCTTCAACAATATCCCGACCCTCCTTGTAAATCACTTTCTGGTAAGATGAAGATACCACCTGATTATGAAATTCACCAATCTGTTCATTCAAGGCCTTACGCATTTCTAAGGCCTCGCTGAGATTAACCGATTCTCCATTAAAGTTAATAAAATGGTTGAAGTTTGCCCGCTGAATGGAACTATTCAGTTTCCGCCGTTTGAGTTCTATCTTTCTGGTGTCCTTTCGAGCGGAAGCCACATCAAAGTCCGGACTGGCACGACGCATCCCATCATCTCGACTAAATGAAAACCTATCCCTATTCTGCTTTGATTCAGGCAAACAGTCTTTTAATGTCTTAATCCTGGCGTCGTACTCTGAACGCAGTTTCAGCGCCTCGTACAAATACAGTGTCTTCTTTTTGTCTTTCATATCTTATAAGCTCCTTTCGGATACAGGATCATATTGATGATCTTTGATCATATCTTGCTCCTCGTCCCAGAATTTCTTGTCCTCTTCATAAAACATCTCTTTGGCTTTATCATAACCCAGCTCCACAATTCTACTCCGGATCAGTCTCTGGCAGAAATCGAAAACCGGCATATGAACAAAGCCGTGAAAAAGCTGGCTCAAATCACCATACCACTCTTTCCAGGTTGTCCACGGATGACCACCATTCAGTTCTATGTCTTCCTGATCTCTGAGTCTCATCTTTACGTTCAGCAATGGTATAGCAGGCGCCAAATCACAGCACCACTCGACTGCCCGTTCCAGGGCAAATGTCCACCAGGGGCCGGTCTGCAGATCAAGAGACGCTGTTCTGTACAGGCTGTTTATGCCATAACTCCAGGTCTTCATTTGCTGTTTGTCCCAGGAAAGTATGAACCGAGTCCGTCCAGCTCGTCTTGCAATTGTCCTGCAAACCGGGCAATGTCCGGGCTTTCTACAGTAAAATACAACCCCGGCCCATATCCTCCATAAAAGCGATCCACCTGATTGGGATGGTCAATCCACACATTTACATCGAATAGACTGGTAGGATCGGCGGACTGGCTGGTGGCGCCCGTCGGCATCTCGGCCCGAATCTCGGCAGCCGACGAAATCATGACCGATGCATCACTTTCACTAAGCCTGCAAATGGTTAACCCAAAGTCAGGCTCAATGGGATCAAGTGCCATCTTATCGCTTCCACCACATGCCAATTCCTGAAGATGCTGGATCAACCATTCTAAATCTTCT
>JAGVOC010000173.1 GCA_020052975.1 Desulfobacterales bacterium | reverse complement strand
CATGAGGGGATCCTCCTCGTGGATTGACTTTCTCTCAAAAGCCATTTTACCACGTAGGATGTGATTCCCTTATTTTTTTACCGGACACGAGTGATATGATCCCCAATATTATACGCATATCATCGAAGACATAGCTAATGAAGTGTGTAAAGAGTTATTACAATCTTCCTCACCGGTGGATGGAAGACGTTTCAATGTCTCAAGGTCCCAAGGTCTCAAGGTTTCCAGCGTGGGACATGGGACGTGCGACGTGGGACGGTTTATTTTCGCCTCTTCGCCGGTGTCTTATCGGTCGGCAGGGTACAGGCAACAGGGTACAGGAATAAGCCGAATCCTGAACCCAGTACCCCTAACCCCGAATATCGCCTCTTCGGCGGTGGGAACAATTCTATTTGCAGAATTTCAAGAATTCCTCAATCGATATGCCGGCATCTTTGATGATGCCTTTGAGGGTCCAGCGGTCTACTTCGCGGTGATTAGGAATAATGAGGGTAATTTGTTTGATGGGATTAAAAAGTTTAATGTGACTTCCGCGTTGTCCAACTTTTATATAACCGGCTCTCAAGAATGCGTGAATGATTTCATTGCCGGAGAGCAGCGGCGGCTTCATAGGGCAAGACTGAGGACTTTATGGGAGGAATCTTTGCGGATATCCTTAGGGTTTGGTTCCAGGTATAACAAAATAGCTTCTTTGATGTTTTTTATAGCTTCTTTTTCAGTCTTTCCTTGGCTATGGCACCCGGGTAAAGAAGGGACTTTGGCGACAATATATTTGTCCTCGCCTTTTTCTAATACGATTTTGAGTCTCATATTTATCACCTCTGCGCTAAATATTACTATAAGTTTGCGAAAAAGTCAAGATAGCCGTGTAGCCTCGCCGGTGGATGGAAGAAGGTCCCAAGGTCTCAAGGTTTCCAGCGTGGGACATGGGACGTGCGACGTGGGACGGTTTATTTTTGCCTCCTCGCCGATGATCATGGATTTCACAGATAGGCTGAAAACAGCAGACGCATTAAAAATCATTGTTCTGTGGTCCCTCGATAAAGATATTGAAATATTAATAGGTGAAGGCAAGAAGGCGCGTTTTGCTTGTGAGCTGTTTCTTGGTGTTCGCAAGAGATTATTGCCGGATGAAGAAATAGCTTATTATCAGGATGAAGCCATTGATGAACTTAATGAAGAAGGGGTTATCAATCAGGATAAACTTGCTGCTAAAAATATTTTACTGCTCACGGAGGTGGTTAATACTGGCAGTAATATGGTTAACCTTTGGCGCAAAATGAGGACGATGTTTCCTAAAAGCATTTTCAATACGGTAAGTTTGTTTATCAATAGCAGAGAAATTTTCAATGTAAATACTGTTTTTTCTTCGCGTGGGTTTCAATTAGATGTTTTTGGCCGCAAGGAGCTATGGGAACCTTATACGTCGGAATGGATCATGGCGGCCCCCAAGATTAAACAGGAATTTCCCGAAGATTACAATACAACTTTAGCAGCAGTTATTAATGAAGTTTACGAAGAATTAAAAGAAGGAAGTTCAAAGAGCTATATTGCCTCCTCGCCGGCGATGCGCGAATGGGGCCTTCTGATCGGGGGCGGCGTCGGTGTTTATTTTAAACTCAAAGGGAACGACGTGGCCGCTCAATGGATTGTCGGAGGGGTGTTCGCCGCGATGTATCTCTGGGAGGTCCTGACGGCGAGGCCCGGATCGGACGATCATGAAAAAATATACGCGATGTATTGGCAATCTCCTTCGAGGTTACTTTCCCATGGGAAATTTGTCGTGAATACGGCGTATCGGAATGCCAGCGAATTGCCGCCCGGCGGGTTAAAAGCTTCATTCACGATTTCATGTTTTGGAGATTTGGTGCGGATACTCTCGAAGCATCATGAAGCGAACGAAAGAAAAGCCGTTCGTCTGAACGAACTTATTATTGACGGGCATGGCAATGTGGCTCGTCTTGCAATGGCCCAGGATCGATCGGCTGTTTTAAACATACAGACATTAAAGGATGACGAAGTTGTTTCCAACCATTTGGCGGAAATCGGTTCGTATTTGGAGCCTGGATCGACGGTGTTTATCTATTCGTGTTTAGTCGGCCGGGGACAACGGGGTAATGAATTTATGCGGTTATTCGCGGAAAAGATTTTCGGGGATAAGCCCGGGAGGGTGATGGCTTATACGACGGTGACGCAGACCGCCGTATTAAAACGCAAGAAAATTTATCACCATGATCCCCAAGGGAGATCTTATTTCACGATGTCTTTTGCGGACAAGGTGATCGATGGGATTGAGCGGGTGTCGAGGTCTTCCTCGCCGGTGGAGAGCGTCGATGTTTTAATTTCTAAAGTTCAGAAAGCCATGTTGCCCCTCGGGGACCAGAACGGTTCTTGGAAGCCCTTTGATACGATTGTCCGGCAGTTAAAAGAAAGAGATAACGTTAACATTCGTGTTTTAGCCGGGCCGCATGCGGGGAAGTTTATTCCGAAAACGACCAATGAATCTCTTCACTCTTTGAGTTGGCTTAAACATCATTTTGTGGCGCATCCAAGAATCCTGAGCAGGGGCAGCTGTTTTATTCGTGACGGATCCTTTAGCGAAGAACAGCGGTGGTTTCTTCAGTTTGCCCTTGAAAACATCATTCAGCATGTCAAAACAGGAATTGCGGTGGTGATTCGATACCAAAAAATGACAGCGAGGGGCCCCAATTATATTCGGTTATCCGTTATAGATAATGGCAGGGGCTTTGGGAAATTTTTAATTCAAAAGGCCATCGTTGACGGTAGTACTTCTGATCATAAAAATGGCCAGGGAATAGGTTTGACGGTTGCCGTAAGAGAATATGCTCCAGTATCGGTTATTCGGACAGCAAAACAAGGAGCAATTTTAAAATGGGATGAGATTGAGAGTGCATTATTTGAGGATCAGTTTTACTTTTATAAAAATGACACGCAAACATTTGGGACATCGGTTAGCGCTTATTATCCTGTTGATTTCCTATGTAAAAAACAGATGAGAGGGTGGGGCCAGGGCATCACAAAGATGTTGAAGCGAACAATGGAAAGTCCTGCCTCCTCGCCGGTGTCGGCCTTCGGCCAGTCACCCGCGCCAACCGATAGGGTTGAATGGGTTAGTTTAGCAAGCTATTATCTAATGCGATATCCGTCTTGTTCCAAAATCACAAGTCGTTTATTGATGCGGTCAGGAGTAAATCCAGGCAGGAAGTCTTTAAGGGCATTGATGATAAGGGCGGCTATGGGCGGATGTATTCTTATCCGGATAATTCCAGGATATTGTTGCGGCGGGTACATTAATATGTCAGCGAAGTGGTGGTCATGGGTTAGTATGATTCTTCCGGATTCTTGGGCTATTTTGGCGATGGCGGTATCTTTCGAACCAGGAGGCACAGATATTATATCGTGGCCATTTGATTTTAGGAAGGCGACAACTTCCTTGCGTACATTTTCATCTACGAGAAATCGCATATTAGCTGATTCCGGCGAAAGGAATATAATCGCCGGTTTTGATTACTTCAGCCGCATAGTGGAGGGCTGCTTGAATATGCTCTTTGGTGAGTTGAGGATAGGCATTTTTGATAATATCCTCCGGCAGTTCGCCGGCTTCCAACATCTCCAGGATAAGGTATACCATAATCCGCGTTTTTTTAAAACACGGCTGGCCATGGCATATGGCAGGATCGATAGTTATGTAATCAGTGTAATGAATCATTTTTGTCTTTTCCTCAAAAAAGAATATAGCCTATTTCTTCGGCGAAGTCAAGGGCTTATTGTCAGCAATGCAATAACTCAAGGACACAATAATCAAGATACTTCCTCGCCGGTGGTTTGGCACGAAACCGTGTCAACCGCGGGGGTTGATGAACGGTTCAAAAGCTACAACAGGCAAACAGGCCAACAGGATAACTGGTTAACCAAACGCGCCTCTTCGCCGGCTTTAATACGGCTGGAAAGAAATAATCTTTTTACGGCGGTTGAAGGTAATGATGAATCGGTCAAAAATATCTTTTTGACCAAGGAGATTAAAATCAGCTCCGAGGTGGGAAGAAAATCCAATTGTGGTTTTAAAGCGGATATTTCCAATTTGAATAGACAGTTTGTGCAGATAAACCGGGATAAATCCTCCGTCGCCAACCATCGTGTAAGTAATTTTTCCTTTAGTGTAATCCAACCCCAAATCCGAGGCGATCGTAGCAAGGAAAATAGACGTGCTCGCGCCGCTGTCAACATAGGCCTCCGTTTCAAGCGGCCCACCGGGCCCCTGAAGAGTGATCTTGATAATGGGGTAGAAGCTTCCCCTATAAGATTTGAAGGGGAATACAACTTTAGACTTCATAGAATATGGCTGAATTCTTCCGGAGCTGGGACAGGCAGAGAGAGAGGGGTTAGTTTCGGGAATCGGTGCCGGGCCTTTTTAACTGCGTCTTTGCCAAGGAAGACCTCTCCGCCGCAGATCACGATCCTTCGGCGGGGGTATTTCTTGACAAGGGCTTCCAAGTTTTCTTTGACGAATATGTCGTTATCTAAAGTTTTTTTCATGGATTTAACCTTTTTAACCGTTACGCCAAGTATAACTTCTTCTTTGGCGGATGTCAAGATTGATAGTTTTGATTTTAACCGGCAAACCGGGAAACTGGATAACAGGATAACTCGATACGCCTCCTCGCCGGTGGTTTGGCACGAAACCGTGTCAACCGCGGGGGTTGATAAACAGTTCAAAAGCTACAACAGGCAAACAGGCAAACAGGATAACTGGTTAACCAAACGCGCCTCTTCGCCGATAGAGAATATGAAGTATCCTCTTGAATTCTCAGATGAGTTTATCCAATTTATCAATCATTGTCACGACATCGCCGATCATGATCTGACTTTAAGGATTTCGAGCGGGTGTGGTTATGGTTGTATTCATTGTCTTGTGGATAGCCAGCAGGCGTCTATGCGCCATATGCCTATGGAGCATATTGAAAAGATCGTATCGGCCCTACAGGGAAAGATTCAAAAATTACGTATCGACTATGACAATGATCCTCTGCAGCATCCGGATATCGTGCGTATTCTTGAAGGTCTGAAAAGATCAAGAATCGGCTTGGATCAATTTTTCACTAAAGGGTGGGGATCGGATGATGAAAAAACACGCCGCAGAGCCGAAGAGATCGCAGAAAATAATCTGGCTTCTGTCACTCTTTCATACAATTTTTTTGATAAAACTGCGGTTAAGCGTTTATCGCGAGTGCAGCTGGATTCGAGAATATCCATTCGAAATGCATTGGATGGATATTTTGAGTTTTATCGAGAAATAGTAGGAGTTTTATATCCTGTTCTTTCAGACATAAATAAATTGCGTGTTCTCAATGATTATGAACCCAAGGAGCCTACGAAAAAATTATTCATCTTACAGGAACTTTTGTGGAACCGTTTGGCTTTGGAATTCGATAGGACGGGAATGGATATTACGAGATTAAAAGGGAATAATTATCTTCTTCCCATCGGCAGGGCTAGAGGGATGTTTAACAAAAAATATCTTGATCCTGTTTCTTTGTCGGCTTTTGTTATCGGGCCCGATAATTCATTTTTCTTTAGCGTCGATAAAGTTTTCGCCTCTTGTTTTAAAAATGAGATACGGGATTTAAACCCTGTCGATCTCTTGCCTAGGTTGTATGACCGTATTCAATGGGAGGGGATATTTGAATTCGCTATTCCTGTTTTTGCGACTGCCGAATTGGGTTCTTTAAGTTCCCGCTCTTTGATCAAACTAGGCAACATTTTTAAAGTTTCAGACCATGCTTCCTCTCCGGTGAAGGCGGGTTATTGGCATGGCGATAGTGCGGGTTTTTCAAAAAATAATGAGTTAAAAGAGATGTTTGAGCGGTTTATTAAAGAGAGGAGGTTGATAGAAAGGCTTAATGAATGATCTTCCCCCGAATAAGTGGACACAACGAAGAGTTGGTATTAGCATAAATACCTGCTCTTAAACCAGGGGGTGTCCAATGGAAGAAGCAAAGCGTT
>JAGVOC010000225.1 GCA_020052975.1 Desulfobacterales bacterium | reverse complement strand
TCTGGAGTGGAATGCTGAAGAAGGCCGGTTTGAGGCAATGCATCACCCGTTCACCTCGCCTGCCGATGAAGATATCGCAAAGCTGTCCTCATTGAATATTTCCGAACTCCAGACGCCGGACTCCGCACTTTCTCGTATCAAAGCGAAAGCATATGATATCGTGCTGAACGGCTACGAGATCGGAGGCGGGAGCATCCGTATCCACCAGCGTGACGTCCAGAGGAAGATGTTCGAAATCCTCCGGATATCAGAGGAAGAGGCACAAACGAAATTCGGGTTCCTTCTTGATGCGCTCGAATACGGCGCACCTCCCCACGGCGGCATCGCGCTCGGGCTTGACAGGCTGGTAATGATTATGGTCGGCGCTTCCTCCATCAGAGAGGTGATCGCGTTCCCGAAAACCCAAAAGGCTTATTGCCTTATGAGCGGCAGCCCGACGCCGGTTGAACAGAAACAGCTGCGGGAACTCTCCATCAAACTGAACCTGCCGGAAGTGTAACCGATTTTTTCCTGGCACGATGCACTGTATCAGACAATGGATGATACTGCGGTAACTGCTTTATCAAAAAGTGCACAGTGATAAGTGCGCATGTCACACACATCGGCGTTTTTAGGTATGCTGAGAATTCGTTAATTACTTCATCAATTTCACACCTTGAAAGCTTTCAATAATATATTGATTACATCTGAATTTTGCATTATGAAATCAAGATAAAGATATGATTAACCCGGTTGAAATGGGCACAAAAAAAGGCAGCCAGGGGTGAGGGTACTGACTGCCTTATGAAGTGGGGAGAGTGGCCTTCTATGTCCTGAGAAGGTATACAAATGAAATATCTAGTTAGAGTCTGTGTATAAACTCAGGGTTTGTCATCCCCCGGCTTGACCGGGGGATTCAGTCCCGAAAGCTTTCGGGATGAAAACACTGGATTCCCGCCTTCGCGAGAATGACGAATTTTTATCGGAATCGTACTTTATACACAGACTCTAATTATTGTTGTCCTTATTTAAAAAATACTCTTGCGTAATTTTGGTTAAGTTTACTAAATGAAAGATTAAAGAAAGATTAAAATGAGACCGTTCGGTAAACTGTGTCATCAAGCCCGCAGGTCCAATTTTAGCCTACCCTCAAAAAATACTGAGATGTGAACCCGTCTAACTCCTTTTTCTGGGCGGCTGATTCCATTTCTTGTGGATATTTTTGATTGCAAAATAGATCAATCCGCTTCAATAGGACGGTTTCATTGGTAATTTCAAATACTATCCTCAGTCTTGTGATACGAAATACAACCCCCTTTTTATTTTACACTCAGGCAGGGCCACTCTTATGACCTGTTAACACCAATTTAACTAAAAGGCAGAATTATGGAAAAGCAACTACCTTTATTCATTTCGCTTGTCACCCTTATTTCACCACCATGTGCCTCTATAATTGCTTTTGCGATACTCAATCCAAGTCCTGTAGACTCAGAACTTCTTGAAGCATCTATTTGGTAAAATCTATCAAATATCTTCTCTAATTTATCTTCTTCAATTCCTATTCCCGTATCTTTTATCATAATCTTAACCTGACTGCTATCTTTAAACGTTGAAATCACTACCCTTCCTCCCGTCATGGTATAGCGCACTGCATTTTCGATTATATTTAAAAATGCTTCTGTCAGTGTGTTTTGGTCCCCTGAGATAGTTACATTGTCTGTAAATGCAGCATTAATTTTTATGCCTTTCTTTTCTGCAAGAAATTCTGCTAATTTTATTGCATTGCTAAGGCAACTATTTATGGAAATAGGTGTAAAGTCAGTAGATAGAAGGGTCCCGGAGTCAATTCGGGTCAACGATAACATATCATCTATCAGTTTTTTCATAGAGACAGAAACACTATTAATTGTATTTAATGCATTGGTATATTCTTCTTTCGTTCTATCTTTTTGTAAGAGCACATCACATTGCGCCTTAATAACAGACAAGGGAGTTTTTAGCTTATGAGATACATCTGCCATTAACCTTTTTTGGATATCAAATGCACTATGAATCCTACTCAGCATAGTGTTAAACGAGTCAGCAATACCTTTTATTTCTTCAACCAGAGATTCAGTGTCTATCCTTTCATGGAGTGTTTTATGAGTGATTCTTTCAATTGTCGAAGAGAATAATTTTAATTGTCTCAGGGAATGTCCTGCTATCCATAGACTGACAGAGGCACCAATGAATATGCTTGTCAAGATTGTGACTATCAAAAATTTATTAAACCTGTTAAGCAACTTAAGTCTATCTTCAAGAGTTTGCGCAGCGAATATCGATGCAGGCTTATCAAAGATTTCAAAATCGTGCTGCAACACCATAATCGGCTCACCATCAGGACCAGTTGCAGTGAAAATCTTCTCTTCCAGTTCCTCATTCGTTGACTCAAGTTTACCTAAAGCGAGATCATGTCCAATTTCTACCAAGGATGGGGACGTCGCAAGAACCTTTCCGTCTATAAGAATTTTGTAGTAATGTCCTGACCTGGGGATAGAGTATTCGCCAAGAATGACCTCTGCACGTTCCAGTTTGATTTCTCTGTCTTGTTCAGTAATCAAACCTTTCAGTATCTGTATTTTTGAGTGCAATACCAGCTCTACAGAAAGGAAAATATTTTCCTTAACCTCTTTATAGATTAAAACACTAAGTATAATAAGTAGAACTGTTATGAAAAATAATGTCCAGAGGAATAATCTGCCTTTGATTGAGTGCGATAGGGATTTCATGTGAACTCTTTCAAAATATAACCAGCACCCCGAATCGTATGTATGAGTTTTTTCCCGTAGTCCTTATCAATCTTATTTCTCAGATAATTGATATAAACATCTATCACATTGCTGTCAAGGTCAAAATCTATGTCATAAATATGATCAATAATTTCTGTTCTGCTTATGATTTTGCCTTTATTCATGGCAAGATATTCAAGGATAGAGTATTCTCTTGCTGAGAGTTTTATCTCATTATCAGTTCTCTTAACGGTTCTTGAGTTTGTGTCAATGACCAGGTCTTCAATTATGATCAACGGTGAAGCTTGCCCTTTGTTTCTTCTGATCGTCGCTCTCAGCCTTGCCAGAAGTTCAGAAAATTCAAATGGTTTCACGATATAATCATCTGCTCCCAGGTTCAATCCCTTAACCTTGTCTTCAACCTCTCCTCTGGCAGTAAGCAAAATAACCGGGATATCAATTTTACGTTTTCGCAGTTTATCCAGAACTGTGAGCCCATCCACCTTAGGCAGCATTATATCCAAAATTATCGCGTCATATGGAAATGTTTCAGCCATGTATAAACCTTCTTCGCCCTCAAGAGAGAAATCTACGGCAAAGGAATTTTCCTCAAGGCCCTTTTTTAATATTTCTACCAGATTCTTCTCGTCTTCAATAATGAGAATCTTCATATGCCCCTGTACTTTTTATTCATCATCTTATAAGCTTTTTCGCCATACTGAAATTGAAATATTATGAATCTGACCTGAGAAAATATGAAAGCAAAATTGACACAATCCGACCAGGAAAAGCAAGATATCAACACCAGCTTTGCTATGCGTTCTCAACTGGACGGAATCAAGCGGAACAGATGGTCGATTTCACCGAAATAGGCATTCTGCAAATAATATCGTTGCAGAATTGTCTTACTTTATGACGACAAAGTGTGACCTTCTGTTTTTTTTCAGACATGCCTCTGCCTTACTCTCGGAGCATAAAGGGTTCTCTTCTCCATAGCTTATCATCTCAATTCTGTCAGATGCTACACCAAGAGCGACAAGATAGTCCCTTGTAGCCCTTGCCCTTCTGTCTCCAAGTGCAAGGTTATATTCGTTTGTGCCTATCTCACAGCAATGCCCTTCGATGAAGATCTTTGTTGCAGGATTTTTAAGCATCCAGTCTGAAACAATTTTAAGCGTTGGTTTTGCATTCGGTTGTATATCATAATTGTCAAAATCAAAGTATATGTCTTCAAAGGCACCGCTTTCTTCGATATAATTTGGTATTCCTATATCCTTTGTGTCTATTTTTACAATCTGTTCTTCTGTTATCATCTCCTCAGGACTTGCCCCAAAAGCTTCCTCCTTAATCTTCTGTGGAGTAACAACCGATGTTGATGGTTCTGGCTGAATTACCTTTTTCGGTGGACAACCCGCAAGTATAAGTCCTAATACGAACAATGTTATCAATACAGACATTCTTCTCATCTTTCCCTCTTTATACGCTTTTGGATTTACCGGCCAATTTGTTATTTCATTATTTTTTATTGTTTGTCTCTTATGACCTCAATCTCATAGGCAGTAAATGTTTCGTCCAGGTAGTTACCTTCTACTTCTACATACGCGCCTACTTCTGCCTTGCCATATTCTTCATCTATTTTAGTTTGACTGGTTACAAGAATTTCTCTATTATTTACAATCCATATCCCTTCCAACCCATTATTTGGTATTTGCTCAATTACCCCATAATACTTTGCAGGATAGTTATCGTCTCTTGTATTCCCCTTATTTTCACTCCCGAGCGCTGTTACTACTAATAGTAAGAATATAATTCCGCATACTAATATTTTCAGCAAAATCTTCATACTTGTCTCTTTTCCTCCTGGTTAAGTCTCCTTATAATTGTTTAAAAAAAACGAAATACTTCGAGTCGGCACCCTACTTCTTTTGTTGTAATTCAAAAGCCTTTTCAGCTTTTTTTGCGGCGGCCTCGGCACGGGCTGCAGCAGACTCTGCCCTATCACAGCAATCCTTTGCAACTTTCATTGCCTTTTGGGCCAGTTCCTGTGTGTCAGCTGCCTCTGATTCGATTTTACTGAATCTTTCCTCGAATGGCTCTATTTGCTGTTTTACATAGTCTTTAGTGGCGCACCCGATGGACAATAGGAATAATACGATAACCGCTAACTGCAATATTGTTTTCATTTTTCATTCTCCTTTCAACCGAAAAATATATTTAACCCTTAATTACCAACCAGTATAAAAAATGACAGAATCCACAGCTCTGCTGAGGCAGGAAGTAGTTCCTGCCTCAGCTCCGGCTCCTGAAAAACCAGCTTGTCACTCTGAACAAAGCGAACAATCTTTTTTAGTAATAGGAACCGCTCGCTCCTCCAAGGTGACAAATTGCAAGGGACTTGAATATTGTCCTTGCGTAATTTCGGTTAACTTTAACAAATGAAACATTAAAAAAAGATTAAAATGGTTATAGGTAAGAAGTGGTATCGGTTAGGAACTCCTCAAATATGGAGACCTCTATATAGTTTAAATCTCAATAAACATTTCGGGTAGTCCGTGAAGAAGCAATCTTCCCTAAATGTTACCAAAGGTAGTCCTGATGCGTTAAAAAGTACTCGGGCGTGCATGTTTTAATGAAAAGCGATGTTTATGAATAATCCGGTCTTATTCAGGGTATTTTTTTATAACTTCAGAATGGACAAGGTCTGCCAGCTGTTGAGAACCAAAGGTTACAAGCGGCCTTCCGTTTACGAAGAACTGA
>JAGVOC010000404.1 GCA_020052975.1 Desulfobacterales bacterium | reverse complement strand
TAGTTTCAAGGCTTCCTCCACGTTTTTTGTTTTCTCTGCAATTTTACCATTTCTCTTTTTGTTTCCAATAGTTATAATTTATGGACAGACTCTAAATAGTTTAAATGCCGAAGAGAGATCTATTAGATCATGTGGTTTCTATATCTTGACGAGAGTGGTGATCTCGATTTCGATTTTGTGAATAAGAAACCGTCCAAATTTTTCACTATAACCATACTGGCTATAAGAGGCCCAGCGAATAATCGGCAGCTAATCAAGGCAATTAAGAAAACATTAGCTCGAAAACTTAATCGAAAGAAATCAAATGCCGAAGAGCTAAAAGGCACCAAAACAGTCCTTGAGATCAAGAAATATTTCTACACCCAAACCAAGGCTCTGAAATTTGCTATTTATGCCCTGACACTCAACAAGAAGCGGGTCTATGAAAGGCTTACCAAGGATAAGGAAAGGGTTTATAACTATGTTTCACGTCTCGTGCTCGACAAAATCCCCTTTGAGAAAGCCCAGGAACCAGTTATGCTTATTCTTGATAAAAGTAAAACGCAAAAACAGATATGGGATTTTAATCAATATATTTTCCGACAATTAAAGGGGCGTCTGGATCCTAAGGTACCACTGGATATTAAACACCAGGACTCGCGGCAATATTATGGACTGCAGGCCGTTGACCTTTTCAGCTGGGGAATATTCAGAAAGTATGAGAAAAAGGATTCGAAATGGTTTGATATTTTCAGGGAAAAGGTAGCTTTTGAAGAACAATACCTGTAAAACAAAAAAAGAGCGTGCCTTACAAGCTTCTTGCGTCGAGGCTCGTGCCAACCTATGGAAGGGAACACCCCGAACAGCCTGCAACGGTCTTACCGCTCATTTTTAGGTTATCAACTTCAGATAAGAATGTCAAGTGCAGTAAAATCCAGGTAGTGTCCTAATTTCAATTTCTTGATTCATAAGCTAAGATTTCATCCCATCCCCAAATATGATCGGTAATTTCTGCCTGCATTGCCGGTGTCATTCTCAGGCTTCCATGTATCCTCATGAAATTATAATGGGCAAAGTGTAAGGCCAAAGATGCCTTGAGATTTTCCAATTTCTTACTGAAGGCGTTGGTTAATCTCGTAAATCTCCTTATCTGCATTCTGATTGTCAAATTGTTGCGCTCGACATAAGAGGTTGATACACGTTTTTTATTAGGATTGCCTTGAACTGTCGTGGATACCACTTTTGATATACGTGGTGGGGAATACCTTCCAAGCCCCGGATTCACAGAAGAAAAGAGTTTTATTAATTGAGCAAAGTCTACATCTTTACCAAAGGCAAGCTCTACGGCCCATAAATAAGCCTTGAGTGAATCTGTAGTTAACTGAATACGTCCGTTGTCTTTGAGCTTTCTCTTTAATTCCCGCATGAACTCAGTGGCAGTACCACTGTCTCTTTTCCCTACAGTAAAGACAGGAACTAACTTTGATTCGGCATCTAATGCCACGAAAACATATTGATCCCCGAACTGTAGGCTTCTCTTTTCAGCCTCATTTAGTTTCTTCTCTTTCTTCCTTACGAAAGTCCATATTTCGTCTGCCTCAATATAATTGGAATGGAAGTTCTTTAGATTGTCCTCAAGCAACATCTGACAACCTTTGCCTATCCTTACCATTAGTCTCATAATTGTATCTCTGTGAGTATTGGTCATTCTTTCCAGTGAGCGAATCGACATACCCTCTACTGAACCGGAGAGTATTTGAATCTTCCTTACTTTGGATAATGTGTTCATCATGGCCTCCTTGACAGAGGCCCGCTTGTAAGGTATGCTGAAACTGCAATCCCTTACTTGGTCTTCGCGGGCCGGGTTCCGGGTTGCAGGGTTCTCGGTGTTACTGCACTGAGAACCCATCCTCAGCCATAAAGTTGACTTTTGGTGGCGGTCTTGCTACCATAAAAATGAAGCCTGCCACATCTTTTGTGGTATACATTGTTGGCCTCCAACCTTCAATTTGGCTTCCTTAGCCAATCAGATTGCAGTCTGATTGGCTAATTTTTTAGAATTATTAAATAATCTGACTCAATATATCATTCATAAGTTTTTGAGCTTCTATTTTCCCTTTATTTGTAAGTCTGTATTGCCCGCCTTTGCCCCTTCCTGTTTTTATAAGGAACCCTTGTTTGATATCATTTTCCAATACTCGGGAAATCCTCCCTACTATAACTCCTGATTCTTTTAAGGATCGTTTTAATTGAGTAACCCGAATCTGATCTTCATTGTGTAGGATTTGATATCCTAAGGCAATTAATAAAATTGCATCAGGAGCGTGTCTTTCACCCTTTGCAGGCGGAACGCCTAAAGTTATTAGACCGTCTTTATTCTCAAGAAAGAGAGGCTTTAAATGTTTTCTGTCTATATTTTCTATTGTTTGAATCGGTTGTTTCCCATTAAACGGAAGAACTTCTTCTTGTTCTGCGTTGGCTTCTGAAATATCATCTTGGGGTAAGGGTTCTAATGACAACAAATCTCTAAACGCTTTTAATTCTGACGCTATTATTTCTTTAGGAACTTCGGCTTCTATTTCGTAGGAACCTTTTTTGATGCGAAGCTTGTAAGTATCCATCATTGGCCTCCATTGTTTGATGATATACAATGATGCCATAAAATATAATTTATGTCAATAAAAACAATACTGTAAATTATAATTTTTGTAACTCATTAAATTTAAAATGAATTATCATTAAACAATAAACTTTTAAATGATAATAAATAGTACATTAAATAAAGTTAACGAATTTGCATCTATATTAATTATTTAGTAAGCTCAAGCTAAGATCAAAGGGCGGAGGGTACGGTATGGTATCTGCACATGACGTTGCTGCTTATATATTAGAAAAGCAAGGTAGAATGACTACAATGAAGCTCCAAAAGCTTCTGTACTATGCTCAAGCATGGTCACTTGTTTGGGATGAAAAGCCTCTTTTTACAGAAAGAATCGAAGCATGGGCAAATGGCCCTGTTGTATGTGACATATATGAACAACACAAAGGTCAATTCGAAGTTATAAAATGGCGACATGGTGATTCATCAAAATTGAGCAGAAAACAAAGTAATTCTGTCAATGCTGTATTGAAATATTATGGGGGAAAATCTTCACAGTGGTTATCTGACTTATCACATAGTGAAGCACCGTGGAAAAATTCCCGCCTTGGATTAATGCCCGGTGAACGTGGGCATAAAGAAATTACACAAGCAAGTATGTTTGAATATTACAATAGCCTTTAATTGCCTAAACGATCTAAAAAACCTAAGAAAGTATTTAGTCCCGCATCAAGAAAAGAACCCCGTATAGCACCACAAAACGAACCCGATTCGATTATGCACGATAAACCTAAATGGCGTGTTTCCTATATTGATTATGAAGGTCCATGGGGATTTAACGGTTTAGGGAATAAAGAGAAATTAATTGATATCTTAGATAAACTAAGAAACTTCGAAGGAATGCGATGGAATGAAATACCACCAGATCGCCATCATTTGATTCCAATAACCCGTATATGTAAGGAAGCCAAAGAACGTCTTGCCATGATAGGGAAAGATGATTACCAAGACTTATTTTCTTTTAGCTTATCAGGAAGAGAGCGTTTATGGGGAATAAGGCAACATGAAGCATTTTATATTTTGTGGTGGGATCCAGATCATAGCGTTTGTCCTTCCCTGAAGAAACACACTTAGGATTTATTAAATTTAGAGATGACCATCCGATGGTCAGTAGATAGAATTATTAAATAGAAAGGAGAAAACAGATGCTTAAATGTCCCATTTACAACACAACAAATGCTTGTGATGTCAACAATAATTGCCTGTTTCTACGTGACGGAGGCTGTGCTATCGTTTTGGCTGCCACAATTGCCGAAGAAAATAAGAGAACTATGGCGTCTATTATGGGGCAGATAGATGCCCTTGATTACAAATTAAGGTTGATCGGCAATCATCTGAATTTGAATTTATAGTAATATCAACAACCTCCATAAAAGGTGACAATGCCTTTTTGATCTGATCTTTAGAGAAAGAAGAAGTAATATTTGCTTCTATTGACAGATTAATCATTTTATCTGTGATTTTTTCTCGAATCATTTAAAGACCTCCTGTTGTTATTTTTCGGATTAAACCGGCCTAAGATTTATCATTAAAATGACCCATTCACAATAGAGCGACCTGAAAGCACCGGAAGGGTAGAAGAGGGTCAGACATGTTTATTGCAATTTAATGAATTGTCAGGAATATCAATCGCATATGCTTTTTGAGATAAAGGCGATGGGGTCAGTCCACAGGCGCTGGCATTTCTCCTGCGCGATAATGACGGATTCATCCTGAATATAAAAAGACTTTCTGTGGAGCATCGCTCGAAAACCTCAGAAAACTCCCGATTTATTTTATGGTTGACGATAGGAGAAATCTTTTCTTGAGATGAAGATGCCTGATGCCGGGTCAACATAGCGCCACACCATGCTTACGTCCTTTCCGCGAATGGTTATCAACGCATAACCGAGGAGATACTGATTATTGTCCCAGTCAACGGGTTGGACGCGATCCTTTTCGTAATACTCACCGTTCCAGGCCGTAGTCTCCGCTTCGGCTCCTCCCGAACCTGAGATAACCTGGTAGAGCGAATCGAGCCCATCTTGCGTCGAAGCGAGACCCACTGCGTCATGAACTGAGGCATGTGGCCGAAAACAACGACATGGGGCTGTAGCGAGACATCACGTTCGGCCAAGCGGTCTTCTATCCAGTCAATGCTATTGCCTCGATAGTAAGCGGGGAAGGAGGGTCCGAACTGGTTCTGGTCCAGCCCTATAAAGAGGGCATTGCGATGGACAAAACTGAATTCCCTTCCGGGCATCGCCGGGTTGTCCGTTCTGCCAGGCGGGAAGGTTGGGACCATCGCCTGTTCCCATGCAGAAGTACAACTGTCGGCGCTGTCGCACCAGTATTCATGATTGCCCGGCACTGCGTAAACTTCTATTTGGGCTGTGTAGACCGGCGACATAGCTTGTAGCCATGCCTCGTTGGGATATCAGGCCGGTGGTGTCCTCGCCCCTGCCATCGATCAGGTCACCTCCAACAAGTACGAGGGAAACCCCCGGAATGACCATGTCATTGGCCATGCTATGAACGGCATCGAGGTTCGTATACTGAACGGCGCTGGTCTTCTTGTCCCATTTGATACTCCTGCTTTTGCCGACAATTCAAACAGAAAAATATACTGTACCGGATACTTACTAATGCGGTCGTTAGGACAGCGATATAGTTTCGTCTGCTTGTCATTCTCCGGATCGACCGGTGAATTCACAGTGCCTTCCTCTGGATTGCCCGATCATGTCGGGCAATGACAGTCATATATCCCTAGTTGTAGCCGTCTTAGGATATAGAGTCAAAGGAAACAGGGCAATCTTGACAAATAAGAATAATTCCTATATAGTTAAGAATATGGAAAGCAGAGGAGATGCGAATACAATGATGGATATATTTTATAGAAGATCTAAAGAGCATAGTCTGAAAAT
>JAGVOC010000236.1 GCA_020052975.1 Desulfobacterales bacterium | reverse complement strand
CCTATTCGACTGAAGATAGTTGAATGTGTATCCAAAGAAGAAAAGAGCGTGGGAGAGATTGTAAAATATGTAGAGGCAGAGGCATCTAATGTATCCAGGCATCTGGCACTGCTGAGAAAAGCAGGCATCCTATCAGACAGGAAAGAAGGGTTGAATATCTATTACTGCCTGGAAATTCCCTGCGTTATGGAGTTCTTTAGCTGTGTGAACAAGGTGGTTAAAACTCGCCTGGAATTGAACAGGGATATGCTCAAGAAAATATAATTTTTTCTCTAATAGTTGACTATACGACAGGTTACCCCTGCCTTGGTTGTGGACGGTGAAGTGAAATCGGCTGGAAAAGTACTTTCGGTTGAGAAAATCAAGAAGGTTGTCGGTTAGGAAAAGAAAACACGGACTGCTATAAGAAGAGAAGTGAGGGAATTACCAATTGAATCCATAGAGGACAAAATGCGAAAAGCAGGCACCTTAATAACAGTGATTTCCATTCTCAGCTTTCTCCTCGTCACAGAATCTTCTGCTCAGAGAGGAATGAAGTGGATGGGGAGCGGAGGCTGGGGTCCGGGAGGCCAATACGGCAGGATGTATGACCCAAAAACCGTTGAAACCATCAGCGGGGAGGTAGTCAGCATTGAAAGGATTACCCCAATAAAAGGGATGTACTACGGCGTACATCTGATTGTTAAAACAGGCAAAGAAACAATTCCGATTCATCTGGGCCCGGGATGGTATATCGAAAACCAGGACATCAAGATTCAGCCGAAGGACAAAATTGAGGTCAAAGGCTCAAAGATAACCTTTCAAGGAACACCGGCTGTCATTGCCGCTGAAGTAAAAAAAGGAGACGAAATACTGAGGCTTCGTGATGAAAGTGGTTTTCCTGTTTGGGCCGGTTGGAAAAGACGTTAGTAAACAACACCTTCACTTCTCTTCTTATAGCAGTCCGGCAAGTGTTAAGAGTTTCGCTGTAGCAGTAAAATAGATGCAGAAGCATACCAAAAAGGAGGGAGGAAAAGCAATGTTGCTTAAAGGATATAAATTCACCGCCGGTATGTGTTTAGCAGACCCTGATAAGATAAGGATAGCAGCAGAACTCACAGATGATATCGGGGACGTACTGCCTTATCTCAATACCGGTTTCAGAGGATGTATCTATAATCACAACGAACAGGTTCTCACCCTGAAAAAGGATGGCAGGCAGATAACCTTCCGTCCCAAAGAGATCGCCATAACCAAGCTTGAAAACGAGAATAAGGCAAGAGAAATCTTAGACCGGTTAAAAGACCTTATAAATATGACCTATGATAATCGTGAAAATATCAAGCCTAAGTTGGACAGTTGGCTGATATTGACCTCATTGAGCCTTTCCGGTTCTCTTCCGGGTGAGAAATGTGAAGGTTGTCCGGGGAAAGACTGTTATGGTTTTGCACAGAGGTTAATAGAGGGAAAGTTGTACATTATGCAGTGCAAACCTCTCTTCACCAGTGAATTTAAAGAGAAGAGAGAAAAGGTATTGGGTCTTTTAGAAGAAGCTGGTTTCAATGTTCTTGCAGAGTCCTTCTAAGAGACAAAGAAAGAGGTGCCGGGCAAAAGGTAAGGAAAAACTACTGAATAAATCACACAAAATGGAGAAAACTGTATGACAAAAAAATGCATTATCTCAATGAACTTGGTACTTTTTCTAATCTGTGCAGGAGGTACAGTTAGCCTTGCCCATTCCAGAGAATCCGGCAATAGCAAAAAATATGAAATCACCTTTGTCGAACTTGGATCGGTAGGATGTCTACCATGCCGTATGATGCAGCCCGTAATGGAAAAACTTGAAAAGGATTTCTCAGGGAAAGTAAGGGTAGTATTCTACGATGTCTGGACAAAAGAAGGAAAGCCTTATGCGGCACAGTATGGGATAAGAGCAATCCCCACTCAGGTCTTCCTCGACAGAGACGGTAATGAGTTCTATCGTCATCTGGGATACTTTTCTTATGAAGAGATTGTGGAATTGCTGAAAAAACATTCGGTAAAACCAGTTAAGTAGCGATAGTATGACACGGGGGGCTCTGCCTTTCATTGAAGAAATGATTTTACTTTATTAGTATGAGATCTGGCATGGCATACGATATAATCTGGTGAGGATGAGTCAATGTTAGAAAGTTTTTTTCTAACCGTTAATTCGTGGATTGGGAGCGGAACGGCCATTGCCGGCCTGGGCTGTTTTCTCTGGGGGATGATCAGCGTACTCTTCAGTCCCTGCCATCTGGCTTCCATACCCTTGATAGTAGCCTATGTGGCCGGTCAAGAGCGGGCGTTGAAACCCAGACAGGCCGGATACTATTCGGTTGCCTTCACCCTGGGACTCTTTATTACCATAGCCATGATTGGAATTATCTGCGCCCTTTTGGGCCGAATGCTTGGCGATGTCGGGAACTACTGGCAGGTCCCTGTCGGGTTAATCCTGGTCTGGGTTGCTCTGGGTATGCTTGGTGTTGAAAAATGCTCAATGTCGGGCAGTCTCTTACACCACCTCAACCTGAAAGGCATCTTCGGAGCATTTGCCCTGGGCCTTTCCTATGGAGTGCTTTCCGGTTCCTGCACCTTTGGATTCATAGCCCCAATCCTTGCTATCATCACCATCCAGCAGAAGATGGTCAGCGGGATTATCTTCATCCTGCTTTTTGCTATCGGTCATTGCCTGCCTATTGTGGCGGCGGGCAGTTCCACAGCATTAGTGAGAGGAATACTGGAGAATCAATCCTGGCAGAAGAGCAGTAATTGGTTTCGCAAGGGAGCAGGAGTCTTTATCGGACTTCTGGGTATATACTTTACCGTCAATCCATTTTTCGGTACATGAATATATTGTAAGTATTATAAAAATGTTTTCCCTCAAGCAGTGGAGGCTCTCGCAAGGATCGGTTATTTGATCGGCATTCCGTGATGAAGGAACGCTATTTTACTTAAAAAATATACAAAAGAAATTTTCAGGGCAAAATGTAACCCAAGCTTTCAGTCCGTGCATTGTATTGCCCATCTGAACGAAGATATTGAAGAGGTGCTCCCCTACCTCAATTCTGTATTCGGGGGTTTTACCTACATAAAAGATCCCCCGGCTGTAACCTTCAAAATACACGGCAAACTCATCACTGTTTATCCGCGCAAGATTGCTATTAATGCCCTCAGAGACGAAGAAGAGGCCGATAATATACTGGAGTGGCTCAAAAGGGAAATCAACAAGACATGGGAAGAACGGGCGGAAATCGAACCGAGCTATGAAGGTGTGCCAAAACCCAAAGTGCTGGAAATTCTGAAGCTTTTGCCCAGAAGAACCAATTGTCGTGAATGCGGTGAGCCTACCTGCATGGTGTTTGCCACTCTGGTGGCTGCTGGAGCAAAAGGACATGATGATTGCCCACCACTGATTGAGGAAAACAAAAGAAAACTTGGGGAATACATGAGCCAATTTCGATTGGATTTTTAGCATATAAAGAACCTTTTTGAAGAGATATCTTCCTTTCATTTCCTCAGTGGGGAAATGATATGCGCGAGTTGCAGAAATAAGTATAAGCGGAGGGAATAATGAAAGAGTGGCACAAATTTCTTATTCTTATGGGCGGTTTTTTAGCAGCCTATTTTATCCCCTTTGACAACATCCATGTGCAAAAGGCGATCCTTGAATCTTTTTATATGATTCAGGACTATGCGCAGAAGCATGTGCTTTTGTGTCTCGTTCCGGCCTTCTTTATCGCAGGAGCCATATCCGTCTTTGTTTCCCAGGCTGCCGTCATGAAGTATCTTGGTCCGGCAGCACACAAGCTCCTTTCCTACTCCGTGGCGTCCGTATCAGGAACAGTACTGGCGGTATGTTCCTGTACAGTTCTCCCGCTTTTTGCTGGGATTTACCGGATGGGGGCGGGAATCGGGCCGGCATCGGCATTCCTCTATTCCGGACCGGCCATCAACGTCCTCGCCATCGTCCTTTCGGCAAAGGTCTTGGGCTGGCAGATCGGCCTGGCGCGGGCCATCGGCGCAGCAGTCTTCGCATACATCATCGGGCTTCTTATGGCATTTACCTTCTGTAAGGAAGAAAAGAATAAACAGCCCATCGTCATGCCCGGGGCAGATGAGCCGAAGAGGAAACTCTGGCAGGACACTGTCTATATGGCATCCATGGTGGGCATCCTGGTCTTTGCTAACTGGGGAAAGCCTCTGGAAACCGAAGGCGTATGGTACGCGCTCTATGCGGCAAAGTGGTATTTGACCGGACTTTTCGGTCTTCTTTTCGGGTATGTGATTGTCAGATGGTTCGGCGCCAAAACCCTTCCAACGGTTATCACTGGAGTCATAGTGCTCCTCTTGGCGCTCCTCTTCCCGCAGTGGCCCATCATGGCGTTTTCGGCAGGCATTGCAGGACTCGTTTGGGTGACAGGGATCTCGTCGGATGAGACGAAAAACTGGCTTGACTCCACCTGGACATATACGCTCATGATCGCCCCGCTGCTTTTGGGCGGCGTATTCATCGCCGGTTTTCTCCTCGGCATGCCGGGCACGGATAACGGGATCATTCCTTCCCGGTGGATTTCCATGCTTGTCGGCGGAAACAGCTTCACGGCCAACTTTTTCGCCTCCGTCGTGGGCGCATTCATGTACTTCGCCACCCTGACCGAAGTGCCCATTGTCCAGGGGCTTTTAGGTTCGGGCATGGGGAAGGGGCCGTCCCTGGCCCTGCTTTTGGCGGGGCCTGCGCTTTCGCTGCCAAGCATGATCGTGATTCGGAGCATTCTGGGAACAAAAAAAACCGTAGTCTTTATTTCATATGTGATTATCCTGTCAACAGTGGCGGGTATGTTCTTTGGATGGATCGTCGGATAACAGTATAGGAATACAGGGAGGAAGGAAAAATGAAGAAAATTCAAATCCTCGGCACGGGATGCCCCAAGTGCATCAAACTTACCGAACACGCCGAGAAAGCGGCTAAAGAGGCGGGGGTCGCCTGTGAGATTCAAAAGGTGACGGACATCAGGAAGATTATGGACATGGGGGTTATGATAACACCGGCACTCGCCGTCGAAGGGGAAGTGAAGAGCGTGGGCAAGGTGCTCTCCGTGGAGGAAATAAAGAAATTGCTTTAAGAAGGCTGATTAATTTATAGGTCTTTGAGAACTACGGCATTGCGCCCACGCAGTATTTTATTGTCACGGAGATGGGCATCGAGAAGACCCATGTCTTTAACTTCCTGAAGGAAGAAACGGCGCAGGCCATAAACTATATCAAGAAAAAGATATAACTGAAGACGAGGTAACTGTGGTCAATAACGCCGTTATATTTAGGCAATAGCCTTTGAAGGAGGAAGCCTATGTCTGTACCAATAACCAAACGTCTCTCTTTTCTCGACCGTTTTTTGACCTTATGGATATTTCTTGGTATGTTTGTGGGGATAATATGGGGTTATTTATTTCCGGGCATCAGAGAGGTGATCAACCTTTTTCAGGTAGACACAACGAATGTTCCTATCGCCATCGGTTTGATATTGATGATGTACCCTCCCCTTGCCAAAGTGAAGTATGAGCAATTAGGCAAGGTATTTCGTAATGTCAAGGTTCTCGCCCTTTCCCTTGTCCAAAACTGGGTAATCGGTCCAATCCTGATGTTTTTCCTGGCCGTTACCTTCCTTTCAGGGCACCATGAATACATGGTAGGGCTAATCTTGATCGGTCTGGCACGTTGTATCGCCATGGTAATCGTCTGGAACGACCTGGCGGCAGGAGACAGTGAATACTGTGCAGGACTGGTAGCATTTAACTCCATCTTCCAGGTACTTTTTTTCTCTGTCTATGCATACATCTTTATCACCATGGCTCCTCAATGGCTGGGATTGAAAGGGGCCATTGTGGCTATCTCCATCGGTCAGATAGCCAAAAGTGTCTTTATATATCTGGGTATCCCTTTTATTGCGGGTATGATTACCAGACTGATTGGGCTCAAAGTAAAAGGACATACATGGTACGAAGAAAGGTTTATTCCCAAAATCAGTCCCATTACCCTGATCGCCCTGCTTTTCACCATCCTGGTCATGTTCTCCCTCAAAGGTGAATATATCGTCCAGCTTCCTTTAGACGTGGTGCGGGTGGCAATCCCCCTCTGTTTCTATTTTGTGATCATGTTCATCGTTTCCTTTTATCTGTCGATGAAAGTGGGTGCCACTTATGAGCAATCAACGACCTTGAGTTTTACCGCAGCATCCAACAATTTTGAACTGGCTATCGCTGTAGCTGTCGCTGTTTTTGGAATAGACTCAGGGCAGGCATTTGCAGCGGTAATAGGCCCCCTGGTAGAAGTACCGGTGCTCATCAGTCTGGTCAACGTCGCCTTGTGGTTTAAGAGGAAGTATTTTCCCTATGCGGTGGAGACACCTACAGGGGTTTGTCACCTGAGGTGCGAACTGTGATGGAGGAAGGCGATGTTACTTAAATTTTGTGTGAATTAGAGCCTCAATGGAAAATCACGTCTGTCTGGAAAATCACAGTCTGGAAAATCACGTCTTGACTCAGTTCAGCAAGAATGAACAAATAAAAAAGGAGTTTATGTAAATGTCGCTTATAAAAGCAGAAAAGATCAAAAAGGACTATCAAGCAGGAGAATTAGTCATCACCGCACTTAACAGGGTAAGTTTTGAGATTGAGCCTGCATCCTTTGTCTCCTTTGTTGGCCCATCCGGGAGCGGAAAGACCACGCTTCTTAACCTCATCGGGTGTCTTGACAAACCGACAGGAGGAACGCTCAGGGTCGCCGGCGCTGATGTGGCATCTCTGAACCGCAAAGAGAGCGCTGCCTTCAGGGGGACTAATATCGGGTTTATTTTTCAGGATTTCAACCTCATCCCCGTATTGACGGTGTATGAAAACATAGAATACCCGTTGCTCATGGTACAGTCAGTTCCTGCTGCAGAAAGAAAAAAAAGAGTGACTGCACTTCTGGAGGCCGTAGGCATGATTGATCAGAAAGACAAATACCCCGACCAGATTTCAGGAGGACAGAAGCAGAGGGTTGCGGTTGCGAGGGCATTGGTTACAAATCCCAAGCTCATCCTTGCAGACGAACCCACCGCTAATTTAGACCACAAAACCGCTTATATGGTGATAGAGCTTATGAAGAAAATGCGGGATGAATTCAAGACCACCTTCATCTTTTCGACCCACGATCAGAAGATAATTGGCGAGGCTGAAATTATTTATATGCTTGAGGACGGAGAGCTGAAGGGCAAAGAGGTGAAAGGAGGTGGCGGCGATGAGTAATCTATTCAAGATAGCAATCAGGAATCTTTTGCGATATAAGAGAAGGACATTGCTGACCGCATCTCTGATAACTGTCGGCGTGGTCTTTGTCCTCGTGTTTGTCTCTGTTTCCGGCTCGTTCAAAAACATGATGATAGGTCAGATAACCGACTCCATGCTCGGCCACCTGCAAGTGCACCGGAAAGGTTATGTCGCCTCCATTGATAACCTTCCTCTCAACCTCAATCTGAAGGCAGGCGCCATTGCACGACTCGAAAACATCCTCGATAAACAGCCGGAGATAGAGGCTTACTCCCCGAGAATTAAGTTCGGAGGCATGTTCAGCAACTTTGTCGAAACCACCAATATCAGACTGGTAGCTGTTTATCCCGACAGGGAATTCAGGACTGTCCCGCTCCTCCCGTTAAGGATAACTAGCGGAGGGAAGACCCTTAACAGGGGAGAAATACTTATACCGGATCTCCTTGCAAAGGGCATGAAGGTGAAGATTGGAGATGCAGTTGTTGTGGTTGGAACCAATCAGGACGGCTCAGTCAATGGGAAGCAGTTCAAGGTAGCCGGTATCGTCGAAGGGATAACCGGGCCAGGAGGCAGGGATGGGTATATCCATATCGAGGATGCAACGGAACTCCTTAGGATGGAGAAAATGGAGATTAGCGAGATTGCAATAAGGCTTAAGGACTTCAACAAGCTCAATCCGTTCAATCAAAAGCTTGAAGGATTACTCTCAAAGGAGCTTAACCAGCAGGACAAACCGATATTTGAGCTGCACACGTGGGGAAAACTCACTCCTTTTTACAATATAGCCCGCATGATAGATGTTATGGCATTTTTTATTAAGCTCATGCTCATAGCCATCGTGTTAATCAGTATCATGAATGTGATGATCATGGCAGTGTATGAAAGGATAAGGGAGATAGGGACAATCGCAGCTATAGGCACGCTGCCGGGAAAGATATTGAACATGTTTGTGATTGAGGGGTTCTGCCTCGG
>JAGVOC010000367.1 GCA_020052975.1 Desulfobacterales bacterium | reverse complement strand
TACAATTCCCGCATTCTGCCTGTCCGCAAAAGGAAGCGTTGTTGAGGCCAGAAAAAGGCCGTCAAGCTCCTTCTTATCCCTGCCGCAAAGGCAATCCCTCGAAGCCGCCACCGCCATTGTGATTGAGTCTTCATCCCAGTTGCACATCGACCTGTGCCCCTGGGCAACCATCATGATGGCCGGCGCAAACCAACCCATGGCCTGGAAGATTGACATCCTGTCCAGTCTGAGGCGTGGAATGTAAGCTCCATAAGATGTTATTCCGATCATATTATTTCTCCTTGATAATTGAATGAAGTCTTCATCTTTTGTAACTATTCAGGAGCCAGAATCCAGAATAGAAGCGGTATATGCCTCCAGCAATTTACTCACTTCTTCAAATTGGGACATTTTCATTCCGGCTCCTAAATTCTGAATAGTGAGGTGCCTTTTGCCATACGATTAAGTCTTGAAAATCTTTAGCGGGGCATCCTTTTCATTCTGGCTCCTGAATTCTGGCTCCTGTCTCCTGAATAGTTACTATCTTTTAAATAATTTTTCAATGAGCTGAGATTTCATAATATCTCCCTCAATCTTCAGCTTACCGGATGTATAAGCCTGCATGGCCAGCAGGCTCCCGTTCATGAGCAATAAAAAGTCGGGATCCGATATTTTAAGGGTACAGTTCGGTTTATCATGTTTTCCTGCCTTAACTGTGCAGGTTTCGTTCTTTATAACGCAATACCAGTCTCCGCCTTTGTTTCCTGAAATGTTATACTGGAATACCACATCAACTCCTGCAGCAGAGCTTTTTATAAAAGATGCCGGCATGGCTTCAAAAATTCCGGCAACCGACACAGTGCTCTGCTGCTTCCCGACTGCAGGAACTCCCTTTTCAAGAGGCTTCGATAAAGCGCCGAGGACATCTCCAATCTGGTCATTGAGCTGACCGTATTCCTTTCCTCCCTTTAATGATGAGATCTTATCAAGGTTGGCAATTATTCCTTCAAGCGTTTCGGGTTTATCCTGGCTGCCAAGCGCGGCTCCGGGCCCTGTAACAACTGCTGCCCGGTTAAAGCAACTCATCCCGGCATTATAGATATTCCCGCTTACCGGGCACTTTTCCGAACAAAGAAAAAGGACAAGCGGCGCAACAAATTCAGGCTTGACCTTATCCAGAAAATCGGGAGGCATTACATCTTCGGTGAGGCGCGATGCCGCAACCGGAGCAACCGTATTGATTTTTATGTTGTATTTCTCCCCTTCCAGCTTTAGTGCGTTCATAAGCCCTACAAGCCCCATCTTTGCCGCTGAATAATTAGTCTGCCCGAAATTTCCGTAAAGTCCGGCAGCAGATGTGGTCATAATAATCCGGCCATACCCTTTTTCCTTCATCGCGGCAAAAGCCGGCCTTGAAACATTGTAGGCTCCGTTAAGGTGAACATCGAGCACCGCATTCCAGCTTTCAGGCTCCATCTTAATAAAACTCTTATCCCTTAATATGCCGGCGTTATTTATAAGGATATCAACGGTTCCAAAAGCATCGATTGCTTTTTTAACGATATTTTCACCCCCTTCAGGCGTGGAAACGCTGTCATAGCTCGCAACGGCTTCTCCGCCCAGAGCTTTGATTTCATCGACAACTTTGTCCGCCGCAGAAGTTGAACCGCTTCCGGCGCCGTCACGGGCGCCTCCCAAATCATTCACCACTATCTTTGCACCCCGTTTTGCAAACTCAAGAGCATACGTTCTCCCAAGGCCTGCACCTGCTCCGGTTATGATTGCGACCCGGCCGTCAAATCTAATCTTTTCTTCCGGTAAATCCCCGTATTCGAATATCCCGTTGTCAATCGTCACGGCGCCTGTTTCGGCGTTCACCACCCTCCATATGGCCTTTCCCTCTTCGGTTTTCCAGATGAGCGTCTTTACAGGAGTTCCGGGATAAAGAGGTTTTGTAAATCTGCATACAAGCCTTCTTACTTTTTCGGGCTCTCCGGGAACAAGGCTTTGAATAAGAGCGCGGCAGGCAAATCCGTGTGTGCAGAGCCCGTGCATTATAGGCATTTTGAATCCCGCCATTTTTGCAAATTCGGAATTGACATGAAGATCAAAAATATCCCCGGAAAGCCTGTAAATAAGGGGCTGGTCAGGGGAAGGCGAAGCGTTTACTACAAAATCAGGTTCTCTTTCAGGAAAAACCACTTCTTTTTTCGGAGCATTCTCTCCGCCGAATCCGCCGTCAAGACGGGAAAAAACAGTGATGATACTCGTGAAAAGTTTCTTCCCGTTTGAATGATAAGTGTCGCTTTTACCGACAACGAGGGCGCCCTTTGCCTTGCCCTTGTCATAGTAGTGCGTAATTTTCCCTTCAGTGATCAAACTGCCTTCGGGGGGAATCGGGTTGTGAAAAATAAGCTCCTGTTCGCCGTGAAGAATCCCCGCCAGATTTATATTTGAGGTTATTCCTATATGCGTCAGGAATTCGAAAATAGCGGCAATTGAGAAACTTGGAATCACCTTAAGATTTTTTTCATAACAGTACTCAAGCTCGGAAAAGCCGGCGCCGACACCAAGCGCGTAAAGCACAGTATCTTTCCATGTATAATCCTTGGTAACCGGACCGATTTTTTTTCCGAGAGCTTCAAGATTAAGCGCCATACATCCTCCTTATATTGATAAACTCTTAAAAAGTCGAATTTCTGAAGGCAAAGTAAAAAGTTCATTATGCAAGGCGCATGAATCTTGAGGAATGAAGCGTACTTATTGGTACGCTGCAATGACGAAAGATGAAGCGCAACACAGCAGAATGACTTTTTACGAAGCCGTCAACCTTGTCCCCGGGTAAATGCCGGGATCAGGATAAATTTTAATGTATCTTTTACTACATCAATATACTCATCATGGCTGACATCGAGCATCGGCCTGAAAAAATCCTCTCCTGAAACATAATTTAAAACCGAATTCCATACAGCGAGGACCCTGGCCTTTGCTTTTACGGGAATATATTTTTTATCAAGAGCAAGCCCCATTGCTATTGCAATGTTGGATATGTATTCGGATACTTTAAAATTAAGGCTTGCATCACTCCTGGTTTTTCCGAAGTAAAGAAACAAAATAAAATTGGATACTTCCGGGTTGGAAAACAGATAATCGCACATGATATTTATTGCTATTTCAAGGCGGGTTGCAAGAGATTTCCCTTTTACCTTACTCTCTATTTCAAGAAGCTTTTGCCGGATCTCCTCGTTAAGATCCATGATAACGGATTCATATAGGTCTCTTTTCTCTCCCCAGTGATAATAAAGGGTCGAAATGTCGATCCCGACGTTTTTTGCGATCATCCGGGTTGTAGTTCCGTGATAACCGTATTCGCCGAAGACTTTGCGCGCTGCAGCAAGAATTTTCCCCTTCATGGAGGAAGGGTCCTGCCGTGCTTTTTCGAGTGTCGAAACCATCGGTTCTGATATTTCCCTTAGGAGCCTTTACGAAATAACCATTACACTTCCGATCATTTCGTTACGGCTCCTTATGCCGTTTTTGATATCCGGATGACCACTTTATTTTTTTACAGCGGCGTGAGCCGGTTAAATATCCATCAAACTTATCCCATATACTGCTTCCAACATTTGATGGATAAAATACACTCCCTCTTTTCCGGTGTCAAGATTTTTTCAAAGAGATTAATATGGCATCCAGATTATAAAAATTGGTCTTGTACTTTTTCCCATCCACGACAGTTGTAAAATAATTGCTTTTAATTAAACCACGGGCTATGCCCGTGCGATCCTAAAAGGTTCGACCGTTCCGGCGGGGAAGAAAATAAGGTATAGGTTCTTCCTCAGGG
>JAGVOC010000363.1 GCA_020052975.1 Desulfobacterales bacterium | reverse complement strand
TGATACATTGGAAACTATACATTTGTATTTAGCCGTTGATGGATCAAAGGCCGGTTTCCATGCATCCAGTGATGGAGCACCTGCAAGCGCAAGACTACCTGACAGCACAAAACAGACTATAAAAAGCGCCGTCAAAACTGACATTTTCCTGAATTTCATCTGTTCCTCCTTTCATTAATGCCTTATTGATTTATTGCCAAAAACGAACTTGCTCCAAACGATATTCAATAGCCAAAGTTTATTCATGAGTTACATTACAGCTATGGAGTTTTTTGTCAAGAAAAAAACCCTGTATATACTGCCAAAAAAGATGCCGCCCTGTTCTAAAATCCCGGTGTTAACTCCCTGTCCAGTAGCCTTCCGGGTCAAGTTCCCGAAGTACTTTAAGTTCATATTCCGTCGGGACAGGAGTTTTTTCGAGCGTATCCGCTATTTTAAGCGGCCAGCCCGTATTATCCAGAACATGCCGGGCAGTTACACCGGGATGAATTGAAACAAGAAGCATCTCTCTCGAAACAGGATCAAATTTCATAATTCCGCAGGATGTTATCACGGCAGACGGGCCGCCTCTTGGAAGCCCTGACTTTTCACGCCACCCGGCTCCGTTCCCGTACCCCGGAGATGTAATATAATCGACTTTCGGAACAAACCTGTGCTTCTCATGCGCCATTACGATGATGTGCCTTTTTGCAAGGCTTGCAAGATCGCAGGCCCCTCCGCTTCCGGGAAGCCTTGTCGCAAGCTTTCCTGAACTCATGATGTAGCTTGTGTTTAAATTCCCGAAACGGTCGACTTGGGCGCCCCCTATGAAACTGACGTCAACGGTTCCATTTTGAAGAAGACCCATTACATCGGATGTGTCGGAAAGCCATTTTGCCTTGAAAAGATTCGGAAGATCCCCCATCGTAAGAATCGGTTCCGGCGCGGGCGAATCGCGCACAATCCCAAGCTCATAAACCCCCACGGCATCAGGGGCATGGGTATGTTTGGCAAGAAGAAATCCAAGGAGTGGAAGCCTCATGCCGACAAAAACAACCTCTCCGTCTGCAATTTCACGTGCGGCCGCAGTAACCATGAGCTCGGAAAGGGTATAATGGTAAGAATCAGTAGCCATAATCAGCAGGTTCGGATAAAAGATGTTTTTTTAATTTAAGTTTTACGACTCGTTCGTTTCCAAGTAACCGGATATAATCATCGCTGCTTTTAACATTATCAACCCAGCGTCTGAGCCACTTTTCAAAGGCCTCAGGAGTATTGCTCTCATTTCGGTATTCAATAAATGCGTCATGGTCCCTGTTGTAATAACCCGGAACAGGCGAAGGATGAGCCCCCCATGGCGCATGAACAACAGCGCTCACACGAAAGCCGGGAGTAATGACACGGTTCGGATCGCTTTCTATGATATCGGAAGAGACAATCTCTTCGGCGGTAATTATAATATGCCGGCTTGCAAGGCATGCCTCCTTTGTCACCCCGAGATTGCCCCACATGTGCGCATTCCCGTATTCATCTGAACGCTGTGCATGAATTATGGCAATATCGGGATTAATTGCCGAAACGGCGGTAAGCATAATGCCTGTAAAAGGGCATGTGATTTTTTTCAAGGATTGGTTTGTTTTGTAAAGGTCGCTTCCCAGAGCCGTTAGCGCCGGCATGAAGGAAACTCCCATTGCCCCGGCCTTAAGCGCCATGGAGATGGTAAGGTTTGAATGGTCTTCCGTTTCGATGGTTCCTTCTTCTGCCGCCCGTCTGAAATTATATGAAGAACCGGTTATGACATTTCCTATCCAGGCAGCCCTTGTTTTCCGGACGCATCCGGCTCCTATGAGACGGTCGAACAATATATCCGAAATCGGACCGATTAAGGTGAGATTTTTTTTCCTCTGCCTTATTATTTCATGGCCTGCGGCAAAGGGGATCATGGTTTCGAGAGAAGTGCCCATTACCGTTTCTGCGCCGTCAGGCACATACCGTTTTATGGCTTCAGAGAGACTCATCAGTTTGGAAGCAGGCGCCAAAAGAACTCCTTATCATTCCGTTTTCCCGATTATGGAAATACCGGAATGAAATTCAAGAGTCAAGGGATAAAGCTTTAAACAAAAAGCCCCGGCTATGGTGGGCCGGGGCTTTCATTATTTTTTTAAGAACCGCTGTCTTAAGTCTTTTCTTCGACCGGTGCGGCAGGGCTTTCATCCGGTGCAGGAGCTGTTTTTTCTTTCTTCACCCCTTTGGCCTTCTTTGAAGCAGTAGTCTTTTTCTTCGCAGAGATTTTTGGTTTTTTCTTTTTATCATCTTTCTTTTTGCTCTTCTCGAGAGCAACAAGCTCAATAATAGAAACGGGCGCGGCATCACCGGGACGGTTTCCCACCTTGACAATTCTTGTGTAGCCGCCCGATATTGAGCCAAAACGATCGGCAGCTTCAGCAAACAGCTTGTGAACAACATCTTTTTCTCTGACAATGGCCAGCGCCTGACGTCTTGAATGAAGGTCTCCCTGTTTTGCGAGGGTTATTATTTTGTCGGCCCAGCGTCTTAATTCTTTTGCTTTTACATCAGTAGTCCGGATGCGGTCATGCTTAAACAAGGAAGTAACCATATTTCTGAACATGGCCTCCCTGTGACTGCTTGTTCTTCCTATTTTAATACCTGCATTGCGATGTCTCATATAACCTTTTATTCTCCTTCTGCCTTGTCTTCTTCAGGAGGCACAAATCCTTCCAGTCTCATTCCGAGAGAAAGGCCCATTTCACTCAGTACATCCTTGATCTCGTTTAAAGACTTTCTACCGAAGTTTTTGGTCTTCAGCATCTCTGCCTCGGTCTTGCTTACAAGCTGATAAATCTTTAGAATATCGGCATTCTTTAGGCAGTTCGCGCTTCTGACAGAAAGCTCAAGCTCTTCGACGCTCCGGTACAGATTATCATTAAACTGAGGCTTTTGCCGCTTATCTGTTTTCTTTTCAGCTTCGGGTTCCTGCTTCTCATCAAAATTTATGAACATTGTCATCTGCTCTTTTAATATCTTTGCGGCATAAGCAACTGCATCCTCGGGAGTGACGCTCCCGTCGGTCCAGACTTCCATAGTAAGCTTGTCATAATCGGTCCTCTGTCCCACACGGGCATTCCCGACCACATAATTGACTCGCTTGATAGGCGAAAAGACTGAATCCACAGGAATAGTTCCGACAGGGGCATTTTCGTCCTTGTTTGCCTCGGACAAAGAATATCCTTTCCCGATCTTGACGGTCATTGTTGCTTTTAATACAGCATTGGCAGACAGAGTTGCGATATGCAGATCCTTGTTTAACACTTCACATTTGCCGTCATCACTTATAAGATCTCCTGCAGTTACCCGGCCCTCGCCCTTGGCATCAATACGCACTGTCAATGGCATATTTTCTTTTACCTTGAACCGAACTTCCTTCAGGTTAAGGATAATTTCAGAAACATCTTCGAGCACGCTCGGAATCACGCTGAATTCATGGAAAACCGTATCGAATTTAACGGATACAATAGCTGCGCCATAGAGTGATGACAAAATAATTCGCCTTAATGCATTTCCGATAGTTATTCCGAATCCTCTTTCAAGAGGTTCACAAACGAACTTGCCATAGCCAGGCTTACTGGTTACCTGAACCCTTTCAGGGGTTATCATCTCTTGCCAGTTCATGAAAATAAGTTCATTTGATGCCATTTTTATTATCTCCAGATTTTTTTTCAGAGGACACATCGGTTCAAATAAAGAAAATGTCCTAAATTTGCACAGCGAGAAATATGGGTATTTCAACGAAACACTTGATTTAAAGAAATGTTGCCTGCCCCGTTAATTATTATTTTGAATAAAGTTCCACTATAAGCTGTTCCTGAATAGGCATCGTAATATCTTCGCGCACGGGAAAATTCTTGACTACTCCCTTTAGATTATCCTTTTCCAATTCAAGCCACTGTGGAACGCTCCTTCTTACAACAGCTTCCAAAGAATCGCTTATTGCTTTTATATTACGGCTATTTTCTTTTACCTCGATAACATCCCCGGTATTAACAAGGTAAGATGGAATATTAACCTTCTTACCATTAATCAGGAAGTGACTATGTTTGACAAAATGGCGCCCCTGGGAACGCGAATTGGTAAAACCAAGCCTGAAGACAACATTGTCAAGCCTTCTTTCCAGCAGAACAAGCAAATTCGTTCCGGTAATATTTTTTTGCCGCTCGGCTTTCTCAAAAAATAAGTGGAACTGCTTTTCGGAAAGCCCGTACAACCGTTTTGCCTTCTGCTTTTCCCTGAGCTGAACCCCGTAATCGGATATTTTTCTTCCACGCCGTTGACCGTGCTGTCCAGGTGCATAACTCCGCCTGTCAAAAGCGCACTTATCTGAATAACAGCGGTCTCCTTTAAGAAATAATTTCAAATTCTCTCGCCGGCATAGTCTGCATACCGCGCCTGTGTATCGTGCCAAATCTTCCTCCTTTTAAAACTTATATCAGTTTGATTACCCGGAGCATCTATGCTTGCTCATATTTTTTTTGCAAGCACCGGCCGTGGGCAAAACTGATGTTATACCCTTCGTCTTTTTGGCGATCGGCAACCATTATGCGGAATAGGTGTTACATCCTTTATGACAAGGATGTTAAATCCTGTTGCCTGAAGTGAGCGAAGTGCAGATTCTCTTCCCGGTCCGGGACCCTTAACATAAACTTCAACATTTTTCATTCCGTGCTCCATCGCTTTTTTCGATGCATCTTCAGCCGCAAGCTGAGCGGCAAACGGAGTGCTTTTCCTGGATCCCTTGAAACCTTGAACGCCGGCACTGGACCAGCCTAACACATTTCCTGCAGGGTCTGTAATTGAAACTATTGTATTATTGAAAGTAGAGAAAATATGCACTACTCCATTTGTAATATTCTTTTTTTCTTTCTTTTTTGTCCGGGTTTTTTTCGCCATTTATCAAGCCCCTGTTAATTAATATTCACTACTTTTTGGTTACTGCCTTTTTCCTGACTGTAGACCGTTTCGGGCCTTTTCGAGTTCGCGCATTTGTTTTTGTTCTTTGACCCCGCACAGGAAGCGATTTTCTATGGCGAAGGCCTCGGTAACATCCGAGATCCATAAGTCTCTTGATATTCATTGAAATATCCGCACGGAGCTCGCCTTCAACCTTGTGTTCGGTATCAATAATCTTGCGTATACTGTTGACTTCAGACTCTGATAACTGATCAACTTTTGTATCCGGATTAATATTAAGCTTTGAGAGTATATTTTTTGAAGCGGTTCTTCCTATACCGTAAATATAGGTTAAGCCAATTTCGACTCTCTTATGCTTAGGTAAATCTACCCCTGCAATTCTTGCCAAAGCTTATCCTCCTCTATCCTTGCCTCTGTTTGTGTCTTTTGTTTTCGCAGATTACCCTGATTACGCCTTTTCTGCGGACAATTTTGCACTTACTGCAAATTTTTTTAACTGATGCCCTGACTTTCATTTACACTGCTCCTCGTATATCCTGGGCTGCAATTTATAGATTATAACAGCAATGATCTTTTTATTTTGTTCTGTACGTTATTCTGCCGCGCGTAAGGTCATAGGGCGACAACTCAACTGTAACTTTATCGCCGGGAAGTATTTTTATAAAATGCATTCGCATCTTCCCTGAAATGTGTGCAAGCACCTGGTGCTTGTTCTCAAGTTCGACCCTGAACATTGCATTGGGCAGCGTCTCAAGTACCGTACCTTCAACCTTGATTGCTTCCTCTTTGGCCATAGTTCAGCTCCCGTTTCTTTCGCTCAAAATATCCGGACCATTTTCAGCTATAGCAACTGTATGCTCAAAATGTGCGGAGAGACCGCCATCTTTTGTCACTGCGGTCCACCCGTCTTCAAGTATATCAATGTCATAACCCTTCTCATTTACCATTGGCTCGATGGCAAGCGTCATACCCGGTTTCAGCAAGACGCCCATGCCCGGTTTTCCAAAGTTCGGAATCTGCGGATCTTCATGAAGACTGGTTCCGATTCCATGCCCTACAAACATACGCACAACCGAATATCCTGCAGCTTCAACATGTGACTGAACGGCATGTGATATGTTCGAAAGCCTTCCGTTCGGAACGGCCTTTTCTATGCCTTTATAAAGAGCTTCCTTTGTGACCTGAGCAAGTCTCATGGCCCGTCCGGATATTATTCCTACCGGAACAGTTATAGCTGCATCGCCGTAATATCCGTCATAAAGTACCCCGAAATCGATACTGATAATATCTCCTTCAACCAGTATTTTTTTCGAAGGCATCCCGTGAACAATAACATTATTCACGGATGTACAAAGAGAGAAGGGATAGCCTTTATATCCCTTAAATGCCGGAGTTGCATCTCTTTCGGACGCCATTTTTTCGGCAATATCGTTTAAATATAATGTATCTATTCCCGGTTCAACTTCTGCTTCAAGGCTGCACAGGATATCCGCCACTATCTGATTACTTACTCTTATCTTTTCAATTTCCCTAGGTGATTTTAAAATCACCATACTAAAACCGCCCTTTGATCCTTGCCCCGCCCTTTTTTAAAAAACCTTCATAATGGCGGGAAATCATATGTGATTCTATCTGTGAAATCGTATCTATAGCAACTCCGACAACTATCAACAGCGCGGTTCCTCCAAAATAAAACGGCACATTAACCTTTGTGATCAATATCGACGGAAGAACACATATGCAGGAAACATAAAAGGCACCGCCTAAAGTTATTCGGGTCAGGACCTTGTCAATGTAATCAGATGTGCGTTTTCCGGGTCTTATGCCCGGAATATAACCGCCATGTTTTTTCATGTTTTCTGCCACGTCAACAGGGTTGAATGTCACAGCAGTGTAAAAATAGCAGAAGAAAAAAATCAAACCCACAAAAATCAATTCATAAACTGCGTTGCCCGGTGTCAGCGCCTTTGCTATGCCCTGAACCCATTCTATTTTTATGAAGCTTGCTATAGTTGCAGGAAACATCATAATGGAAGATGCAAAAATAGGCGGTATAACACCGGAGGTATTTATTTTAAGCGGCAAATGCGTGCTCTGCCCGCCATACATTTTCCTCCCGATTATCCTCTTGGCGTATTGAACCGGTATTCGCCTTTGTCCCTGCTCAACAAATATAATAACGCCGACAACCGCAACCATCAGAACAAGCAGGATGATTACAAGGAATATGGACATTTCACCTGTCGAAACGAGACGGAATGTGTTCGCCATGGCAACCGGTAACCTGCAGATTATACCGGCAAAAATAATAAGAGATATTCCGTTGCCTATGCCACGCTCGGTAATTTGCTCACCTATCCACATGATAAAAGCCGTTCCTGCGGTAAGTGTAATAACAGTCATGAGCCTGAATTCCCATCCGGGATATATGACCACTGGAGCGCCTCCCGGCGAAGTCATGCTTTCCAGCCCAACGCTTATACCAAAACCTTGTATTATGCTCAGCACAACCGTACCGTAACGCGTATACTGAGTAATTTTTTTCCGCCCCTGTTCTCCTTCCTTCGACAGGCGTTCAAGGTGAGGAATAACCACAGTTAAAAGCTGCAGTATAATTGATGCGCTGATGTAGGGCATTATGCCAAGAGCAAATACTGATAATTTCTCAAAGGCACCGCCTGAAAACATATCAAAAAGGCCAAGCAGTGTTCCCTTTGCTTTGGCAAAAAATGAAGCAAGCGCAACACTGTCAATGCCAGGCACCGGAACATGCACTCCAATACGATAAACCACAAGGAATGCCAGACTCATCAATACTCTTTTTTTAAGCTCCGGTATCTTGAATATATTCTGAAAGCCGCTTCCGACCATATTATATAACCTCTACCTTGCCGCCGGCTTTTTCTATTTTTTCCTTTGCAATCCTGCTGGCCCCGTTAACTTTTAATATCAGGGGGAATGCTATCTCGCCCTGGGAAAGTAGTTTTATACCATCCCTTCTTCCTCTGATGATTCCGGAACGGATCAAAGCAGCTTCATCGACAACCGAGCCGCTTTCAAATTTTGAAAGATCGCGTATGTTGACAATGGCAATCTTTTTCTTAAATATATTGACAAAGCCGACCTTGGGCAGGCGCCTTTGAATAGGCATTTGCCCGCCTTCAAATCCGGGTCTGACACCTCCACCAGAGCGTGCATTTTGCCCCTTATGCCCTTTCCCCGAGGTCTTGCCGGTGCCGGATCCAGGACCACGCCCCAGGCGTTTGCGAGATCTTTTTGAACCCTTAGGCGGCGATAATTCATTTAATTTCATATATCTTCTCCTCAGTCTTCACCAGATGCGATACCTTGCTGATCATACCCCTGACCGAAGGAGTATCATTGAGCTCAACTGTTCTATTCAGCTTTGTCAGGCCCATACCGCGCAACACCTTCCGGTGTTTTTCAGGCCGTGCGATCATGCTTTTTACAAGTGTGACTTTCACTATTCCAGACATTGATTATTTTCCCTGTTACAGTTCTTCCGGGGTTTTGCCCCGTCTTTCGGCCACCTGTTCGCGGCTCTGTAATTGCTTTAACCCGGTGATTGTCGCCTTGACAACATTATGGGGATTATGAGATCCCATGCACTTCGTAAGAATATTCTGAACACCGACAGCTTCAAGAACAGCCCGGACTGCACCACCGGCAATAAGACCTGTTCCTTTTGATGCGGGCTTTAACAGAACCCGGCCCGCCCCAAACTTTCCTATAACCTCGTAAGGTATCGTTCCATCTACAAGAGGAACGCTGACCATATTCTTCTTTGCCTGATCCACGCCTTTCCGGATAGCTTCCGGAACTTCACCGGCTTTCCCAAGGCCGCAGCCAACACTCCCAAGGCCGTCACCGACAACAACGATAGCGCTGAAACTGAACCTCCGCCCACCCTTGACTACTTTCGCTACCCGGTTGATGTGAACCACTTTATCTATTAACTGATTTTCGCCTGCATCTTGTTTGAACAAGGGCCTGCCTCCTTAACCTATAATAAAAGACTAAAAATCCAAACCTGCTTCACGAGCGCCATCTGACACAGCCTTAACACGCCCGTGATACAAAAACCCGTTACGGTCAAAAACGACCTTCTTATACCCTTTTTCAATTACGCGCTCTGCCAGAACTTTTCCCACCAGGCTTGCAACGGCTTTTTTCTTCACGGCTTCACCAGCCTGATCTTTTACTGTCTTTTCGGTGCTTGATGCTGTAGCCAGCGTATGTCCACTTGTATCATCAATTACCTGGGCATAAATATGTTTTGCACTTCTAAAGACACATAACCTTGGACGATCTTTTGTGCCAACAAGTTTTTTTCTTATTCTTACTTTTCTCTTCAAACGCGCCTGACTTTTAATATTTACTGACCCCATATAATTTTTCCTTATTTAATCAACGATTATGAGATCGAAACCGCAATTTCTTTAATCATCAAAATCGTAACAGGTAACTCGCTAATTATTTTGTGCCCGTTTTTCCGGCCTTCTTCTGTATACGCTCCTCTGCGTATTTAATTCCTTTTCCCTTGTAGGGTTCGGGTGGTTTTAACCTTCTTATTGTTGCAGCCGCCAGACCGAGCTTCTCCTTATCAATTCCGGAAAGTTTTATAACAGTATTTTTTTCAACTGTTGCATTAATGCCGGCCGGAAGAGCATAAGTTACCGGGTGAGAAAAACCGAGATTTAACACCAGGCTGTTACCTTTAAGCTCAGCCCTGTATCCGATACCGTTTATTTCAAGAATACGCTCAAATCCCTTGTTTACACCTATTATCATATTGTTAACAAGACTCCTCGTGAGTCCCTGCAGGGCTTTCGAGGAAATATCATCAGATAATGTTGAAACCGTTATAATGCCGTCTTTAATATTCAATTCCACGGACGGATGGACCATATCGGAAAGTGAGCCTTTTTCTCCCTGAACGGTTATCAGCCTGTCGGCATATGATATCTTGGTTTTATCTGGAATCTGAATCGGTTTTTTTCCTACTCGAGACATCTATAGCTCCTATATTATTACCAAAGCTTACAGAGGACTTCTCCTCCCAATTTTTCCTTAACAGCTCTCTTGTCCGTCATTACGCCTTTTGAAGTAGACAAAACAGCAACGCCCATACCGCTATATACCGGTTTCAGGTCTTTACTCTTTACGTATTGTCTTCGCCCCGGTCTGCTCGCTCTTTCGATACCGTAAATAGCGCTTGCATGTCCCTGGCCATACTTAAGGTAGACTCTTAAAATACCCTGTTTGTTGTCTTTGAGGAATTTATAATTCTTTATATATCCTTCATTCTTCAACACCTTGGCCAGTTCTATCTTTAATTTGGACCCTGGAATATCAACACTGTTGAATTTTGCCTTTCCGGCATTTCTTATCCGAGTCAACATATCCGCAATTGGATCACTGATTGCCATTCTTTTCTCCGATCTGCTATAACCTTCTCAAATTAGTTATAAACTATATAAATAAAGCCAGCATAAAATACAATACGTTACCAGCTGGATTTAATAACCCCAGGAAGTTTGCCCGATGAGGCAAGATTTCTAAAACAAATACGGCAAATTCCAAATTTTCTTATAAATGCCCGAGGCCTGCCGCATATAGGGCATCTGTTATAAGCCCTGACACTGAATTTGGGTTTTCTTAAAGCCTTATTTCTAAGCGATTGCTTCGCCAAATCATCCTCCTTATGAACTCTTCACATAGGGTCTTGAATAAATTTTTCAATAAATCCGCCCAGGCGGATTAATTCTTAAACGGCATTCCAAGAAGCTTTAAAAGCTCTTTTCCCTCTTCATCATTTTTAGCTGTTGTTACAACGCATATATTCATCCCTTTGATCTTTTCAATCTTATCGTAATCAATCTCGGGGAAAATAATATGTTCTTTTATTCCAAGTGTATAGTTACCATACCCATCAAAAGCTTTTCCTGAAATGCCTCTGAAATCCCTTACTCTCGGAAGCGTTATGTTAACAAGCTTATCAAAAAAATCGTACATTCGCTTATGCCGGAGCGTAACCATGCACCCGATAGGCATGCCGATCCTGAGCTTAAAAGCAGCGATAGACTTTTTTGACCTGGTAATAACAGGCTTCTGCCCTGCTACCATTTTCAGCTCCTCTACAGCAGAATCAAGCAATTTAATATTATGAATTGCCTCTCCCAGCCCTATATTCAGAACGATTTTATCAAGCTTCGGGACCTGCATTGCATTTTTATACTTAAAGGCGTCTATCAGCCCTGGAACAACCTCTTTGTCATAATAATTTTTAAGCCGTGCCATTATATTCCTTTCAAAAACCCCGAACCTCTATCTAATGCTATTTATCTATTACTTCGCTGCACTTGCGGCAGACGCGAGCTTTTTTTCCATTCTCCAGCGTTTGCATCTTAATGCGAACAGGCTTAATGCACTTGTTACACATCAACATGACATTGGACACATGGATTGAGGCTTCACCGGCAACAATTCCACCCTGCCTGTTCTTGGCAGATGGTTTTGTATGCCGTTTCACTATATTAACACTTTCAACAAGGATTCTGTTGTCTTTTCTTATAACCCTGACAACCTTGCCGACTTTTCCCTTATCCTTGCCGGTAATTACTTTTACCTTGTCGTCCTTCTTGATCTTTATATGACATTTATTTTCAATCATAAACCAGTTCTCCACAATCGGGATTAAGCTATAATACTTCCGGGGCCAGCGAAATGATTTTCATAAATCTTTTTGCCCTGAGTTCTCTCGCAACAGGCCCGAAAATTCGCGTTCCGATCGGTTCTTTATTGGGTGTAATCAAAACGGCCGAATTATCATCAAACCTTATAAAAGATCCGTCAGTTCTTCTTATTTCTTTTTTGGTACGGACAACAACCGCTTTCAGTACCTCACCTTTTTTTACCTTTGCGTTAGGAATCGCTTCTTTTACGGAAACGACAATAATATCGCCGACACTTGCATAACGCCTTCTCGAACCACCAAGCACTTTAATGCAATAAACAACCTTTGCGCCGGAATTATCTGCTACCGTCAATCTCGTCTCTGCCTGAATCATTTTCTTAATTCCCTTTAAATATCAAACAGCTTTCTCTACTATCTTGCTGACACGCCATTTTTTTGTCTTGCTGAGAGGCCTCGATTCTGTAATCAAAACCTTATCCCCGATCTTGCAAGAATTCTCTTCGTCATGAGCTGAAAACTTCGTCTGTCTTCTGATATATTTATGATAAAACTTGTGCTTGACCAGTCTTTCGACCTGAACAACAACAGTTTTATCCATCTTGTCGCTTACAACCGTTCCAACTACTTGTCTTTTCATTCCAATATTATTCATGGCAGCAATTATTCTTTATTTTTATTGAGTTTAAATTCTTGAATAATGGTCTTTAATCTTGCGATCTCATGTTTGGCCTGCTCTATCTTCTTGGGACTTTCCAGCTGACCGGCCCCGTGCTGAAAACGCAGATTAAAAAGGCCCTCGGTCAACTCACTTAACTTTCTAAGCCTCTCATCCTGGTTTAACTCTCTAATCTCACTCGCTTTCATATTATATATTGCTCCTGTCAACAAATTTGGTCTTAATTGAAAGTTTGTGGGACGCTAGCCTGAGGGCTTCCCTGGCAAGCTCCTTCGAGACACCTTCCATCTCATAGAGAATTTTACCCGGACGGACTATCGCAACCCAACCTTCAGGCGCGCCTTTACCTTTTCCCATTCTGACTTCAGCAGGTTTTTTCGTAAACGGCTTATCCGGAAATATTCTTATCCACAGCTTACCGCCTCTTTTTACATGGCGGGTCATGGCGATACGGGCAGCCTCAATTTCCTTGGCGCTGACTGCGCCACATTCGAGAGCCTGCAACCCGTATTCACCAAAGTTCAGACTTGAGCCCCGGCTGGCCAAACCCTTCATTCTTCCTTTTTGCTGTTTTCTATATTTAACTTTTTTGGGACTAAGCATTTACTTTTCTCTCCCGCCGGCTATCTGGCAGCCGCTTCTAATTGATCCTTTTTAAGAATCTCTCCCTTAAAAACAAAAACCTTGATGCCTATAATGCCGTACGTAGTAAGAGCTTCGGTAAAACCATAATCTATATCCGCCCTCAAAGTATGCAGTGGTACGCGGCCTTCACGATACCATTCTCTTCTTGCCATTTCCGCTCCGCCCAAGCGGCCGGAGCATATTATCTTCACACCCATTGCGCCGAACCTCATCGCAGATGCAACACCGCGCTTCATGGCTCTCCGGAAGGCGACTCTCTTGATAATCTGCTGGGCAACACTTTCGGCTATAAGCTTGGCATCTATTTCGGGTTTCCTTACTTCCTGAATATCGATCATGACTTCATGAGATATCTGCTTCTCAAGTTCCTGCTTCAGAATGAGTATTTCAGAGCCTTTCTTGCCTATGATAATTCCTGGTCTTGATGCAAAAATCCGGAGCCTTACCCGCTTGGATGATCTTTCGATTTCAATCCTGGAAATCCCGGCATGGCCGAGCTTCTTATTCAAGTACTTCCGGATATTGTAATCCTCGAGTATATAATCCGCATAATTCTTGCCGGCATACCATTTTGAATCCCATGATTTAATTATACCCAATCTCAATCCTATCGGATTTACTTTCTGGCCCAAGCTTTTACCTCCCTATTTCACCGATCCGTCAGCCAAAATGACTGTTATATGTGTAGTCTTTTTCAATATACGGGTCCCCCTGCCGCGTGCCCTTGCCGCAAAGCGCTTCAATACCGGACCTTGATTTGCAATGATATTTCGGATTACCAGAGAATCAACATCTATGTCAGGATTCTGATTCGCATTCGCAACGGCCGACCTTATCACCTTCCCAACTATTCCAGCCGCTTTTAACGGCATGAATTTCAGCTCGTTCAAAGCTGTTTCAACCTTTTTCCCCTTAACAGCCCCTATAAGTTTTTGGACTTTCTGAGGAGAAATGCGTATATATCTTGCTAAAGCCTTAACCTCCATAGCAAATATTCCCTTTTCTATATCCTTACTTTTTCAGTTTGGTTTTCTTGTCGCCCGCGTGTCCGTAAAAAGTCCTCGTTGGGGAAAACTCTCCCAGTTTATGTCCGACCATGTTCTCTGAAATAAAGACCGGAATGAATTTTTTCCCGTTGTGGACTGCAAATGTAATCCCCACCATTTCAGGAATAATCGTCGAACGCCTTGACCACGTTTTTACGACTTTGGCTCCCCGGCTTTCTTGAATAGCCGACATTTTCTTCATTAACTTCGGTTCAATGTATGGACCTTTTTTTAACGACCTTGGCATAAATTCTCCTGAATACAAAAACCGACTTTATAAAACCATAAACTATAAAGTCCGAATTTATTTCTGTGTACGCTTTTTAACTATATATGAACTGGTTCTTTTGTTCTTCCTGGTTTTATAACCTTTTGACGGGACACCCCATGGACTGCATGGATGCCGTCCGCCGGATGACCGGCCTTCTCCGCCGCCCATCGGATGATCAACGGGGTTCATTGCAACACCCCTGACTTTTGGTCTCTTTCCAAGCCATCGCTTCCGCCCGGCTTTCCCGAGAGCAATATTTTCATGAACGACATTACCAAGCTGACCGATTGTCGCGCAGCAATTCAGGAGGACCATCCTCACTTCACCTGACGGGAGCTTAATCAGCGCATACTTGTTCTCTTTCGCCATCAGTTGGGCAAATGTTCCTGCGCTTCTTACAATCTGTCCTCCTTTTCCAACTTTAAGCTCTATATTGTGTATATGCGTACCGAGGGGGATATTGCTCAAAGGCAAGGAATTTCCGGGCTTTATATCGGCTTCCGGACCCGACATTACCGTATCATCCACAGAAAGATTAAGAGGAGCAAGAATATACCTTTTTTCTCCGTCAACATAATGAAGGAGTGCGATTCTTGCGCTTCTGTTGGGATCATACTCAATTGATGCAACCCTTGCAGGTATCCCTCTTTTATCCCGCTTAAAGTCAATTATCCTATAGTGCCTCTTGCTTCCGCCACCAATATGCCTGCTTGTAATGTGTCCATGCACATTACGGCCTCCGCTTTTACTGGAAGCTTTAATCAGGCTCTTTTCCGGTTGTGAGCTGGTAACTTCTTCAAATGATGAATAAACCTGAAAACGCCTTCCGGCAGATGTAGGTTTTACTTTTTTTACAGCCATTTTAAGCTCCTAAATCTCTATACCCCTTCAAAAAATTCAATGCGCTCACCGGGCATGAGTCTGACGACAGCCTTCTTATAATCATTTCGCTTACCGAGAATCCGGCCCCTGCGTTTGAATTTTCCCATAACCTGTAGTGTTCTGACACTGGCAACTTTTACCTTGAAAATACCCTCAACCGCCTTTTTAATTTCAACCCTGTTGGCCTTGCGATCGACTTCGAAAGTTATCTGATTGGCAGATTCTTTTTGTATCGTGCTCTTTTCAGTAATCAAAGGCCTTTTAATAACTTCATACCAGATCATACCAGCAACCTCCCTTCAATACTCTTTATTGAAGGCTCAAGCAGAATCAGCTTCTCATATTTTAAGATATCGTAAACATTCAGGCCTTCGCATCTCATTACCTTGATATCGGGAATATTTCTCGAAGAAAGCTCAAGGTTTTCATTTGTAGATTCAGTAACAATCAATGCTTTTTTGACTTGCAGGTTGCCGAGAACAGACACAAAACCCTTTGTTCTTGCTTCTTCAAGCTCAAGCTTGTCAAGTACAAGAAGATTATTCTCCTGAATTTTACAGGTCAACGCCATTTTAAGAGCCTGTTTTCTGACTTTTTTGGGAACTTTGTAAGAATACGATCTCGGGTTGGGTCCAAAAATGGAACCGCCACCTCTTAACAATGGCGATTTGATATCTCCCCTGCGCGCCCTGCCTGTTCCCTTCTGTTTGTACAGTTTTCTGGTACTCCCCTTTACATCGCTGCGATGTTTAACGGAAGCGGTTCCTGCTCGCCTGCAGGCCAGCTGCATGGTAACAACTTCATGCAACACACTTTGTTTTACAGGAACATTGAAGATGCTGTCTGCAAGCTCCAGCTGCGAAACCTTATCTCCATTTGTATTGAAAACATCTATTATTGACATAATCTCGTCCTAAATATTAACTTTAGTTGGCTCATTTTTAAAGCAGGGCTCTTATAAAAAATCTATTTAGTTTGTTACTTTGGGCTTGCACAAGTAAATCAGGCTTGACTTTGGGCCAGGAACCGCTCCCTTTACAAGAATCAGATTATCCTGATGCCTTATATCAATTATCTCCAGATTTCTTATGGTCTGCCTTTCAAAACCGTAATGGCCGGGTAGTTTTTTCCCTTTCATCACCCTTGAAGGCCATGCGCTTGCACCTATTGAACCCGGAATTCTGTGGCTGTGACTCCCATGGGTTTTTCTTCCGCCGCTGAATCCGTGGCGCTTGATTACACCGGCAAAACCCCTGCCCTTTGTGGTGCCGACAACATCAACGCGGTCTCCGACATTGAATATTTCAACATTGATTGCCTGGCCAGGCGTGTAATTCTCCGGGTTTCCAGATGTGAACTCACGCAGACATTCGCACGATTCAAGTCCTGATTTCTTCAGATGACCCTCAACCGGCTTCTTCATGCGTGATTTCCTTTTTTCGCCGAATCCGAGCTGGAGCGCATTGTATCCGTCCGTTTCATCAGTTTTTATCTGGGTTACAACGCAAGGCCCAACCTTTAGAACTGTTACAGGCACATATTTCCCATCCGAGGTGAATACAACCGTCATCCCCAGTTTTTTACCTATCAATCCTCTACTCATGGCTCTTACCATTCCCTATGCTACAGTTTTATCTCAACGTCTACTCCTGGAGAAAGATCCAGTTTCATCAGGGCATCAACAGTCTGCTGCGTGGGCTCAATTATATCGAGAAGTCTTTTATGTGTTCTCATCTCAAACTGCTCCCTTGACTTTTTGTCAATATGGGGAGATCGCAGAACACAATATTTATTTTTTATTGTCGGCAGCGGAATAGGCCCAATAACTTTTGCACCGGTCTTATTTGCGGTATCAACTATATCTGATGCCGACTGATCCAGCAGTTTATGATCATAAGCCTTAAGCTTGATTCTTATTTTGGTGTTCATTATCATAGGTTATCTTTCTTTTTATCCGATTATTTCGCTTACTACTCCCGCACCAACAGTCCGGCCGCCTTCCCTTATCGCAAACCGAAGCTCCGTCTCCATCGCTATCGGTGTTATCAAATCC
>JAGVOC010000358.1 GCA_020052975.1 Desulfobacterales bacterium | reverse complement strand
TCGTTTTCCGGAAAACCGTTTTTCCCGGCATACTCAATCATCGGCTCGAATCCTTCCCATGATTCTATGATCTCCTTATCCGGCCTGCTGAAGTATATCTTGCTTGTTTCAATAGCAAGCCTGGAAATAAGCCCGAAATGATCTGCATGCAGATGCGTTATGAAAAAATCGCAATCCGCAAGATCCACATTTATTTCCCTCAGGCCGTTATTCATCGCATCAAAGCATTCTTTCCGGTTAAAACCCGTGTCTATGATAAGATTTCTGTCTTCTGATTTTATCACATAAGAGTTAAGGTATTTTAACGGGCTTTGCGGAAGCGGGATTTTTATCCGGTAAAGGTCGGGTAATATTTCTTCAGTCATTTATTCTTTTTCATCCTTTATTGTTATGCCTGCCGAATCAAAGATCTCTTCATTGCCTGACCATCTCTCTTTTTCCACCCATTTGCCGGCGAGCGTTGAAAAAGAGGATGCGAATACAGCCTCTTTTGCAGGTAATGTGCCGCCGACTACTATAGTCTTATTATCACGGCATACGGCAAACGGATCAACAACTATCACACAGATATCATCATAATTGATAATTTTTTTTCTTTTGAATCTGCGGCGGAATTTGCCGGCGATACCGCATGAGGAACCCTTAAAAAGCCATTCGGGCAATTTGCCGTGTTCGGGTTTTCCAATTTTGTTTAAAACCTCGGCAAAACCGTCTGTTGCAATGATAACTCTGAATTTCCTGTCCTTCAGGGTGAAAGTTGAAATACCGGGGACATTTTTACTCCTCCCTGCAAAGTTCATGTCCGGAACAGTTTTAAATATTATTGAACCGTCCGAAGAATCCGCAACGGTAACCATGCTGTCACCACCACTTGAAATGGAGGCAATAACTTCTTTTCTGTTTTTAAAAAAAGCGACGCAACTGAAAGTGCATTTATGTGTATACTTCTGCCCGCCATATATAGCTTCAATACTTTTTTTTAAAACGGAAACATCCGGCGATGTATTTTGTTCAGAAAGAACCTCTGCAAACCGTTCAAGCAGAATCCTCGAAGCCTGTGTATAGCGCTCACTTCCATCAGAGACGGCAAATATCAGGCGGGAGAAATCAAGAAGAAGGCAATCCCCGTTTCCGAATCCGCTCTCAACCTTGTCGCTTCCGGTAACAAGAAGGGCGCTTAAAGCGCCTTTCTGCCTCACCATCCGTTTCGCAGGATTGATATAGACCGGCTTTTCACTTTTCACTGCCGCAGGTCCGCCTTCTTTGTGGCGGATTCACTTTCAATCACCTTAAAGCAGAGAATATCTTTCACATTTCCCTTTCTTTCTTCGGAAAAAACCGGCTCAACCCTTGCTCCGATCTTTATTTTTGATTCATCTTCAATGCTGATATAGTGCTGGAAAAGAGTGTCTGCGCCGTCAAAGCGTATAAATCCATAGCCGTAGGGTACAGGTTTCTGCTCTCCTGTTTCAGGGTCAATGAATGCATAACGCAGAATTGTAAATGTCCCGATTATTCCTTTCGGCCCGACTTCAACAAATTCCGTCATTTCGACAAAGCATTCCCCGCAAACACGCCGTGGAGGAACATATACTTTGCCGCATTTCTGGCACTTTATTCCAAGAATTTTTCTGTTCTCACGGAGTTCTTTAAAAAACTTGCTCCCGTACATTCCAACCGCATAATTAAAGGGCTGGCCTGATCCTTTTGATTCTATGACAAGATTCTCTTTTGCTGCCATGACTTCTCCTAAGCCGTCGTTCAAAAATAACCATAACATTGGAATATCGTGAACGGCATAAGGAGCCGTAACGAAATGGTCAGAAATTTAATGGTTCTTTCGTAACGGCTCCTAAAAATCGGGTTTTCTTTTTCCGTGCAGAAGCATATCCGACCACATGCACCCGCCAAAACCGGTGCTTATAGCAAAATTAACATCAGGAACCTGCCTTGTTTCGGCCTTTCCCATTACCTGGAGGGCGGCTTCGGCGCATCTGATAAGACCGGTAGCGCCAATGGGATTGCACGCAATAACGCCTCCCGAAGGGTTTATAGGAAGTTCGCCGCCCATATCCGTTGCACCGCTCCATATATATTCCGCCCCTTTACCCCTTTCCGCTATCCCGAGGTCTTCTATCCAGATTATGCCCGCAAAGGAATAAGGCTGGTAAAGTTCTATGACGTCTATCTCTTTTCTCGGCTCCCGTATTCCGGCCTTTTTATATATTTCCCCCGACGCCCCGGCGAGGCTGTCAAGCTCCCCCCAGTTAACATCTCCCAGGTAGGTGTACTTATGCCTGTTGGCAGTAGCCCATATCCAGTCCGGAGTTGCGGATATGTTTTCAGCGCAATCTTCGCTTGCCATTATTACTGCGCAGGCTCCGTCCGTTCTCGGGCAAACATCCAGAAGATGTATGGGATCGGCAAGCATGGGAGAAGCAAGAACATCCTCGATTGTAATCTCCCTCCGAAGCTGGGCATGGGGATTGTTGCATGCATGTTTTCTGTCTCTCACGGAGACTCGCGCCGCATCTTTCTCGGTTGCCCCGTATCTTGCCATATAAGCCTGCGCCTCGGCAGCAAGGCCGGATATCGCCCCTGCAAAAACAAGCCTGTCCCAGACAGGATCAAATGCAGTTGTTATCGCGCCGGTTGTGTCCGATTCGGAATTCTTCTCCCAGCCGATAATCAGTACCCTTTCAAAAAACCCTGATGCAACCAGATGATAACCTCCGATGGCGAGTGTGCTTCCGGTCGTACCTCCTGTTGTAAGCTTTATAACCGGCTTCATTGTCCCACCGGAGCCGTCCACACTCCAGCAGTCGACATAGTTGATCCCCTCGAAATGATCCATATTCCCGATCACAACGGCATCTATATCCTTTATAGTCAGATCCGCATCCTTTAATGCCCTCTGTACCGCTTCATTGATAAGCTCCTGCCCGTTTACGTCGGGACGGTGGCTTTTATGATATGTCTGGCCTGTTCCAACTATTGCAACCCGTTTTTTAGGCATATATCTTTCTCCTGCTATTTAGTTTCCATCCGGAAATGGCCCTTTTGTGCGATCTCTGTGTCAATCTACGGGATTTCTTGTGCGACATACAATGTGTACGTCTCCGCGCAATCTCTTGATTTCCTTGAGCTTGCCCAAAATTGCCGATTTCCTGATTGGAAACTCAACTGTGTTCGAGCTTTGTTTCCGGATGGACACTATTTGCTGATAAACTCGTAAATAGTTGAAATTCGGGCGGCAAAGTAAAAAGCTCATTATGCAAGGCGTCGCGAATTTTGAGGAATGAAGCGTACATGTTAGTACGCTGCAATGACGAAAGATGCGCGCAACACAGCAGAATGATTTTTTACGAAGCAGCCAGTACCCAAACACAGTGTGACTGCCCGCAAAGACCGTTTACGCCCTGAGCTACCCCTTTTTTTGCGCCTGCTACCTGGTATCCGCCGGCCTCACCCCTTAACTGCTTTACTATCTCAGTTATACGGATTAAGCCTCCGGCTATTACCGGGTGCCCGCTCAATAAACCTCCGGACGGATTGACCGGAAGACTGCCTTTTATCCCGTAATAACCTTTTTCAAGATTTATTCCGGCTTTCCCGTCTTCGCAGAATCCCATTGCTTCAAGCCACATGAGCTCCTGGTATGTGAAGGCATCATAAACCTCAGCCACATCTATCTCCGACAAAGGATCGGAAATCTGTGCCATTGAAAAAGCTTTTCCGGCAGCCTGTGTAAGCGATCTGGCCTTTGAAAGCTCGCGGTCTCCAAGAAAATATGAATCCGCACAGAAAGCAACACCCTTGATCCATATCGGGACTCCGCCGTATTGCGATGCCCTTTTTTCATTTGCAATTATTACGGCACAGCAACCGTCCGAAACGGGAGAGCAATCGAGCTTGTGGAGAGGGTCCGATATCATTTCCGATTCAAGAACATCTTCAACAGTAATATCCATCGGAAGATGAGAAAGAGGATTGAGCATGGCATTACCGTGATTTTTAACCGATACCATTGCAAGCTGTTCCGGACTTGTGCCTGTGCGGTGCATGTATGCCCTTGCCTGAATGGCACAGGCTGATAGCATGTCCATACCGAGAGCTCTGTCATAAATCGGGTCAAATGCCGCATTCGTGATGAGGCTTGAAACGCTTTCAGAACCCTTGCTGTGTGCTGTTACAAGAGTTGTTCCATATGATCCGGAAAGAACCCTTGCAAGCCCGTAAAACGCACCAAACGTGCCGTCTCCCTCTACGCATGAAACATTTTTGTGTCTTGCCCCGCTTGCATCTCCCACCGCCATGCAGGATATTGTCCGACCGTCCCAGAAGTCGTTCGATGTTGTTATTACATTATCAACATCGTCTATGGTCATCCTCGCATCTTCTAAAGCCTTGTTGACAGCTTCCCAGACCATGTCGGCAAATGTTTCTTTAACCTTGTTTGCCTCAATCTTTGTAATTCCAACGCCTATAACAGCCGCTTTGTCCATATCTTATCCCCTTACCTTACTGGCCTGAAACAGGCAATGTCCAGTATGCTTCCGCTTCTTTCATCATTAAATTCTGCTGTAACGCGAATGCCTATTTTTATATCCTTATGATCTGCATCTTCAATATAATGAAGAATCGAAGTGTCTGCTCCGTCCAGCCTTATCAATCCAAAAACAACCGGCGCTTTGCGGGGAAGGGACGCAAGCTGTCTTTTAACGATCGTAAAAGACTCCAGAACACCTTCTGAAGAGACTTCAACCCATGCCATATTGTCCTGAAAGCATAGGGGGCATACTTTTCTTGGAGGAACAAAGACTTTTTTGCATATTGAGCAACTCGTACCCACTATTTTTTTGTCGTCCCTCAGCGCCAGAAAAAATCTTTCCGCTGTTTCTCCGGCCCACCAGGAGTATGGAACATTAATTCTGCTCTTAAACACCATCGGTTCAACATCAGCAAAAATATCAGTCATATGGTTATTCTCCTTTTTACAAGACGGTCATATCCGGCTTTCATGGATATTACCTACTTGTCCTGTCACTTCAAAATAATGATCTCTTAATAATATTATTCCGACGGCAAAAAAAAGCTCATTATGCAAGGCGCCGCAAATCTTGAGAAATGAAGCATATATGTTAGTACGCTGCAATAACGAAAGATAAAGCGCAACACAGCAGAATGACTTTTTGAGAAGCCGTCAAAAACAAGTTCATCATATGAGTCAAATTCGAAATTATAATCAGATTCAATTCACTTGACTTCATTTAGAAGCTTGGGTAATAAAAGTCAATACAGAATTAATTTCCATAAAGCCCACTCGATAAAGGGAGATACTGTTATGGCTCTTATTTATGAAAAAAAAGACAAAATAGCTTACCTGACAATAAACAGGCCTGACGCAAGGAATGCTGTTGATCCCGAAACTGCCGTAGAACTCGCATCAGCCTGGAAAGATTACAGGGATGACGGTGAGCTGCGTTGTGCCATCATAACGGGAGCAGGAGACCAGTCTTTTTGCGCCGGGGCGGATCTTGCCCGCCTGATCCCTCTTTTAACCGGAGCACGGAAAGCCGAAACCGAGGCCGACAAAATCATTCAAGGCGATTCGCAGCTTCTCCATAACGCATTCTTAAGGGGATTTGAACTCAATAAACCGGTAATTGCTGCCGTAAACGGTTTTGCCATAGCGGGAGGGTTTGAACTTCTTTACGGGGCAGATATACGGGTTGCCGCTTTTGATGCCAAATTCGGTCTGCAGGAAGTCAAATGGTCCATATTCCCGGCTGGAGGTTCTACTGTCTGGCTGCCCAGGCAGCTTCCGTATGCAAAAGCAATGGAGATTCTTCTTACAGGCGAACTTATGGACGCTCACGAAGCCTTCCGTCTCGGATTTGTAAATAAAATAGTTCCTGCAAGCATGGTCATGGAAGAAGCCGAGCGTTACGCAAATATAATTATCAAAAACGGGCCGCTTGCGGTATCAGGCATAAAGAATGCCGTCCATGCCATAGCAGGCATGTCGATTAAAGATGGCATGGCAAGGGAACTCGAATATGCAATTCCGGTTTTTCTGAGCGAAGATGCAAGAGAAGGTCCAAGGGCTTTTAAACAGAAGAGGGAACCGGTTTTTAAAGGCAAATAAGAGACTTTTGCATAAGTCCTAAAAAGAGAAGAATTTGTCATTCCCACGAAAGTGGGAATCCAGTCTTTTCAATATATTGCAAAAATTCCTGGATTCCCGTTTGCACAGGAATGACGGCTTTTGCAATTGACTCGGGAGATATTGATTTGATAATAGCCGGGCTTACAGGCGGAATTGCGACAGGCAAAAGCACCGTATCCTCTATTTTTAGAGAAGCAGGCGCAATAATAATCGACGCAGACTCTATTGCCCGTGATGCGGTGAAAAAAAATCTTCCCGCATGGCATGAAATTGTCAGGATATTCGGGAAAGAGGTACTTCTGCCTGACGGTGAAATCGACAGGGCACGCCTTGGCGATATCATATTCAAAGACGCCTCAAAAAAAGAAATCCTGAATAAAATAGTCCATCCTCATGTAATTCAAAAGGCGGCGGAACTGATTGAAGAGGTCCGGAAAGCATCCCCTGGTTCCATTATAATCCTTGATGTGCCGCTTCTTATCGAGGCCGGAATGGATAAGGGGGTGGAGGATGTTATTCTTGTCTACACGCCTGAAAGCATACAGATAAAAAGGCTCATTGAAAGAGACGGCATTTCAGATGAAAATGCACTCTTGAGAGTACGCTCCCAGATGCCGATTGAAAAAAAGAAAGAGTTCGCCACAATTATAATTGATAACAACGGAACAATTGAGGCTACGAAAAAAAGAGCCCTTGAAGTCTTTGATAGCCTGAAAAAAAAGCAGATTTAAAAAACCCATCCTATTCCGACGATAAACTCATCTGGTTATCGTCCACACAGAAAGAAATGATCGAATCCGAATCATTAGCGCCAGGTTGGCGACAAACAAGGAAAGGTTAAGGTATGAAGAGAATGAAGAATGATCCAGATTTGTTGGAGGAGTATGACTTTACTGGTGGAATCCGCGGTAAATATGCAAAGCGGTATGCGGAGGGTTCCAACGTAGTAGTTATTGATCCTGATGTGGCTGTGTATTTCCCCGATCACGACTCGGTTAACGAAGCCCTTCGCAGTCTCACTGCAATTATCAAGAGGCAAAGGATGGCCGAACAACGGCATGGAGAGAGTTGATAATAGACCGCGCTCCTCACACCCCTGAAAACGCATATTCCCACTCGCTTTTCCTGCTCACTTGAATCCCTGAACCCATGCCCCCCGAAGGTCCGCCGATCTTTGTGGTGGATTGAACCCTATCCCTTCAATTTTTCTAATACTTCATTATTGACGGAATCGTGAAAAATCCTCTAAATACCGACGGCAAAGTAAAAAGTTCAAGTTCAAGGCGTCGCAAATCTCGTGTGATGAGGCGTACATGAGGGTACGCCGCAATCACAACGGGATGAAGCGCAACGAAGACACGATAGTGAAGCTTCAGCGCTAATCGGGCTTTTTACTTTGCCATCGATATTCATTGACAAATCAGGTGCCTTATGGTTTTTTAAGTCCACATTTCGACAGTCCAATCTTAATTCTCATGCGTCATGGATGACGCTTAATATAAAAAAGAGTATTTCGTTTTACAGATTTCAGGGGAAAAGTTGGGTTCGTACAGAGATTTCAAAGAAACATGCGTAGGACATTCTTCGAGCTATATCATGACAAATTTGCGTGGATGGTTACAGACAATAGATTAAATTTATTGTTAAAATATTGTTGATTTATATTTTGATGAACGTTGTCCCCAATTCTGACCAATTTGCACACGATCAAACTGTCCTCTTGACAAAATCACTCCTTCATATTATAGATGTCATATAGAAGTATACAAATTAGTATACTTATAAAAGATATGAACAGTTCGAATAGACTTAAAATATTGATGGATTCCGGCAAAACCGTCTTCACTCCACAGGATTTACGCACATTGTGGGAAGATGGTATGCTTAATGCCAAAACAAATGCGGTTCGTATGGTCGCGAAAGGGCTTATTTTGCGCATTGCAAAAGGCTACTATGCCCTCAACAAACAATATAATGTTTACGAACTGGCGAATCGTATGGTTACACCTTCCTATGTTAGTTTCCAATCTGCGCTCGCGTATGCCGGAATCAGTTTTCAGGTACGAAATCAAATTGAATGCGCTGCGCGGGCCAATGCCCGGAAAAAGAGAGGGACGATTTTATACGTATATTATGTGCTGAAGGATGATTTGTTTTTCAATCTTGACGGTATCCGCATCAAAGAAGGGATTTCTATTGCGTCTCCTGAGCGCGCGATTCTGGATAGTTTGTATTTGGGTTTTTTACCGGATATTGATGATTCGTCGAAGATCAACTCTACAGCGCTTAAACGATTGTGTTCACTGTATCCGAAAACAGTCCGGGAAAAGGCTGAGAAATTCATATGAGCACCGGTTTTGACAGAAACACGCACGGGCGTTATTTGACTGCTCTGTTAACGGGCATTATTAAAGCTATACCTGAAAAGACAGCTTTTAAAGGAGGAACATGCGCAGCTCTGTTTTATGATTTGCCGCGTTTTTCCTTTGACCTCGATTTTGATATTATCAGACCGTTTGAAAAACGCGACACTGATGCCGTCAAAGAAATCCTATCCGCGAACGGCCGCATAGTGGACGAGGCTGATAAAAAGTACACTCTTCTTTATGAATTCGATTACGGGAAAGGCACAACAAAAATAAAAATCGAATTCAACAAACGCGTGTGGAAGAATAACCGTTACAAAAACGATTGGTTTATGGGAGTGCCGATACTGCTTGCGGATGAAATGACTGTGGCGACAAATAAGTTGGTTGCATTATCAGACCGCAAAAGCGCCGTTGTCCGGGATTTATTCGATGCGTGGTATTTTTTGAGTCATGAATTCATGTTGAATGAGCAGTTGTTAATAGAACGGACTGGAAAAGGGATGAGCGAATACTGCGCATTTCTGGCAGGATTTATTAAGAAAACATTTTCCCGGCGGAATGTATTGCAAGGTCTTGGTGATGCGCTTGATGATAAACAAAAAGCATGGGCTCGCGAATATTTAATAGACGAAACCATTTTGTTGCTGGAGAAAATATCCGGAGCGAATTTACAACCAATTAAAATTCATTGACAAACCAGGTGCCTTATGGTTTTTTAAGTCCACATTTCGACAATCCAACCTTAATTCTCATGCGTCATGGATGACGCTTTATATAGAAAAGACTATTTCGTTTTACAGTTTTC
>JAGVOC010000356.1 GCA_020052975.1 Desulfobacterales bacterium | reverse complement strand
GCAAAACAGGCTGTAAGCCGAGAAAATAATTAAACGAAAAGGAGGAAATTCAATGCCGGAAGTACAATTTGGTGGAAAAACGTTTGTTGTGGATGAGGATGGTTTTATTGATTCCTATACCAACTGGAGCCAGGAGTGGGTTCAGTTTGTGAAAAAGGAAGAGGGCATCGATGAATTGACCGCAGAACATCAGGAGGTTATTAAGGTACTCCGTGAATATTATGAGAAAAACGGGATTGCACCCATGGTTCGTGTTCTTTCTAAAGTTACCGGTTTTAAACTGAAACACATTTATGAGCTTTTCCCATCAGGACCTGGTAAGGGAGCATGTAAAATGGCCGGTCTTCCTAAACCAACAGGATGCGTCTAACAGATAAAAAGTGACGGATTATCCATTTATTCAAAAGGCTCTGCAGAAAAAGCAGGGCCTTTTGTTTTTATGGAGGCTTGATGATTCTAACGATAAAAACTATCCATAAGACAGAATTAATTGATATAACATCAAAGATTCAGGACACAGTTTCATCTTCGGGCATCATGAATGGCGTGTGTATGATTTATGTTCCTCATACAACAGCGGCAGTTACAATAAACGAAAGTGCGGATCCGGATGTAAAAGCTGATATCCTGATGATATTAAATAAAATTGTTCCATGGGAAGCCGGATACAGGCACATGGAAGGAAACTCACCGGCTCATGTCAAGGCGACCCTTGTCGGGGCGTCAGAGCTTGTCGCATTTGAAAATAATAGGCTTGTACTTGGTACATGGCAGGGGATTTTTTTCTGTGAATTTGACGGACCGAGGACGAGGAAAGTGCATGTTAAAATGATGCCGGCGTGAGGCACAAGATAAGGAAGGGTTCAAGGGATCCAGGATTCAGGGGTTCAAGTGTTTAAAAATCGGAAACATAAACCATGAAATTAATAAAATGAAGAAAACAACAGTGCTTGATGATACGGACAAGGCAATATTGAACCTTATTCAATCAAATTTTCCAATATCATCAAGACCTTATCTTGTGATTGCAGACAGACTTGGCCTTGCTGAAGATGACGTTATTAAAAGGCTTAAAAAGCTTAAGAAAAACGGGATAATCCGCCGGATAGGGGGAAACTTTGTGCCTGAAAAGCTCGGTTTTGTGAGTACCCTTTGCGCTGCGGTTGTGCCTGAGGAAAAGATGGAATCCTTTGCAAAAACAATAAACCGCTATCCCGGTGTGACCCATAATTATTTGAGGGACGGGAGTTTCAATGTCTGGTTTACATTCATTGCTCCATCCATGAATGAGATCGATTCCAATCTTAAACAGATATCAAAAGAAACCGGTGTCAAAGAAATTATCAATCTTCCTGCGACAAGGGTCTTCAAGATTAAGGCTCATTTTGACTTATAACTCTTTAAAAAAATTAAGCTTATGAAAGATATCCGGATAGCTGCAGTTATTTTCCATTCCGAATCGTATGAACCCTCCCGCAATATAGAATCCATGGAAAAATGGGTAAGGTCTGCAAGAGAAGCAGGTGTTGAGATAATCTGTTTTCCGGAATTGAATGTTACAGGATACGGGACAGACGGAAGGATTGCCGGGGCATCAGAAAGGATACCCGGTGAGATTACGGGAAAACTTTCTGGTATATCTTCAGATTACGGTATCGTCATACTTGCCGGTATGGCAGAAGTAGACAGGGCAGGCCGCATATATGCCAGTCACCTTGTTATAAAACCTGGCGGATATACAGGCGTTTACAGGAAGCTGCATATTGCGCCTGTTGAAACAGGGCTGTTTACGCCCGGAAATGAAGTGCCCCTGTTTGAAGCAGGAGGTATTAACTTCGGAATTCAGCTTTGCTACGATGCACACTTTTCCGAACTTTCGACGAAAATGGCACTTATGGGAGCGGATGTTATATTCATACCGCACGCTTCTCCAAGAGGGACGGCCGAAGAAAAACACAGATCATGGATGCGTCACCTTCCTGCAAGAGCTTTCGACAACGGCCTTTTTGTGGTTGCATGCAACCAGTGCGGAGAAAATTCCGCCGGTCTGCAATTTCCGGGTACAGGCATGGTGATAAGCCCTTCGGGTGAAGTTATTGGAAAGAACATAAGCGGGAAGGAAGAAATGATTGTCGCGGATCTCAGGGCGGAAGATCTGGAAAAGGTGCGCAATAATAAGATGCGTTATTTTCTGCCGAACAGAAGGCCGGAAATTTATGCAGGGAACTCAATTTGATGAATCGTGATGAAAAGAAGATAATGGGGCTTACTATGGCATCGCATCCCCTTGTGCATTTGTTCGAAGGTGTGCTGCCTCCCCTGATACCTTTGCTGATGGCTGATTTTGCGACGGATTATTTCCACCTTGGGATAATAGTTTCAGTTTTTTCATATGCCTTTGGAATAGGCTCGCTGCCCGCCGGTTTTTTAGCCGATAAATTGGGGCCGCGCCGCCTCGTTACATTTTTCCTTTTCGGGTCAGGTCTTCTTTCGGCTCTTGTATTTTTTATTCCGTCACTTTTAGCCTATGGAATTATAATGGGGTTTATCGGGCTTTTCTGCAGCATGTACCATCCGGCGTCAAATACGCTCATAAGCCAGTCTGTCCGGGAAAAGGGAAAGGCCTTCGGAATCCACGGCATAGCAGGAAGCCTTGGTGTTGCTTCTGTTCCCCTGCTCTCCGCGTGGCTTGGCTCAAATATGGGATGGAAAGCCCCTCATGTGTTTTTTGGCATGATGGGTATAGCCGCGGGTATTTTTTCTTTTTCGGTTCCGGCAAAATCTGCATTCACAGCAGAAATCCTTGATGATAAAAATAAACCGGAGAATGGGATATCTTATCTCAACCTGATTATTTTTTATTCTTCAGCAGCAGCCCTCGGGCTCACATACAAAGGAATTATGACCTTTCTTCCGGCATATATGGGGGAGAAAATACATTTTGGCTTTTTGACATTAAACAAAGTCACTCTTGGAGGAAGCGTTGCAACCCTTGCGCTTGTTTCAGGCGCCATAGGTCAATACATAGGCGGACGCCTCACTGACCGTTTCAGGCCTGAAATTATATATTCCTGCGCCATTATTACCGGCACTTTTTTTGTGTTTATTATGGCAAAGAGTTCGGGATTTATTTTGATTGCTTCGGCTGTTTTTTACGCCTTTTTTTATTTTTCAACCCAGCCCATGCAGAATTTTCTTCTTTCTAATTATCTGCCCAAAAAACGGCATGGGATAGGTTACGGCATTCACTTTTTTGTGACTTTCGGAATCGGGTCGACAGCAGCCGCATTTTCGGGATATCTTGCGGATAATTACGGCCTTGAATCCGTATTTTATGCGATGGGCGCCTGTTTTGTTGTCTCTTCCGTTCTCTCGCTGATTCTTGTAGTAAGGGCGAGGAGGCAAGAGGCATGAGGCGCAAAGCAAGAAAGGGTTCCAGGGGTCCAGGATTGAAGCTCCTCGCAGCAAGCTACGGGGAATCTTCGACCGTATGGAATAGCGTCTATTTTTAATTCGCTCGCTAACCCCGCTGCAAGCAGCGAGGAATGCGCTCGCTGTTTCGGTTCAAGGGGTCAAGTGTTTAATAACCGGAAACAATGAAGAGTGGACGGTGAAAAGCCAAAGACTAAAGTCACTAATAGTCTTCAGTCTAAAAACCTTCAGCCTATAAAACAAACTCCGCCTGCGGCGGACCCAAGGCAACATGAGACCATGAACTTAAAAGAATGTAAAAGATGCGGGACATGCTGCAGGAAGGGAGGTCCGTCATTTCATTTTGAAGACAAGGGTATTATAGAAGATGGTCATATACCGGCCAAACACCTGTACACAATCAGAAAAGGAGAACCGGTCCGGGACAACATAATCGAAAGGATTATTTATGCGCCTTCCGATATAATAAAAATCAGGGGACAGGGAAACAGCTGGACATGCCTTTATTACAATGAAGATGAAAAAAAGTGCGGGATTTATGAATACCGACCCCTTGAGTGCAGGGTTCTTAAATGCTGGGATACAAGAGAGATTGAAGGTATATATGGAAAAAGCATGCTTTCAAGAAAAGATCTTTTCAGCAAGGTTGAAGGGCTCTGGGAATTGGTAATAGATTATGATGAAAGATGTTCCTATAAAGAGATAACTGGCCTTATCAAGGAAACCGGCAGCAGGGAAAGGGTGCATTTGTCTGAAAAGGCCGCTGAACTTATTGAGTACGACAATACTATCAGGGAACTTGTTGTAAAAAAAGGCAATTTAGATTCCGATCTTCTTGATTTCCTCTTCGGCAGGCCGCTGTCTGTTACCTTGAAAACGCTTGTTCAAATTTGACGGCTTCGTAAAAAGTCATTCTGTCCGCCGCGGCGGATTGCACTTCATCTTTCGTCATTGCAGCGTACCAGTAAGTACGCTTAATTCCTCAAGATTCGCGCGCCTTGCATAATGAGCTTTTTACTTTGCCGTCTGAATTTATACTTTTTACGAGAGCATCAAATTTAATTCTTTGGTTCCGATTCTCACGCCTTATTTCAATTGGCTCAAGCAAACTTAAACCGTTTTTCCCTGAATAGCCTCAGGCAGGCATCAACAACTTCATCATCATACAAGATGCCCCTGTTTTTTGATATTTGCTCGAGCGACTTTTCTATTCCAAGGGAAGGTCTGTAAGGCCTGTGGGATGCCATTGCCTCAACAACATCCGCGACATTAATTATTCTTGCCTCAATAAGAATGTCCGGTCTTTTAAGTTTTCTGGGATATCCTGAACCGTTCATTCTTTCGTGGTGCTGAAGTACAATATCCGCAACAGGCCAGGGGAAATCTATGTTTTTTAATATATCATATCCGACTTCGGGATGGGTTTTGACCAATTGAAATTCAAGGTCATTGATTTTCGAAGGTTTGGTCAGGATTTCAGCTGGTACCGCCAACTTGCCTATATCGTGGATAAGGCCTGCCATTCGTATTCCGGCAACAACATTTTCCGGCAAGCCCATTTCCTGTGCGATTGAGATTGCAAGGTCTGCCACTCGCCTCTGATGGCCGGCAGTATAAGGGTCTCTTGCCTCGGAGGCGATAGTAAGAGTTTGAATAGCCCCTTCAAGTGCCTGGCGCAGATTTGTTATAGTTTTTTCAAGTCCGGATATTTTATCTTCTAATTCCATGGGATCCTTTTTTTTATGATAAGTCTGACGGCTTCGTAAAAAGTTAAAATCGAATCGATTTTTATCCAGGTACTTATGTCCCAAAATAACACAATCATAAAATATTGCAAGAAAACCGGTTATTCTGATATCATTGATACATATAAAAGAGGATTTGAAATGAACAGCATAAAACTTCTTGCAGGTTACATTCCCGGAGCTATAGGCCGGGTTGCCGAACTTCACGGAACCTATTACAGCCGATACTGGGACTTCGGCCTTTTTTTTGAGGCTAAGGTGGCTACCGAACTTTCCGAATTCTTAAGCCGTTTTGATAAGACCTGCGACGGATTCTGGGTTGCCGAAGATGATGGAAAGATTGCAGGGTCGGTGTTTATTGACGGAATCGAGGGTAAAACAAAAGGCGCCCGGCTTCGCTGGTTTATAGTTGATCCGGAGTTCCATGGGCGAGGGATAGGGAGAATGCTGATGAAAGAAGCTGTTTTATTCTGCAAAGCCTCAAACCACAGGAAAATATATCTCACGACTTTTGCCGGGCTTGATCCTGCCCGCCACCTGTATGAAGCCTTCGGATTCGTTTTGTGCGGAGAGTGGGAAGATGCCCACTGGGGAAAGCCTGTTATGGCGCAAAAATTTGAGCTTAATCTGATGGACTCGTAAAAAGGCCATCAACAGGCCGAGGGCGATTAAGCCCCGGACTGGGGTGAGGGTGGAACCGCTTGAATTTACTTCAAGCGGCGGGAGAGTCCGCCTCAGGCGGATTTCCCGCCAAGTTAAAAATCGTTTTTTGACTTTTTACGAAGGTATCAATGATGGTTTATGCAGTTATAGTGGCCGCAGGAAAAGGCGTTAGAATGAACTGTTCGACCCGCAAGCAGTATCTTGAGTTTGAGGGCATTCCTTTGCTTTCAATTACTCTTAAAGCATTTGACAAGTGCTCTTTAATCGACAAAATTATTCTTGTTGTTCCCTCCGGCGATATCGGGTTCTGCATGGAGAAAATAATCAATCCCGTCGGCATACAAAAAAAAGTCACAACTGTTGCAGGCGGTTTAAAAAGGCAGGATTCGGTCTATAACGGGCTTCTTGCTGTGGAAGAAAAAAAAAGCACGGTTGTGATACACGACGGAGTCCGCCCATTTGTAAACCCTGCAAGCATTGAGGAATGCATACGAGAG
>JAGVOC010000125.1 GCA_020052975.1 Desulfobacterales bacterium | reverse complement strand
GAAAATTTGATAAATTTAACGTATTCTCCTTACTGATATTTTTGAAAAATTTTTAAAAATGTCATTATCCGGAATCTGGAAAGTTTTTCAAAGCTCTCAAAGCGACGCGACCTCTTATCTGTCCGGTAAACCTCCCAGGTGATATCTGTTGCTTGTCTCAATTCACTGACATTGGATTTTATATCCCCAAGTATTTTTTCAACTACAACAACATCAACCATGATACCCTCGTAAAAAGTCAAAATTCAGACGGCAAGGTAAAAAGTTCATTATGCAAGGCGCGTGAATCTTGAGGAATGAAGCGTACTTATTGGTACGCTGCAATGACGAAAGATGAAGCGTAACACAGCAGAATGACTTTTTACAAAGCCGTCAACCATGTCCGGCTCCATATAAAACAGATTTTACATACCTGTTATGCAGGTGGATAAAATCCTCGTAGCGTTTGCGCCCGCTGATTTCAAATTTTTTTCTCTTATGTTTGTTCCGCTCGAATATGAGTTTGCCGAAACAGCGAACCTGATATTGAAGCAATTCTCCGCTCCGGTTGAGGATCAGTAGATCAATACGTCGCCCGGATATTTTTTCGAGGTCGGTGTCTAATTGAAGCAGCGGAAAAGTCGCTTCGGATCCGCTTTCAAGCAGAAGAGCCACGTCAAGATCGCTTGAAGGTTTCATCCTGTTCATTGCCGCAGAACCGAAAAGATAAACAGCTACAATCGCATCCTCCTGCTTGCAGCGTTTTATAATTTCTTTAATAAGCTGATCGAGATTTTTCATGAAATCGGTTTCAGGTTTTATCAAATGATCTTTTATAATCACTACCTGATTAAAACCATCTTCTCCCTGTTTATTTTCCTGAAAAACTCATCATTAGGCTCTTCATCCGTATAAAGAAGTCTGTCGTAAGAAAATTCGGATAAACGCTCCGGATGCTCAATATTTAAACCCAGAAATGAGCTTCCGGCTTTGTCGGCATCGAATATTGCAACAAGTTGGATTGGTGTTTCCTGTAAAGACAAAAAAGCGATCTCAGCAAGGTCCGTTGCGCCGTAAAAAACAATCCGTTCCACATTCTGTTCGGAAAGTTCTGAAAATAGTCGTTTAAGTTTTATCCGCGTATCTTTATAAAAACGATAGGAATATTGGATGTAGGAGTATGTTAGGCGTGTCTTTTCCGCAGCGCCCCTCGGCGTTAAAAGATACTTGACTCTATTGCTCGGAATAGTTGTAATTTTCAGATAGCCCTTGCGGGCAAGCCGCTTGATGAAGGAATTCACAAGGCCAAGGGATATGTTCAGGTTTCTGGCGATATCCCGCTGGCTTGGAACTTTTTCCTTCCCGATCTCTTCAAGAATCTTGAGGGTGTTTATTTCCTGATTATTCATTTATATTACTCTCTGCCACGATCAAACGGCTTTGCTGTTGTAATATGCGGTTTATTGATTCCAAAGGAATTATCCCCGGCAAACAGGAAATCATCTATGATGGTTTCGAGCTTTATTTTCAGATCATCCGTTTTAAATTGATATTTGAGCCAGTGTTGATTTACAAGCAGTTCAACAGGAAATGATTTTAACCGCATGGCTACATCGGCTTCGTTCATCAACTGTTTATTAAATGCGTGGGAATAAATTTCAATCCAGTTAAAGCTGTATAATTCAGAAATTGTTATGATATCGAAAACATCTTTCGGTTCATCACGGCTGAGCAGAGCAGTCAGTTTGTTGGCCAGAATATTAGCCGGATTGTCGACAGGGATTGAGCCGGCCATTAACGTTTCACCCCAGCGATATGCCGTATCGTTAACAAATTCGATTTTCAGCGGTATTTCATCTGAGATCATGATTCGCAGATATCCGGAGGCCTGCAGCGTCACCGACTCATCAACGCGGAAGGCAGCTTTAATAATATGGAAAAATTCTTTTGTCTTTTCGGTAAAATCCGGATGGTCATTAACAAAAAAATCAAGATCATCGCTGTAACGATGCCCGAGGTAGAACCTTCCCAAAGCCGTTCCACCGGTAAGGTAGAAATCACCCAGACGGCCGGCCAGCAAATTCAAAACTTTATCTTGCTGATTGTACAAACTTTTGTAATCGGGTACGGATAAATTCATAACGGGAAATCAGAGATTTATTCCTGATAGACTGTATGGTTTGATCTGACATCAATTGCAGTATTCTCTCCCTGGGAAGCAGTTTTAAAACCGTAAACCAGGGATAAGACTCGATCAGTTTTAGAAAAAGGGTCTCTTCTTTGTAATGGCCGGCTTTCGCGCGAGTGCCTTCAAGCACTTCAAGACATTCCTCGGGCGTTATATTATAGTCCCACATCAGACGGCGGAGAAGATCAAGTTTTTCTTCGCGGAAAATTATCATTTTCAGATAGATCTGAGGACAGCTCCGCCCGGTAAGTTACATGGCGGTTGCCGCAAACTCACCCGGGAGCATCAAGTTAGCTGTTGAAGTGCTTCAAAAAACTGGAATTTACAGTGTTCACACTTTGAACATATTTTGAGGATATTGTCAAGGAAGAAATCGGAATTTCACTATTCACTTTTCACTATTTACTTTTAACTTCTCTCACGGGTTACCGGCCCATATATAATGGCGGATGCCGTTGAAGGTGCCCTGCCCTATCCCTTCGACCTTCTTTATTTCGTCGATATCTTTAAACACCATATGGGCTTTTCTGTATTCGACTATTTTAACGGCAACAACAGGCCCGATGCCGGGAAGCCTCACAAGATCGGTCAGTTTTGCATCATTTATATTTATGGGTTCTTTCAATTCTTTCTTCATCATTTCGCTTTTGAATTTATCGTAATGCTTTTCAAGGTGTTTCTTCGCTTCTTCCTTATTATTGACGTCAATCCAGCTCTCTTTATCAAAAACACCGAGCATGTATATCACCTGTTCGTCATCCAACATACCGCTCGAATCATGATGAGGGCAATGGCGTATTTTTTCTCCCTTTTTATTTGTTTCTATTGCCGCAAATGCATCGTCCGAAAGAAAGCGCACATCGATATCTTTCGGGTTTTTACAAGAGCCGTCTGTAACATATAAAAAAGTCATAGTTATAAACAGACAGCAAATGGTAATTAGTTTCCATCCGGAAATGGCCCTTTTGTGCGATCTCTGTGTCAATATGCGGGATTTCTTGTGCGGCATACATTGCGTATGCCTCCGCGCAATCCCTTGATTTTCTTGAGCTTGCCCAAAATTATCTATTTCCGCATTGGAAACGCAATAGTGTCCATAATTTGTTTCCAGATGGACACCAATTGGTTCGGCACTGTTTTTCATGTTAAGAATTCTTTTATACCGGCCCATTTTTATCCTCCATATCCCTTATCTTTGTTCGTTTCTGCCAGATAAAATGCATATGTTTTGCGTATCCCTTCGGGCAAACTGATTCCGGGCTCCCATCCGAGAGCCTTGATCCTTGAAATATCGAGAAGTTTCCGGGGTGTTCCGTCAGGTCGCGATTGGTCAAAAATGACACTTCCTTCAAAGCCGACCGCATCTTTTATAAGAACAGACAAGTCCTTAATTGTAATATCTTTTCCAAAGCCGATGTTCACAAGAGGAACTTCATTTGCAGTAATAAGTGAAGCAAATGCTGTTTCTTCAAGTTTCATCAGAAATAAGCAGGCATCAGAAAGGTCATCAACATGGAGAAATTCACGATATGGCTTTCCTGTGCCCCATACTTTTACCTGAAGTTTGGCCTGAAGGGGTTTTTTAAAATCGTCTTTTATGGGACCGAATATGGACTCATCTTTTATTATTTCATCCCGCTTGCCTCCGGCAAACAATCCGGCAAGATGAAATTTCCGGATAAGGGCCGGCAGGACATGACTCTCTTCAAGATCGAAATTGTCATTCGGCCCGTACAGGTTGGTCGGCATAACCGCAAGGTATCTTGTCCCGTACTGACGATTATACGACTGGCACATCTTGATGCCTGCAATTTTGGCAACAGCATAAGGCTCATTTGTTTCTTCAAGCGGACCGGTAAGAAGATACTCTTCTTTCATCGGCTGGGGACAATCTCTAGGGTAGATGCATGAAGAACCCAGAAAGATAAGCCGCTTCACATTTGTCTTCCACGCCGAATGAATAACATTGTTCTGAATGGTCAGATTCATGTAAATAAATTCGGCCGGATATGTATTGTTTGCATGTATCCCGCCGACTTTTGCCGCTGCGAGGAAAACATATTCGGGGCGCTCTTTTTCGAAAAAATCTTCGACTTCCGATTGCCTCTCAAGGTCGAGTTCGGAATGGCGGCGCAAAATCAGGTTTGAAAAACCTTCTTTTTCAAGCCTTCGTACAAGGGCAGAACCCACAAGACCCGTATGGCCTGCTATATATATTTTTGAATCCTTTTCCATTTCTTTAAATTAATTGTTTAAGTATTATAGCATATCCTACTTGAATTTATTGAAATATAAATAGCCATATCCGGCAACAGATTTACCGTCGAAAGAGGCTACAGCTTTTTATAATAATGATGTTGCAATGATATTATGCAACTTCTCAATAATTTCCGGAGACTCCTTTACTTCACAAAGAGGTGTCAACTGCTCTATTATGTATCCCGTATCAAGGCGTTTCCCATGCCGTATAAGAATACCTTCAACATCACCCCAATCTTTCATCCGATTGGCAAAGGCTTTGAGAATAATAAGGTCTTCGGCTGAACAGGTAATCAACTCACAATCTGGAGAATAGAAGAATGAACTGGCTCGTTCGATCATAATTTGTTCAAAAGGCAAACCGGAAAGAGTTAAATCAACATCAACTCCATTTGACGCAGACAATAATAATACTCTGTTAGCCATAGCAAATGCCGCAGCATCGGTTATCCGCGGTTTAAAGAATTTCAACAGATCATCAATATAAATCTTTTCGTTATTAAAACCTGATAATATACACACATCGATATCTTGAGTCATCCGTACTTCGCCCCAACGGATCACTGCCAGACCGCCTATGAAACAAAAAGGCCATTTTCGGACCAGCATAAAATTTTGAATTTCTAATCCGGCTTCAAATAATGGATTCATATCTTTCAATTATCGGTTTTCAAGGGATAATTGCTTCTTATTTTCATAAAGAACCGCTGCTGCTCAACTAATCCGGTGCTTAACCGAGTTTTTTTATTTTCACAAGCCCATTGAAGCATTTTATCAATGAAAGCCTGGTTTTTCGAATAATCATATACACGCAGTTTATTACGCTTCTCTTTTTCCAGTTCAACTGCCGCTCGTTCCCAGCATTCAACCCACAATTTGATTTTTTTTCTGTCGGAATTCATGATAATTTTTCACTCGGAATTCATTATAATCTTTCACTGCTGTCCCAACGTTGATTTTTGATGGTAGTGTAACACTTTAAAATATAAACATTTATAGCGAAAAATGGCATTTATCGATTTGAAATTTTAT
>JAGVOC010000169.1 GCA_020052975.1 Desulfobacterales bacterium | reverse complement strand
CTCAACGGTATAAGGACTATCAACAATTGGAGGAGGAAAGGAAAGGCTCTCTTGTTTTCTCGAACAAGGATTATATGGAAGGGAGAGTGAAAATCTGGAGAAATCCTGAAGGGTTTCTCGTTCTGCAGGTGGGAGGAAAAATTGAAGGCACCTCCCTTGTAGATATGGTAAATACCTTATTGCTGGCATATCTTCCTATCGCTTCCCATAAAAGCCCTGAATCATTTCTTACGATAGGATTAGGGGCGGGAGTTACGCTTAATGCTGCCAAGGAGCATATCAAGGATATGAACCTCGTCGAGATAAACAAGGGGGTTCTCGAAGCAATCAGCAAATACGGTCCTCCCGGTCTTCTCAACGATGTCAACATTTCAGTCAATGACGCGCGGAATTTTCTTCTGTTAAGCGACAGAAAATTTGACATCATATCGTCAGAGCCTTCTTATCCTACGGAATCGTCGGTCGGCAATCTTTTTACCAGAGAATTTTACTCTCTGGCTTCCTCAAAGCTCAATCAGGGCGGAGTCTATTGCCAGTGGCTGCCGTATTATCAGCTTAAAGACGAAGACGTGAGCATGATGGTGAAGACCTTTGGTTCGGCATTCCAGTATGTATATGTTTGGGCAGTAAGACACTCGCTGGATCTCCTTTTAGTGGGGTCAAATACTCCTTTCCCGTATACGACAGAGGAAATTGTCCAGAGGGTAAATATATTCAATAAAAGCGGTTTTCCTCTTGAATTCGTTTTGTCAAAAAGTCCTGATCAAACAAGGGATTTTGCAAAAAATGCGCCTGATGTCCCATTCAACACCGATGATAAACCTCTCCTTGAATTTCGTGTGGCACGGAATCTGCTCACTGGTATTTTGCACTAGATTATGCAGGTAATGGTATCCAAGAGTTAAGAAAATCGAATGAATATTGAAAACGCCATCAAATCTGCCTTCGAACACTATAAAGCCGGTAGATTGGACGAGGCCGGGAACCTCTGCAGAAAAATATTAAGAAGGAAGCCGAAAAATTCTGACATACTCAATCTGTTCGGAGTACTAAACTTTCAGAAAAAAGACTACGATTTGGCGATACATTATTTCAAGAAAGCTTTTAGTATTAATCCTGCGAATGCAGAAATACAGAACAACCTTGGCCTGGCATTCTACCAAAAAGGACAATTTGATGACGCAATACCATATTTCAAGAAAGCAGTTCAGTTGAATTCCTTTTATAGCGAAGCTTACTCCAACCTGGGAAGCGCTCTTTTTCAAAAGGATTTACTTGAAGAGGCTGTGGAATATTATCACAAGGCTTTGCAGTATAACCCAAATAACATAGATGCCTGTAATAATCTGGGCACGTCACTTCTCATGGCAGGACAGTATCAGGAGTCCTTAAGTTTTTTTCGCAGAGCGATAACCTTGAACCCGGATTTTGCACCTGCCCATTTTAACCTCTCTTGTGTCCTCTTGCTTCTCGGTGATTTCAAGAACGGATGGAAAGAATACTTCTGGAGATGGGGGCTGGAGGAATATCATATTCCCAACTGGCCCCAGCCTATCTGGAATGGATCAGCTTTCGCAGGGAAGACGCTTTTTCTCCATATTGAGCAGGGTTTCGGGGACATTATACAGATCGTCCGTTACCTCCCAATGGTTATAAATCAGGGCGGGAAAGTAATCCTCCAGTGTCAGAAAGAGCTTTTGTCGCTCATACAGACGGTTGAAGGCGTCGAGCATATTGTTGCAAGGGATGACCCTTTACCCGCTTTTGATATCCATTGTCCCCTTTTGTGTCTCCCGATGATTTTTGATACAAATCTTGATACCATTCCTGCAAAGATACCCTATATCAAGGCAGATGACCTTTTGGTGAAGCGGTGGAAGGAGAAGATTGGCGATTCGCTTTCTGTGAAAGTCGGGGTGATATGGCAGGGAAATCCAGTGCACAGGAGAGATCGTGAGCGGTCAATTGCTTTTGAAAAATTAGGCCCGCTCGCAGAAATCAGAGGGATATCATTCTACAGCTTGCAGAAAGGAGAGGGCTCCGAACAGGCTAGGAACCCTTCATGTGGACTGAAACTTATTGATTTTATGGATGAGGTGCAGGATTTTTCTGATACTGCGGCATTGATAGAAAATCTGGATTTGGTCATCTCCGTTGACACATCAGTAGCCCATCTTGCAGGAGCAATGGGCAAGCCTGTATGGACTTTAATTCAGTATTCTCCTGATTGGCGCTGGATGCTGAAACGGGAAGACAGCCCGTGGTATCCGACGATGAGATTATTCCGTCAGCCCTCGTTTGGAGACTGGGATCCGGTAATCAAAAGAGTTGCGGATACATTAAGAGAATTTTGCACAAGCAAACATATGCCGTCCGCACACAAAGGGAAAAACGTCCTAGAAGTATCTGCCACCCTCGATCCTAAGTCATAAGCATTTAAAGAACAAATGGATAGAGAAGAAAAAGCATCTTCAAATGCTTACGAAGAACCCATTATGAAGCATGGAATAGCCAATCTGTTTCTCATGTTCAATGGCTGTTCTACGGAAACTGATATTCAGTGAGACTATGAAACAAACTTCTCACAAGGAATCCCAGTTTAGCAGCTCATAATATGATAAAATATGGAGCAAACTAAATAGTGTCTGTGTATAAAGTCCTATTTTGTCATCCTCCGGCTTGACCGGGGGATCCATAACTCCTTGAAAAGACTGGATTCCCCGATCGAGTCGGGGAATGACGAACAACTAAATTCTTAGTTTATACACAGACACTAAATAGCCTTCGAGAAGGAACTTCAGACGCTGATGAAGACATAACCATTAACGTGCAAAAGGCTAAAATCAAAATCCTCCATTCTCTTTCCCGCTCTGGAGCAACATTGGTTTGCAGGTGCATAGGATGTATGTCGGATGTTCTTTTATTGAGTGAAGTACACCCACTTTCCAGTAGAAAGGCTTCTGATAAAGGCGAACAGTTCTTTGATCCACTTATCCAAGCTTGTTACTGGCATAACATCTTATCGCCTGAAGATATTAGTGCAAGGCAATATAATTACTTAGAACGTATACAGTTAATTGCAAGCAGATGCAATAATAATTTCAAACAACTTGTCATACGCGATTTTACGCAAATTGATTTTATAGGCATCCCTGCACGTCTCGAACCTTCTTATTATTTAAGACATGCAAGACTTCTCTCTGCCTTCTTTGAGGTTATTCCATTTGCATTAGTGCGTCACCCGATAGATACGTGGTTGAGTCAGAGAGGAATGCCTCCGTATTCTCAAGCCCTGGCAATAAATTATTTTTTGAACGGTTACTTCGAATATGCCCGACAAATACAACCCTTTGGTTTTATCCGCTATGAAGACTTCGTAGAAGATCCAGAGCAACAAATGCAGATCATATGCGATAAACTTCAAATACAGTTTGACAAGAATTTTCTTATACACTGGTCAAGCTACGATAAAATAACCGGCGACCTGGATCATGCCAGATCACGCACTGCAGGGATAACGAAAATTATATCACTTCCCCGGCGTTCGGTTGATGATAATATCTTGAGTCAATTTCGGGCAAATAAGAAATATTGGGAAGCCCTCAAGCTATTAAATTATAATGATGTATAGTTACGAAGGTTTCATAATTGAGCTGAACTCCCCAGTTCACGCATTACCAACTGAATAATTGCCGGAATCCTCTCAGCTATGAGCGGCGACAGTTCCATGCCTTCTTCCATACTCTCAGGCTCTATTCCGATAAAGACGATTTCGTCAGGCTTGGTTCCCATGGTTTGAGCAGTCCTTACCACATCCGAAAAATCGATTCCGTGGGCTGTGCGAAGAGCATCCTTCTTAAAGCCGAGGTCCTTATCCGTGAACCTGTACATGGTTCCCGGAGGTTCACCGGCTTTTACAGTGTCTATGACGATCACCTTTTTCCTGCCCTCTATGTAGAAGAGGAGGTCAATGCCCATGGTGCCGCCGTCCATCAGTTCGACATCAGGCTGGAGTACCATATCTGTGAGTTGGTTCACCACGTGTACGCCGATGCCTTCGTCCCTGAGAAGGATGTTGCCGATACCAAGTATAAGGATGGGTTTATTGTTATCCAT
>JAGVOC010000229.1 GCA_020052975.1 Desulfobacterales bacterium | reverse complement strand
GGATTTGATAACACCGATAGCGATGGAGACGGAGCTTCGGTTTGCGATAAGGGAAGGCGGCCGGACTGTTGGTGCGGGAGTAGTAAGCGAAATAATCGGGTAACGGTTAAGGAGTCAGCAGGTGAGAGTAATTATTACACTAGCGTGTGGTGAATGTAAAAGAAGAAATTACACTACAACAAAGAATAAAAGGACGACGCCGGACAAGCTTGAGTTTAGCAAGTACTGCAGGTTTTGCAAGAAACATACAAACCATAAAGAGACAAAATAATTATCGTGTTTAATCCCGGCTGTGTTGGTTAAGAACCGGTTATTAAATGGCATTGCAGGCCAGTAGCTCTAACGGCAGAGCATCGGACTCCAAATCCGGGTGTTGGGGGTTCAAATCCCTCCTGGCCTGCCAAATATTTTAGAAATGTTTCTTTAAAAGATTGAAGGTTTTGATTCGGAGACATCTCGATACAGGAGCACAATGGCACGGTTATTAAAGAAAAAGACTGCAAGCAACAGGAAAAAGTCAAAGCAAGACAATGATATACCTGTAATTCCCCAGGAATCAAATAATGGATCAAAAAAAGCCATTTTGAATCCTGACTCTTTATCCGAGGTAAAAAAGGTACAGGCAATACAGCAGAAGAAACCTTTGACCGGTATCAAATCTGTTACAGAAAAGGAATCAAACAATTATTATCAGAGAGCTCTGCAATTTCTAAGAGAAGTTAAGATTGAGCTTAAGAAAGTTACCTGGCCTTCACGTAAGCAGACGGTTGGTTCAACGGTTGTAGTTATTATTTTGGTGATGATAATCTCACTTTTTCTTGGTGTAGTTGATATAGGGCTGTCAAGCCTTGTCCGTGTGGTTCTTCAATAATAATGAGGAGAATGGAGAGTGGCTCTTAAGTGGTACATAGTCCACGTGTATTCTGGGTTTGAAAATAAGGTCAAAATGGCTCTGGATGAAAAAATAGCAGCCTGCAATCATCCTGAAAAGTTTGGGGAGGTGCTGGTTCCGACAGAGCAGATAGTCGAGCTTGTGAAGGGGAAAAGAAAGACTTCTACCCGGAAATTTTATCCCGGGTATATATTGGTCAAAATGGAACTTGATGATGAAACCTGGCATATTGTGAACGATACTGCCAAGGTCAGCGGTTTTTTGGGAGGAAGAGAGAAGCCGACTCCCATTTCAGATGAAGAGGCTGAACAGATTTTAAGCCGTATGGAGGCTGGAAAGCTTAAGCCCAAGCCAAAGTACTATTTTGAAACCGGAGATGAAATACGGGTAATAGACGGGCCTTTTACGAATTTTAACGGTGTAGTTGAGGAGGTTAATCCTGAAAAGGGAAAAATCAGGGTTCTTGTCAGCATATTCGGTCGTTCAACACCTGTGGAACTGGAATTCGTGCAGGTAACAAAGATATAGTATCAGGAGCGAAAAAAGAAAATGGCAAAAAAGGTTATGGCAATGATTAAATTGCAGGTTGTGGCTGGAAAAGCAAATCCATCTCCACCTATTGGTCCCGCACTCGGGCAGCAAGGTGTAAATATAATGGAATTTTGCAAGGCTTTTAATGCCAGAACTGCAAATGACGAAGGGATGGTTATACCTGTTGTTATTACTGTTTATCAGGACAGATCTTTTACTTTCATAACAAAGACACCACCTGCGTCCATATTATTGAAGAAAGCGGCAAAGATAGCAAAGGGATCCAGCGACCCGAAGAGAGAGAAAGTGGCTAAAGTAACCCGGGAACAGGTGGAAGAGATTGCAAAGCAGAAAATGGTTGATCTGAATGCCAATGACCAGGCAGCTGCCTACAATATTATTGCAGGAACAGCCAGGAGCATGGGGATCGAGATTGAATAAAGAGAAAAAGGAGTATATAGAAAAAAATGCCGAAGCGGGGTAAGAAATACATAGAAGCTAAAACAAAGATTATTGCCGAGGCAAAAAATGATCTTGCCACTGCTGTAAAGGCAGTGATTGATTCATCATATGCCAAATTTGATGAAACAGTTGATGTTGCTGTCCGCCTTGGCGTTGACCCAAGGCATGCAGATCAGATGGTAAGAGGGACTGTCGTTTTGCCGAATGGAATAGGTAAAGAGGTCAAGGTCCTCGTGTTTGCCAAAGGAGAGAAGGAAAAAGAGGCGCTCGAAGCCGGTGCGGATTTTATTGGAAACGAAGAACTCGTTGGAAAGATCCAGGGAGGATGGTTCGGTTTCGATAAAGCTATTGCTACACCTGATATGATGGGAGCTGTTGGGAAAATAGGGAAGCTTCTGGGGCCCAGAGGGCTTATGCCTAATGCCAAAACAGGTACCGTCACATTTGATGTTTCAAGAGCCGTAAAAGAGCTGAAGGCCGGAAAAATAGAATTCAGGGTTGAAAAAGCAGGAATAGTCCATGCTCCCATGGGCAAGGTTTCATTTGGAGTAGAAAAGCTTGTTCAAAATCTTTCAGCTTTTTTGGATATGATTCTTCGACTTAAGCCATCCTCCAGCAAGGGACTTTATCTAAGAGGCCTGGCCGTTTCATCCTCGATGGGCCCTGGAATCAAAATTGATGTATCTGCAATAAAGGATCTGGCCAAATAATCTTTTATTAAGAAAGTGTTGTTTCCGTGATACTCTGGTTGTGTATTTGCCCTTGGCGCGAATTCTTCCGGGCAGGAAATGATAAATCTTTGAATGTTGCTGCGAGTTTTTGCTAAATATTGAAATAAGCCCGTATTAATTTTGTTAAATATTGAAATAATATAATCCTGTCAAAGACCGTAGGTGTATATTTGATGTGCTTAAGCGGCTGTACCGGCCTACAGAGACGGATGGCGGTTGTTGATTGGTTACATGTGAGAAGATATAATACTGAATCTTTTCAGTCAATGACCGGCAGTCGAAAGAAACCCTCCGGTTTTTACAGATTAAGGAAGGAGGTGTTATATAATAAATGAAACTTGAAGAAAAGAAACAGATCGCGCAAGATTTGCATGAAAAGTTTTCAAGATCAAAGGTTGTAATTGTTACTGAATATAAAGGTCTTGATGTTGCAGCCATTAGCGATTTGCGTAAAAAATTAAGAGAATCCGGAATCGAATACCGCGTTGCAAAAAATACTCTTCTTGAGAGGGCATCAGAAGGCACTGAAGCGGCTTTGATCAAGGATAGTTTCAGGGGTCCCAGCGCAATTGCTTTAAGTTACAATGATCCTGTTGCTCCCGCGAAAGTACTTATAAAATATGCAGAAAGCAATAAAAAACTGGTAATTAAAGCGGGCGTTTTAAATGGAAAAGTGCTTGATTTGAATGCAATTAAGGCTCTCTCAACCATGCCGCCACGCGAGGTTGTTTTGGCTCAACTGCTTTCAGCAATGAATGGCGTCCCGACAGCTTTTGTCAGAGTGTTAAGCGAAATACCCAAGAACTTTTTGTATGTTTTAGAAGCAATAAAAAATCAGAAGGAAGCAGCCTGATTTTGTGTAACTAAAGACCTTGAATTGAGATTATTAAAGTAATGCATTTCGAATAAATTTGGAGGAATAGTGCAAATGTCTAATATTACAAAAGAAGATGTTGTTGAGTTTATAGCAAATATGTCAGTTCTCGATCTGTCCGAGCTTGTCAAAGAGATGGAAAATAAGTTTGGCGTATCGGCAGCAGCCCCTGTTGCTATGGTTGCAGCAGCCGGTCCGGCAGCCGCAGCCCCGCAGGCTGAAGAACAGACCGAGTTTACTGTTATGCTGATTTCGCATGGCGACAAGAAGATACAGATCATAAAGGAAGTAAGGGCCATTACAGGCCTTGGACTCAAGGAAGCAAAGGCGCTTGTTGATGAAGTTCCAAAGCCGGTAAAAGAGGGTATATCAAAGGAAGAGGCTGAAAAGATTAAAAAACAGCTTGAAGAGTCTGGTGCTCAGGTCGAAATTAAGTAGTCTGTATTTTTAGATAAAAAAACATAATAAAACTATTTCAGGAAAAAATAAGAATGTTAATGCTGTGAAGATGGGATCTTCATTGGAAGATGGTTCTGTCTTCATTGCATTGATGTTTCCTAAGTCAATGAAAATACTTTGTATTTAGCTTAAAAGGCTTAATGCGAGGTTTTCATAATTTCTTGAATCCTATAAAATGGAGATGCCATGTCGGAAAGGCTTTTGGCAATAAAACGTTTAAGAAAAAACTTTGGGAAGATACAGAGAATTGTTGAAATACCTGATCTTATAGGAATGCAGCGTGAATCGTACAGACGTTTTTTGCAGATGGATGTTCCTCCTGAAAAACGCGAGGATATCGGGCTTCAGGCTGTATTCAAATCAGTATTTCCAATAAAAGATTTTACAGGGAGTGCTTCGCTTGAATTTGTATCATACAAATTCGCAGAGATAAAGCACAGTGTTGCGGAATGCATACACAGGGGAATGACTTATGAAATACCTGTCCGTATAACAGTCAGGCTTGTTGTATATGATGTAGACAAGGAGACTGATGTTTCTGTCATCCGCGACATCAAGGAACAGGAGATCTACTTCGGAGCTATTCCCCTGATGACTGATAAGGGTACTTTTATAATTAACGGTACTGAAAGGGTTGTTGTCAGTCAGCTTCACAGATCATCGGGTGTGTTTTTTGATCACGATAAAGGAAAAACACATTCAAGCGGGAAGATTATTTACAGCTCCAGAATTATCCCTGTCCGCGGATCGTGGATCGACCTCGAAATTGATCCTAAAGATATAGTTTATATCAGAATAGACAGGCGTCGTAAGTTTCCTGTAACCATATTTTTCAAGGCGTTTGGATATACGCCTGGAGATCTCCTTTCGTATTTTTACAAGACCGAAAAGATAATTTTACGCGGAAGAAGCATTTACAAGGAACTAAGGGAGGATTTATACAAGGGGCAGAAATTCACAAGGGATATCAAGGATCCTGATACCGGTGAAATTATAGCTAAAAAGGGGCGCCCGTTTACTCCCAAGCTCATAAAGAAGCTCATTTCATCCAATCTGGGGACGATCCCTATAAACATTGAAGATATCGCAGGAAGAGCCTTTGCCTGCGCAATCCCTGATCCAAAAACCGGTGAGCCTCTGGTTAAGGTGAGTGACGAAGTTGATAATGAATCTATTTCAAAACTGAAAGAAGCAGGAATTAATGAGTTCGAACTGCTCTTTGTTGACGGAACCTCAAACAGCGACTCAATCAGAAAAACCCTTGCCATAGATAAAGTCGGTTCAAAAGAAGAGGCTCTTGTTGAAATATACCGGAGGCTCAGGCCCGGAAACCCCGCAACACCGGAAGTTGCCCAGGATTTTATCGATAATCTTTTTTTCAAGACCGCGTATTATGATCTTTCCACTGTTGGGAGGGTTAAAATAAACCAGCGATTAGGCATCAACTCTTCTGTGGATTTAAAAATATTGAGAAGAGAAGATATTCTTCTTACCGCAAAAACCCTTATTGAGCTCAGGGATACCCAGGGAGTCGTTGATGACATTGATCATCTGGGAAACCGCAGGATAAGGGCGGTAGGGGAACTTCTTGAGAATCAATACCGTATAGGGCTTGTTCGCATGGAAAGGGCTATAAAAGAAAGAATGAGTCTCCAGGAAGTTGACGCCCTGATGCCCAATGATCTTATAAATCCCAAGCCGGTTTCGGCAGTTGTTAAAGAATTCTTTGGAACAAGCCAACTCAGCCAGTTTATGGACCAGACAAACCCGCTTTCGGAAACAACCCATAAACGAAGGCTGAGCGCCCTCGGACCGGGCGGGCTTACACGGGAACGCGCGGGCTTTGAAGTCAGAGACGTTCATCCTTCTCACTACGGGCGCATATGTCCCATTGAGACTCCTGAAGGTCCGAACATCGGCCTTATTGTTTCGCTAAGCACATATGCAAGGGTTAATGATTACGGTTTTATTGAAACACCGTACAGAATTGTCAGGAACGGAACTGTTACAAATGAAGTCAAATTCCTTGATGCCTTTGACGAAAAGGAACTTCCTATTGCACAGGCTAACGCGCCGGTTGGCGACAGCGGGCAATACCTAAACCCGCTTGTGACATCGCGTGTGGCCGGGGAATTCATGATGGTAAAGAAAAAGGAAATCGAGCTGATGGATGTATCTCCCAATCAGCTTGTAAGCGTTTCAGCATCGCTGATTCCTTTTCTTGAGAATGATGATGCGAACAGGGCCCTGATGGGTTCCAACATGCAGCGTCAGGCAGTTCCCCTTATGGTTAATGAAGCTCCTCTCGTGGGTACAGGCATAGAAGATGTTGTTGCCAAGGATTCCGGGGTTACGATGGTAGCTCAGAGGGATGGAGTTGTGGAATCGGTGGATGCTTCACGCATAATATTATCACATGATCCTTCCGACAAAGGTTTTGAAAATCATGTTACAATTTATAACCTGTCAAAATATATGCGTTCCAACCAGAACACGTGCTTCAACCACCGCCCGATAGTTTTGAAAGGGCAGCACGTTAAAGCAGGAGAGATAATTGCTGACGGGCCGGCTACAAACAGAGGAGAACTTTCTCTTGGCAAGAATGTAACAGTTGCATTCATGCCCTGGGGAGGGTTCAATTTTGAGGATTCGATCCTTGTCAGCGAAAGGCTCGTTCGTGATGGTGAATACACTTCGGTACATATTGAAGAATTTGAAGTTGTTGCAAGAGATACCAAGCTCGGAAAGGAAGATATTACCCGCGACATACCGAATGTCGGCGATGAAGCACTGAAAGATCTTGATGAAAGCGGCATCGTAAGGCTCGGAGCTGAGGTAGGGCCGGGAGATATTCTGGTGGGGAAAATAACCCCGAAAGGCGAAACACAGCTTTCTCCTGAAGAAAAACTTCTTCGTGCCATATTCGGGGAAAAAGCCGGAGATGTTAAAGACACATCCCTGAGAGTTCCTCCGGGAGTCGATGGTATTGTTATTGATGCCAAAGTTTTTTCAAGACGCGGGATCGATAAAGATGATCGTACCTTCTGGATAGAAGAGATGGAGGTAAAGGTCCTTGAAAGAGACCGGGATGATGAACTCGCTGTGATAGAAGAAATAATCCGCGCTCAGATACAGCAGCTTGTGAAAGGCCAAGTATGCAACACACCTGTTAAAAAAGGCAAAAAGGTTTATATCGCAAAGGGAGACACAATAGACCCCAAAATACTTGCGGATGTTCCTGTGGCTCAGCTTGAAGGAGTGGTCCTGAAGGATCCCAAGGTAACCGAGCAACTTCATGATCTGCTTGAACAATTCAGAAATCAGAGCAAGGTATGCAGGCAGAATTTTGAGAAACATATAAGCAGGTTTGAAAAGGGCGATGATCTTCCCCCGGGCGTCATAAAGATGGTCAAGGTATTCGTTGCCATGAAACGAAAGCTCTCTGTGGGAGATAAAATGGCAGGCCGTCATGGTAACAAGGGCGTTGTATCAAGAATTCTTCCCCAGGAGGATATGCCTTATTTTGAAGACGGAACTCCTGTGGACATGGTTTTGAACCCGCTTGGCGTGCCTTCTCGAATGAATGTCGGGCAGATTCTGGAAATACATCTCGGACGTGCCGCGAAAGGGCTTGGCGATCAGCTGAACAAACTGGTTGAAGAGAACAACATGAAAGCTCTTCGCGATAAGTTAAAAAAGATATTTGCTGACTCTTCGGTTAACAGAATGATCGGAAAGATGGACGATAAAGATATTTGTAAGTTTGCAAGCAATTATAAGGATGGTGTTCACATGGCTACACCGGTTTTTGACGGGGCGAAGGAAGTCGAAATTAAAGCCCTTCTTGAAGAGGCAGGATTATCTCCATCGGGTCAGGCAACCTTGTATGACGGGAGAACCGGCGATCAATTCAGAGGGAAAATTACCGTTGGAACGATGTATATGCTAAAACTTCATCATCTTGTTGACGATAAGATTCATGCCCGTTCTATAGGTCCTTATTCACTTGTTACACAGCAACCGCTTGGAGGAAAAGCCCAGTTTGGAGGCCAGCGCCTCGGAGAAATGGAGGTATGGGCTATGGAAGCTTACGGAGCGGCGAATGCATTGCAGGAATTCCTGACTGTCAAATCGGATGATATGGCAGGAAGGACCAGAATGTATGAAAAGATAGTGAAAGGTCAAAACATGCTTGAACCCGGCATTCCAGAGTCCTTCAAAGTTATGACAAAGGAACTCCAAAGCCTGGGTTTAGACATATCACTTATAGAAGGAAATAAGGAGTAGAATTTGGAAACTCTATACGATTTTTTCGCCAAACCCATTAATCCGAAAGAATATTCAGGCGTTCGGATTTCACTTGCTTCACCTGAACAGATCCGGCAGTGGTCTTTCGGCGAAATAAAAAAGCCGGAAACAATTAACTACAGGACTTTTAAGCCGGAGCGTGACGGACTTTTCTGCGCCAAGATATTCGGCCCAACCAAAGACTATGAATGCAACTGCGGCAAGTACAAGCGTATGAAACACAGGGGTGTTGTCTGTGAAAAATGCGGGGTCGAGGTCATACAGTCCAAAGTCCGGAGAGAGCGAATGGGGCATATAGAACTTGCCACGCCCGTTGCTCACATATGGTTTTTAAAGAGTCTGCCAAGCAAGATAGGAAATCTTCTGGATCTGACGCTAAAGAGCATGGAGAAGGTTCTTTACTTTGACAGCTATATAGTTCTAGATCCGAAAGAGACTGGTCTTGTGCGGTGTCAGCTCCTGTCGGATGACAAGTATCGAGAAGCGCTTGAAACCTACGGGCCAACATTTCAAGCAGGGATAGGAGCTGAAGCAGTAAAAATTCTGCTGGAAAGCATCGATCTCAATGCACTGTATGATGAACTAAGAGCTGATATAAAAGCCACCAGCTCGGTAGCAAAAAGGCAGAAGCTTTCTAAGCGGCTTAAGATAGTCGACGCCTTCAGGCGTTCCGGCGTGGATCCTGCATGGATGATAATGGACGCCATTCCTGTACTTCCGCCTGATTTACGGCCACTGGTTCCTCTGGAAGGAGGCAGATTCGCAACCTCTGACCTTAACGACCTTTACCGCCGGGTGATTAACCGGAACAACCGGTTAAAAAGACTAATAGATTTAAGAGCTCCGGACATCATTGTCCGCAACGAAAAGAGAATGCTCCAGGAGGCAGTTGATGTCCTGTTCGATAACGGCAGGCATGGCAGGGTAATTACAGGAACCAATAAGCGTCCGCTAAAGTCATTGAGCGATACCCTGAAAGGAAAACAGGGGCGTTTTCGTCAGAATCTTCTTGGCAAACGTGTCGATTATTCCGGACGAACTGTTATTACTATTGGTCCCAATCTGAGGCTGCATCAATGCGGCCTTCCCAAAAAGATGGCTCTCGAGCTTTTTAAGCCTTTTGTCTATTACCGTTTGGAGAAGAAGGGCCTTGTTTCAACTGTAAAAAGCGCAAAAAAATTGGTTGAACGCGAGACACCCGAGGTTTGGGATACTCTTGATGAGGTAGTAAAAGAATATCCAGTTATGCTGAACCGGGCACCAACACTTCACAGACTGGGTATTCAGGCATTTGAGCCGATTCTGATTGAAGGAAAAGCAATCCAGCTCCATCCTCTTGTATGTACCGCCTTTAATGCTGACTTTGACGGCGATCAGATGGCTGTCCATGTCCCGCTTTCCGTTGAGTCGCAGATAGAAGCCCGCGTATTGATGCTGTCAAGCAACAATATTCTTTCACCGGCGAACGGGAGCCCCATTATCGTTCCAACCCAGGATATTGTTCTTGGAATCTATTATATGACGAGGGGAATATCGGGTTCAAAAGGGGATGGAAAGATCTTTGCCAGTATTGAAGAGGTGCGTTCTGCTTATGATTTCGGAGCCGTTGATCTTCATGCCAAAATAGTTGTCAGGATGGACGGCAAAAAGATTAATACCACTGTAGGCCGTATTCTCCTCTGGGAGGTTATTCCCAAGGAAAATATTATTATAATGAGCCATTTAATGGTTTCTTCCGAAGAGGACGCAAAATCGGCTCTGAACGAGATTAATAATGGCGTATCGTTTCCTGAAATTGTGAATAAGTTTTCCGATAGTGCAGATAAGGCAAATGATGGTAATATAGGCATCCTGAGAAAAGAGGAATTCAAGCGGATATTCAATGTGAATGATGCTGATGCAGACTCGGTTTTTTCTCTTGAAGGAGGTTCAGTCAGCGGAATAATTTTATCGGAAGAAAAATACAATATTTTCATGGTCAATGAAAAGAGGCCAGAGATTCCCTTTGATGCCGTTAACAGGGTTCAGGATAAAAAGTCTTTAAGGGATCTTGTCGATTATGCATACAGAAATCTTGGCCCCAAGGCCACGGTTGTTCTTGCCGACAGGCTCAAGGATATCGGTTACAAATATTCGACAGAGGGCGGTCTTTCAATTTCAATTGATGATATGATCATTCCGGCCGAAAAAGAGGATATAATAAGGAAAGCCGAAAAAAAGGTTTCGGAGATCGGGAGACAGTACACCGAGGGACTTATAACGCAGGGCGAGAAATACAATAAGGTTGTTGATATATGGGCTAAGGCTACAGATGATGTAGCCAATGAAATGATGGAGTCAATGAAGGTTGAGTCCGTAAAGGACAGTGGCGGGAATCCTGTGCTGGATAAGAAAGGCAAGCCTGTTTACGAGGAGAGTTTTAACCCTATATATATGATGGCGGATTCAGGCGCCAGAGGGAGCAAAGATCAGATGCGCCAGCTGGCAGGTATGCGCGGTCTTATGGCCAAGCCATCAGGAGAAATTATTGAAACTCCCATCAGCGCAAATTTCAGGGAAGGGCTTTCGGTTTTGCAGTATTTTATTTCGACTCACGGAGCAAGAAAAGGACTTGCCGATACCGCCCTTAAAACCGCAAATTCAGGATATCTTACAAGAAGACTGGCTGATGTTGCCCAAGACTGCATTGTCATGGAAGAAGACTGCGGTACAATTATGGGTGTTGTTGTAGAGCCGCTTGTTGAGGGAGGAGAGGTTATTCAACGGCTTGGAGAAAGAGTCCTTGGCCGCGTTGCAATAGATGATATCCTCGATCCTTTTACTGATGATGTTCTTGTCAGAAAAGGTGAAGGACTCGACGAAAAGGCGGTAAAGAAGATCGAAGATGCCGGAATAACAAGCATTAAAATAAGGTCGGTTCTAACATGTAAGGCTTCTTTCGGCGTATGCGCAAAATGTTACGGAAGAGATCTTTCCCACGGCGGCCCGGTTGAGCTCGGGCAGGCTGTTGGAATTCTTGCTGCTCAGTCAATAGGTGAACCCGGAACACAGCTCACAATGCGTACATTCCATATTGGTGGTACGGCCAGCAGAAGGGTGGAACAGGCTGATATAAGGGCAAGAGTTGATGGAACAGTGAGGTTTATCGACCTTCATGTTGTAAAGAACGCGGAAAATCAATATATTGTCATGAATCGCCGCGGCGGCAAGTTTACTATTGTCAGCGATACCGGACGTGAGCTTGAAAGCTGTCCTGTTATTTACGGGGCGCATATCATGGTGGAAGACGGCCAGAAAATTAAGGGCCCTGACCCGGACACAGGAATGCCGGGTGATCTCCTTGCAACCTGGGATCCGTTTACAACTCCTATCATTACGGAGGTGGACGGAATAGTCAAATTCGGGGACATTGTTCATGGGAAAACCATGAAGGAAAAGGTTGACCCTGTTACCGGAAAGTCCAGCCGCACAATTATTGAATCTAAAGGGACGGAAGTCAGGCCGAGGATTTCTATTAAGGATAAAGAAGGCAAAACAGCAAAACTTCCCAAGTCATCAGGGATGGCCCGATACATACTTCCAATCGATGCTGTCTTGATGGTTGAAGAAGGCGATAATGTTAAAGCCGGGGATGTTATTGCAAAGCTTCCCAGGGCAACCACAAAAACAAAAGATATTACTGGTGGTCTCCCGAGAGTCGCAGAGCTTTTTGAAGTCAGAAAACCCAAAGAAATTGCTATCTTGAGTGAAATTGATGGGTATGTATCTATTGCAAAGAGCACGAAGAAGGGGAAGCAAAAAGTCACTGTAACTCCCGTTGATTTTGGTGAAAAGAAAGAATATCTGATCCCGCGCGGAAAACATATAAATGTTTACGAAGGCGATTATATCAGGGCAGGCGAGCCTATTATTGGCGGGTCGGCTATTCCGCAGGACATCCTTAATATAAAAGGCGAAGTGGCCCTAGCGCGTTATCTTGTTGATGAAGTTCAGGAGGTATACCGTTTGCAGGGTGTACGGATAAATGACAAGCATATCGAAGTTATTGTCCGGCAGATGATGAGGCGGGTTAAGGTTATGGATGTTGGAGATACCGATTTTATCCTTGAAGAGCAGGTTGATCGTATAAAATTTGAGGATGCTAACAGTCAGGTTAAAGAAAAAGGCGAAAAGCCGGCTATAGCTGAGCCGCTTATACTTGGAATAACAAAAGCATCTTTAAGTACTGACAGCTTTATTTCAGCCGCATCTTTTCAGGAAACCACCAAGGTTTTAACCGATGCCAGCATTTCCGGAGCCGAAGATTATCTGAGAGGACTTAAGGAAAATGTTATCATGGGCAGGCTAATACCCGCTGGTTCAGGCCTTACATTGAATGAAGAGATAGAAATATCAAGGGGATAGTATATGTTCTATGATGAATCTTTATGAGGATTTATCACGAAGGCTTGATTGATCAAATATGACGATCCTGGAAAAAATCTTTTACTAACGATATTGAGAGTTTTGAGAAATAGAATTTTTGCGAAACCATTATATATTATATTTTTTTTATCATGAATTTTCTTGACATCAGGCTCATATATGTATAAAAAATGCTTCTTTTGCAAAGACTTTGCGTTTTTATGAATTTATACTAATTCTTAAGAGGGGAATATGCCGACAATTAACCAGTTAGTGAGAAAGGGTAGGAGCAGGGTAATCAAGAAAACTACTACGCCAGCGCTTAGAGGGGCTCCTCAAAAAAGAGGTGTATGTACCCGTGTTTATACCTCAACTCCAAAAAAACCCAACTCTGCTTTGCGTAAAGTAGCGAGAGTAAGGCTGACTTCAGGCGTGGAAGTTACAGCATACATTCCGGGAGTAGGGCATAATCTTCAGGAACATTCGGTTGTTCTGGTTCGCGGCGGTCGAGTCAAAGATCTTCCTGGTGTCAGATATCATATTGTGAGGGGTACCCTCGATACGCTGGGAGTTGATGATAGAAAGAAGAGCAGATCCAAGTACGGGGCAAAAAAGCCTAAATGATATTAGTCTTTAATTTCTTGTTACATTTAAATAAATAGATAAAAATGGATTGACATATGCCTAGAAGAAGAGACGTACCTGAACGGGTTATTATCCCTGATTCCAAATATGACAACAAGGTAGTTGCAAAATTTATTAAAGCAATTATGAAGGACGGCAAAAAGAGTATCGCAGAGTCGATACTTTATGAAGCTTTGGATATTATTGGGAAAAAAGGGAGCGAGCCGCCGATCAAGTTGTTTGAGCAGGCATTGGAAAATGTAAAACCAATGATTGAGGTTAAATCGAGACGGGTTGGCGGGTCAACATATCAGGTTCCAACTGAAATCAGACCATCAAGGCGCACTGCTCTCGGGATAAGGTGGATAATATCATATGCGCACCAGCGTCCGGAAAAGAGTATGGCAAGCAAGCTTGCCGGGGAAATCATGGATGCAGCCAACAAGAGGGGCTCTTCAATTAAGAAAAAAGAAGATACTCACAAAATGGCCGAGGCAAACAAGGCTTTTGCTCATTTCAGGTGGTAGGGCTTACAGAAATAGCATTTAAGCGTGTATTAACAATAAATTGCATTAAGCTCCTTTTATCATCATGGGGAGGGTATTCGAGATGGCTAAGAAGAAGTTTGAGAGGACGAAGCCGCATGTTAATGTGGGAACGATAGGACATATAGATCACGGGAAGACG
>JAGVOC010000283.1 GCA_020052975.1 Desulfobacterales bacterium | reverse complement strand
GCAAAAATGTTGAGAAGCGCCGGGAGGTTGAAGTATAAATGAACATTGCTGCCGAGATAGAAGCTGATTAAAAATACGACAACACAGATAATAAAACCAGCAAAGTTGTACCAACCCATACCTTACCCTCCTGACGTACCTTTATATGTATCATTGGTTATTATTATTTCGACGCGCCTGTTTTTCTGCTTGTTCTCCATGGTCGCATTCGGCACGCTCGGCCTGTACATCGCATTGCCTGTCACGGTGAAACGTTCAGGATTCAGCGAACCCTGTTCAATCAGGAAGCGGGCGACCCTCGCAGCACGTGCGGACGACAGCTCCCAGTTTGTCGGAAAGGCTTCACTATGAACATGGTAGTTGTCCGTATGCCCGATAATATGCACTTCATTCTCCGTCTTACTCAGGACAACTGCTATTTTCCTCAAAAAATCTTTGGTTGTATCTCTCAGTTCGGCGCTCCCAAGATCAAAGAGCATCGGTCCTCTCACGCTCACCCTGACAGATCGGCCAGAACCCATCTCAACATCGATATCCTCAATATTTGCCTCTTTCACGGTCTGCCTGCTCATCTCAAATAGCTGTTCAGGCCCAAACTTGCCCGATACCGGCCCATCAATTTTCTCGGCAGGAAACGGCTTCCCCCGGACGTTGTTCTCTTTTGCAAGGGTGTCCTTCAGATTGCGTTCAGACAGCATATAGACAAGCATTACCGCAAAAAGAATGAACATGGTCATCATAAGATCAGACCATGGAATCGCCCAACTCGAAGTATCCATTATATCATTCATCTGGTCGTCAAATTCCTCTTCATTGGTCAAATGAACGTCAGAAAAAGACTCATAGGGATACGAGGTCCCTGGTTCCTTCTTCGATTTTGCGGTCTGCTCCGACAATCTGCCCAACCCGGCCTCAATATCCTGAAGTTCCTCTGTTATTGAAGTCTGTAGTGCGCCTTCTTCAGTATCCTTATGATGGTGAGCCTCCGAGCCTGCACTGCAATCCTTATTTTTTCCTTCTACCTGCATGTAACGCCTTATTTTAATTCCGTATACCCCCTTGTTTATTTTTAATATCAGTCGGCACTAAATCGCTCTCCTGTGTTTGAGTGGTTGCGGTTTTGAAGCCTTCAATTTTGTGCAGTCCTAACCGAAGATCATTTGTCTCCAGCGAGCTGGCTATGTCTATTTTAATAAGTTAATCTCCTAAACGATTTTTTTGCTTCTCCCCGCCCGTATTATTTTAAAAAACTGCATTTATTGTGCCGTGAGCAAAAGAGCAGGAGAAAGAATTCGCAATATTGGTTCTTCTCCCAATTAGTCAGGAGAAAGTGGTATAGGATTCGAGGATTCAAGGATTCAAGAGTTTGTTTTCTAATGATTTTATCAATGCTTTAAGCATCCTTTCAACCTCATGGATGTCATCCTTGATACCCTCAAGTATATCACTGTCAATGTACCCTAAGTCTCCGGCTAGCATTATCTGCGTTTCCAGTTCACAGTTTGATCCATAGGCAATATGTCAACTACTGTCGGCTAAAGCCAGCCAGCTTGAGGGGCCAAGGGTTCGAGGGGGCAAGGGGTCAAGTGAACAAAGGTAAACATTTTATACTTTCTCGAATCCTTGAATCCTTTTCATCGACCAACTCTTTGGGAGATGAACCATAATTATTATTCATATTCTAATTAAGCCGATAAAGCGGAAAAAATTTCCAGGTATTTGAGAAAAGTTTTCTTCTTCGACGTCACTGCAAGAGCCCTGTGCTGTTATTTAAAGGGGGAAGCAGTGTCCGAAATCACGGTTATGCGTGATGGTTGAGAGTATCAAACCAGAATTTTCATTGGCAAACTACTAAAATTCCCACTAAAATTCCCACTAAAATTTATTGACAAACCAGGGGTAATGTGGTCTTTTAAGTCCGCATTTCGACATGCTCATCAAAACGCTGCTCAACCAAATTGGCAAAATATTTGTCCAAAAGATGACGTTCCTTGTTGTAGGGGGCAAAGGGGGAGGGGGCAAAGGGGGACGACCTTAAATAATTAAATATCTACACTGCTAAATAAAGTTATTTACTAATTTAAGCTCATCCCCCCTTTCTGGTGAAAAAATGATAATAAGAATACTGGCAGTTTGTTTCATTCTTGTATTGTGCGTCACAGATTTTGGATATACCGAAGAACCTTTCATTGATGTTCTTATTGAAGGATATGATGACGGCGTTAAATCCACCGTTCGAAATGACCGTGAAGAGGCGTTGGTCGATGCCAAGCGCCAAGCCATTGAGCGGGCCGGTATGCAAATGTCTTCCACGACACAAATGGAAAATTTTGTCGTCAGAAAAGATTGGGTTGAAAGCAAGTCAAAAGGCATTTTACTCCCCGGCTTTCAGATTATCGATAAAGGCTATCAGGCTAACGGCTCCTATCTCGTCATACTTGCCGGAAGGATTCGACCGATCCTGACCGGCGACTTTGTTTCTCATGATGAAAGCAGCAAAAAACCGGCGCAGGGAGATTTAGATTCAATTTATAATGAGGCAAATTGGGAGATTTTATTCGGAGGGTGGGAATTCAAAAATAATTCAATCACATCAAAGTATACTTCAGAAGATAACTATTTGATCCTAAAAAAAGAATTAAAAGATTATATTATGGAAGCGACCATAACGAAAATTCGAGGGGATTTCTGTTATATCACAATCGGCATACGTCAGAATATTTTTGAAGGCGGACATGAAACCTTGTTCCGAAACAAAACATCCAGCAGACAGGGGTATCAGTTTGGGATTATTTTGGATGGAAGATATAATTTATTTAACGGGTTGAATGGGTTATATTATACAATAGAAAATGTGAAGGGACTTTTCAAAAGAAACTGGGAGACATCTCCTTTAATCGACAGCATACAAAACAAGGTAAGAATTGAAGCTATGGGAGACATTATAAAAATATCCTTGAATGGAAAAGACTTTGCCGAATTTAAAAACAATTCTCACCTCTATGGTTCCCCGATGTTCATAGTTTCTAAAAATACCGTCATCCGCTTTACCGATATTAAAATTATCCCTAGACAGCCTATTACCAAATGAGGCGCCGAATGAATCCATTGAAGGGTATTTTTAACCGCTCCTCCCTGATGTTTATGTGGCGATACTTTAGCGGCCAGATCCCCTGGGACACCAATATCACTCCGCCCGAAGTTATGGAATTTATTCAAAAAACATCTCCCGGCAAAGCCCTGGACCTGGGGTGCGGTACGGGCACCAATGCCATTACCCTGGCCCTCCATGGCTGGAAAGTCACCGGTGTTGATTTTGCCTCCAATGCCATTCGGGTGGCAAGGAAAAAGGCCATTCAAGCAGGTCTGGAAATTGACTTTCATGTCGGAGACGTCACCGATCTTTTCATGCTCTCCGGCCCCTATGATTATGCTCTGGATATTGGCTGCCTGTTTACCCTGAAATCGGATGACCGAAAAAAATATGTCAACCATCTGGTCCGGCTCTTAAGGCCGGAAGGGATGTTCATGCTCTATGCATGGCTGCCACGTCCCTGGAAAGGATCCATCTGGGGGATTTCTCCGGAGGATGTGGACGCATTGCTGGATTCCAGTTTCTTGAAAATCCGATCCGTTGTGGGTGAAGAAAATAATTTTCCCACTGCATGGTACTGGTTTCAAAGAATATAATCCTATTACCTTCTACCCTTGCTTAGCGCCTATTCATGATCCCTACGGGCTCATTCCCGGGCTTGAAGGTGATCTGACTTTTCCGATTTAAATTTATTTTAGTAACGGGAAAAAGAGAGTTTATTTAATTCTAATATAAAATGTTAGTGCTTAGAGGTTTAAATGAGGAGGTTTAAATAATGGCGAAAAAGACCGGAATAAAAACAAAGGAAGAAATTCAAGTAAAAGAAATTATACAGCCTAATGCTGAAATATTTCAAGTACTTTATCCGCGTTGGAAAACAAGAGACGAAGATAAGATGCTTAAATTATTAAAATACATTGATAACGATTTTGTAACTATTCAGTCAATGTCATTGACTTAACGAATTGGTTTATAACAAGGGTAGAATCCTCTTCTTTGAACACGTTGTTTCCTTGGATACTTTCTACCCGGTCTGATGGGTT
>JAGVOC010000481.1 GCA_020052975.1 Desulfobacterales bacterium | reverse complement strand
TGCTAAAAGAGAATAGGGTCTATTACCCCTGATCTCTCAGCATAACCGTGGATACAAACCTGCGCCTTGTCAAAAATCTTTTGACATAGAGTATCTTGATTTTCAACATTAGTAGGTTCCGCCCTTAACCGGCAGCGGAAAGTCTGGCTCGGGCAGCGGGTAAGCGCCCCCGAGCCGGACTGAAAGCTCAAAGCAGCTTCCATCACCAACAGCTTCATCCCATCCGATTTTCGTGTCCCAAAACCCTGTGCTGGCCTCTGCGTGCCCGCACACCAATCCGAGGAGGAAAAAATGGCACCCACAATCAACGAAAGGATCTTCAAGAAGCTAGAAAGAATTATCGGTGGTTTGTCAGACATTCCGGCTTACATGAAGTTCGAGGCTCACGGCTTCATGGATCTAGGCGTAGACAGGCTCTACGGAGACGAGGAATCGGTAACTATCGCCCTGAGCCACTACTTCAAGCAGAACGGCGACATGGTACCGGACCCGGATATGGAAGTGCGGATATATCCGGAAATGAAGATGGCTGAGGCGCTGACGTATCAGGATTGCTTCGGCTACCGTCAAGTCTACCCATCACCCGGCCAGGTCGATTTGAAAGCCAAGAAGGACTTAAACGTTTTTCTGAACTACTGGCTTTCAAACATTCTGAAGCAGGGCTTTGAAAGAAGTGGAGGCAAAGACGATGAGCTTTGAGCTGTTGAAGGTCAAGGAGATTGCGAAGGGAGAACCGATCCGGTCTCCTCATGACGTAGCTGACTTCGTCAGCAAGAACATGGAAGAAGAGGCGCTTGTTGATCGAGAGTGCTTCTGGATTCTGCACCTTAACGCCAGGAATCAGGTGATTGAAAAGGAGCTTACGGCTATTGGCTGTGTGAATGCCTGTCTCGTGCGTCCTGCGGACGTCATGAGGAAAGCGGTTATCAATGGAACTGTAGCCATAATAGCGGTACATAATCATCCGAGCGGCAATGCCGAACCCAGCCAGGAAGACCATCAGATAACAGAACGGCTCAAGAACTCTTGTGAGATTTTGGGCATACAGCTTCTGGATTCGGTCGTTATCGCGGCAGGTGGTAAGGTCAAAAGCATCATGCGCTGAAAAAGCGCACATACGGCACAGCTTCCCAAAAGGAACTGTGCCGCTTTACTCACGTGCTTTTGAGAAAAGCCGATGTAGCTGGTCCGACTCAGTTAACCGGGTGAGCGGCAGTGAGGCGTCTCCAAAGCCCTTAATTACAGGAAAAGGAATGAGTGTGACGAATGGTTTTGACAACGGGAGGTTCATTCTGAAAGAATGACCTCTGATTTAGTTAGAATCACCAGGAAAGGCGGACAAGCTGCAATTGCTGTGGGCGTCTTTACTGAATAGAGGCTCCTATTAATTGGGAGCTATTTGTATGCCTCGGTTTAATGCTGATTCCAAGTGGAAGGTCAGAATGACTATTGCAGTATTTCTAGATTAGCTTATAATATGTATAAGCATAGATGATGACAAAAAGCTTCGTATCCTTAAATTTCCTGTTTGTCAAAGCGGGTACCCCTTATTTTCCCTCAAAGAACTACCAAAATCCTAGAATGATATTAATAATTAATTGAAGATTATGATTAATGTAGACAGCCTTCGAATCGTCCTGAATAATAAATGCAATTTTAGGTGTTTTTATTGCTTTAATGAAGGATACCCAAAAAATAAAAAGGATCAACCAGCAATACTTGAGGTAAAGGATTATTTGCGTGTTATAGAATATCTGAAGAAGCATCATGGTCTTAGGAAAGTAAAGTTAACTGGCGGGGAACCATTTCTTTATTCATCTATCTACGAGCTCATAGAAGAAATTCAATTAAATTTTCCTGACATCCAGCTGGGTATAACGACTAACGGATCACAACCAAAAAGAATTGAGGAATTGCTACAGAAAGATTATTCACGCAACGTAAAAATCAACATATCTCTGCCTAGCATCGATAATAACAATTTCAAAACGATCACCGGAACTAATGCTTTGAGAGATGTTCTAAAGAGTATTGCAATACTTAAACTCGCGCGGTATGAAAAATTGTCAATAGACACGGTCTTAATGTTAGGCTCATTTAATAAGGATGCAAGTCAAGTAATTGACTTCTGTCAACAGAACAAATTAACGGTCAAATTATTATGTTTAAATCGAACTCCTATAAATAATTTTCTGTTAGATGAATATTGCGAAACAAACTATAAATTTGAAAAAGCAATTGATTTTATTAATAACAAAGAATATATCCTGAGTAGTATAAATAATGATCATTCGGCTATTTTTAAAAAGAATGATCATGTTGTCAAAGTCTTGAGTTGCAATGAATCTCAGCCCTTACGGTATTTTTCTATTTATAAAAGCATAAGATTATATTTTGATTCCCATCTTGCTGTTACTGGTGCATTTGATAACTTATGGCAACTATTTGATGCTAAAACGATTGAGGATGACTTAGAATTATTTATATCCAGCATAGAAAACAAGTGTCATTCAAGAATCAACCAAAAATTATTGTCGGGATAAAAATTGAAATTAATTGGTGGCCCCAAACTACTTGGCAAAATAGAAGTTATTGATCCGAGTAAATTTCCGCCGTCTGAAGACCTAGAGAAGATATATTTAACAATTGCCGAGAGCCCTGAAGGAACTGTAATAGGAGATCGAAATGGTATTGTCCGTGACGCTATTAATGTTATTGAGCGTGATTTCCAAGCAAAAGCAAATATAATTGACAGCTTTGTTTCAATTAGATTACATACGGGTTTCTTCGTTCAGAAGTTAAACAAAAATGAAGAACTTGAATTGGATGAAGAAAACATACATCTTGCTTTTCACAATAAGAAACCTACAATCGATGGATTTTACATCGACCCTGGTGAATTTCTATTATGTGAATCTTTGGAAAAAGTCTGGCTTCCAAAAAATGTAATTGCTTTTTTACAATCGCGGACTTCTATAGCGCGGTTTGGATTAGATGTCACACCGACTAATATGGTAATCCCAGGGTTTAATCAAAACCCGCTTACTTTTCATCTATGCAATCATTCGAACAAGAAATATCATATACCAAGATATTTTCCTCTCGCGGAAGTCTTTTTTGCATATGTACCTGGCGACTATGGTGGTGAAGCAGAAGTAGATGCATTTACGAGAAGAAAGTTAGCAGAAGAGCCACCGGAGTCTGGTGCGTCAAGATTAAACATAATTACATCTCTTGGTGTTCTCGTTCTTCTATTCATTGTTGCAATTCTCATCAGGGTTTTTGTCACTGATGATGTATGGACAATTGTTCTACCGACTCTCGTGCTTTATCTAGCGTGGGAATCAATTCTTATGATTTACCGTGACAAATTGCCCGCAGAATCGCTAATTAAGATAATTGTGGAATTGTTTAAGAAGATAAGGTAAACCTTAAATAAATAATTTGAGTTCATTAATTTTTGTTGTCACAATAACAAAAATTGAATTTTCTGATTCTGTTGGATCAACAATAATATTTATTCCATCTGGTGATAATTCACGAGTTTCTAGGTATCTTGAAGCAAGCTTTCGAAGTTTCTTGCGATCATCGGCGGATAGGTGTGGAGATGCTGTTGAACCTGGATATACCTGCTGCCACTTATCTTCTTTATGAACCCACCGGCCAGCAATTCCTGTAGCAAGTCTATAGTCTGCAAGCATTATCCTTGCAGACCAAGCACGGCTGAGGTTGAGATAGCCTAATTTTCTATATATAACGGATGGGTCATCTTCCGAAAAAACACCCAAAATGTCTAAGTGTTCTTTTGGAGCTAGTAGATGTCTAGCGACGTCGTAGCAAAAATATTCTTCTCGGTGGTGATGCTTAATCAATCTTTTAGGGATATGCCCAATCGGAGATGTGTAAAAAACTGTATGAGCTAATTCATGAGCAACTGAAGACCTGTACGTACGGGCTGGCAAGTTAGCATTAATAATAATTTGGAAGCCACCTTCGAAGGGTAATAACGCTGCCTTCCCGCTCATATTTTCAATACGTTCAATGCTTGAGTTAAGGGTGTAAGCGAGTCGGTGAAGTTCCACTGGAACCATCCGAGGTGGTGGCCAGCGTTGCAAGTAATCGTTAAGCAGGAGGCAAGAGGCGTCACGGACTGCTAGGTGCCAGGAATCACCAGTAGCAGATAGCCATTTTCGGACGATATTAGCTTGGTCCTCAATTTGCGCTTTCATCGGGTTCTTCTTCATCTGTGAGCTTCGGTTGATTAGTCTTATTGGCAGTTTTCTTTTTGGCGGGTTTTCTTTTCTTTTCTGATGTCTTGAATATGGCCTCGGTAACTACTGATTGATCGACTGGTGTATCATCTAGCGCAGCCATATCAGCCACTTGTTGCGACACGTCTGGTACGAAATCATTTTTCCAAGTACCATCAACTGCCTCATAAAGACTGGCAGCTTTTTCAAAACCAGGTATCCTTTGCTTAGCGTAGGTCTCAAGAAAAATTGGGTCGCAACCTATACCGAATTCCCTTGATAGGGCATCAATTATGGCTGGAGCCTTGTCAATATGCTTGGGATGGATACCAATCCAAAGAGTCCAAAGATCCAAATATTGATTTTCTATTGTGGAAACTCGCTTATAGACTCCCGGAAATCTAGTTTCTATTTCCCTACTACGAAGTTCAACTGGCTCGTGCGATCCCTCGGGCTCCCAAATAACATTTGCCTTAACCAGTTTCATCCCAGCCTGTCCTTCTGGACACCACAAAACTAGAGAGCCACGATTGAGTTTAAATCGATCTTCAATTTTGCACAGCAGGCGTTCAACTTCTGAATAATCACGCCACTTTAGGCAAAAAGCGTCAGAGTGACTCCTACTTCTATTCCAATGATCCATAGCGTCACGCTGAATCTTAAAAATTCGTTTGTAAAGGTTTCTTCTACTTAGGTCTTCGACCAGCATTTTTGCGCCTGACCCTGCTTTGGTATTTGAAGTTTTATCCGCTAGTGCATAAATATGATTCAAGAATACTTCATCCCCCATTATCAGCAGGGACTTGTCATATTCAAGTTCTACTAATCGTGCAGCTCTCGCAAGCATTGAACTGGCCATAGCCTTTGCATGATGAAATAGGACTCGTTCGGTTAGAGCATATCGCATATCCAGCAAATCAAGTATTGCAGACACTATATCAGTACGAAGGCCACCCTTCGTTAGCTGAATGCAAAGTCTAATTTCCTTTTTTTCCTCGTCTTTGTTATTTTTTACAGTTTTCTCAGCCCTGTTGAAGTAATCATAAATGCGGTAATACCCTGGCCGTTTCTCAATTCCCGTCCATGCAGCATCTGTTTTTATATAAGCAAGCAGATCAGCACAGACTGTATTCCCAACAAGATCGCTCTTCCAATCTCTCGTCCATTCACTCTTATCAGAAATGGCAGATAATATCGGTGCTGCCCTGTCTATAATCTCCCATGCTTTTGTGCCAACTTCGCCTTTGAGCATATCGAGGGCATCCTGAATACGCTCTCCTTTGTCATGCTTAGGTAGAACTAAGTGTTCATCTTCTAGGGTATGGCTGAAAGGTATGTGTCCGATATCATGCAACAGGGCTGCCATGCGAACTTCTTGCCAGTCCATTTCATCTTTCTCTTGATTGATTTCAATAGAATCCAAGATTTTGGCTGCTTCATCTAGGCATTCAATGCTGTGTGCAGCACGAGTGTGCGTCCCATATGGATAAACGAGGTAAGCTAACCCTAGATGCTTAATATAAAACAACCTTTGGAAGGTACGCGTCTTAGTAACTTCCGCTTCCAATAAGGTCAGTTTGACATCTGCGTTTTTCGCCCCATGCCGTCCACTGAATTCGGTTTAAGCCGACCACTGAATTCGGCTCATGCCGACCACTGAATTCGGCTCATGCCGTCCACT
>JAGVOC010000354.1 GCA_020052975.1 Desulfobacterales bacterium | reverse complement strand
AGCATAGAGAGAGAATTGGGATACAAACCACAGGATTTCATCGGCCGGCCTGTTACTGATTTAGAAAAAATCTTCACACCGGAATCTTTTGAGCAGGCTATAGCCGATGCAGGTTTGATCTTAAAGGGTGAAACAATTTCGGCTACGACTTACCGGTTTATCGCAAAGGATGGAACCATAAAGTATGGCGAAGTCAGCGGATCACCAATTATGTCCGGCGGCAGGATTATCGGTATAATTTCTGTTGCCCGTGACATCACCAAACGAAAGCGTGCCGAGGAGGCGCTCAGGGAGAGCGAAGAGAAGTACCGCGAACTTGTCAAATACGCTCCGGCAGGGATTTACGAAGTCGATTATGAAACAGGCCGTTTTAAAAGTGTGAACGATGTAATCTGTGAATATACGGGGTACACGAAAGACGAACTTCTGAATACCAATCTTTATAACTTGCTTACGGAAGAGAGTCAGAAACTGATGGGCGAGCGTCTTGAAAAGCTGGTTGCCGGTGAAAAAATGCCCCAGACAGTTGAATACTGTATCAGAACAAAGGGAGGGGAAAAACTATGGGCTCTCCTGAATGCACGATACATTTATGAAGGGGGAAAATTGAAGGGGGCAACAGGTGTTATTTACAATATCAACGAACGCAAACGGGCCGAGGAAGAAATCCGCAAACTTAACGCCGAACTAGAACAGCGTGTAAAGGACCGCACCGCCCAGCTTGAAAATGTTAATAGTGAACTTGAAGCGTTCAGTTATTCCGTATCGCATGACCTCAAGTCACCCCTGCAGCATATAACGGGATATGCGGAACTGCTGAACAAGCGTGCGCATGAAGTTCTTGATGAAAAAAACAGGCAATATCTGAAAGTTATTGCAGATTCGGCAATCAGGATGGGAAATCTGATTGACGACCTCCTCTCCTTTTCCAGAATGGGCCGTGCGGAGATGCTGAAAAGGAAGACGAATCTCGACAGCCTTGTGAAGGAAATATTAAGAGACTTTCAGGCGGACGCACGTGGGAGGAATATCGACTGGAGAATAAGCCCGCTCCCGGAGGTTTACGGCGACTCTGCGATGCTCCGGCAGGTGTTGATTAACCTTATTTCAAATGCTTTCAAGTTTACAAAAATGCGAACCGACGCGATAATCGAGATCGGGAGCGCCTGCGGCGAAAAGGGTGAGGTATGCATCTTTGTCAAGGATAACGGGGCAGGTTTTAACATGAACTACGTCGATAAACTTTTCGGGATCTTTCAGCGCCTCCATCGAACTGATGAGTTTGACGGCACCGGCATCGGGCTTGCCAATGTCCGGAGAATAATCCACCGCCACGGAGGAAGGGTTTGGGCGGAAGGGAAAGTGGGAGAAGGGGCGACGTTTTATTTTACGCTTGCTGTGTGAGGCATGAGGCGTCTTTCATTCATACTTGACATTTATTCGGATTATATGCTAAGTACACTTGCATGATTTCAAGACCATTCTGGCTGAACCGTATAGAAAGATCCTGGCAGGAAGCTCCGATCGTCTGGCTTGCGGGAGTGAGGCGCGTCGGCAAAACGATTCTTGCTCAAAGCCTCGGCCCGGAGCGTATTGATTATATCAACTGTGATCTTCCCATTACCCGTGATATCGTGGCCGACCCGGAGCTTTTCTACCGAAACTGTCGCGCTCCTGTTGTTGTGTTCGACGAAGTACACCAGTTGCGCGATCCAAGTATGGTCTTGAAAATAGGGGCCGATCTTTTTCCCCATCTGAAGATCATGGCCACCGGTTCATCAACTCTTGCCGCGAGCAGGAAATTCAGCGACACACTGACAGGCAGGAAACGTCTTGTTCATCTGCCTCCAGTTTTATGGGATGAGCTTGCCGCCTTTGACAATGCGTCTCTTTTGAAGAGACTTTATCACGGCGGCCTGCCGCAGGCGCTCTTGTCTGCAACCAAAGAGCCCGGCTTCTACCGGGAATGGATCAATTCCTTTTTCGCGAGGGATATCCAGAAGCTTTTTGCTTTCCGCGATCCTGAAAAGTTCACCATGTTTTTTGAATATATCATGCGGCAAAGCGGCGGCCAGCTGGAAACAACAAAAACGGCGGGTGCCCTGGGTATCGGCAGACCGACCGTGGAAAGCCATTTGAGAGCCCTGGAGGTCACCCATACCGTGACGACGGTACGGCCTTTTTTCGGCGGAGGCCGCAAGGAGATCGTCAAAATGCCCAAAGTTTACGGATTTGACACCGGCTTTGTGAGCTTTTGCAGGGGGTGGGACCCGTTACGACCGGATGATTACGGTATTCTGTGGGAACACCTTGTGCTCGAATATATGCAGGCGCATCTCTATAACCTGACACTGCGATACTGGCGGGATGCCGACGGCAGGGAGATCGATTTTGTGATTGTCAGGAACCGCGACGAAGTGGACGCGATTGAATGCAAGTGGAATTCCGATCAATTCAAAGGCGACGCCCTGAAAATATTCCGGAGCTTCTACAAACGTGGAAATAACTACCTCGTCTGTCCCGTTTCGGGGCCCGGGTATATAAAGCGGGTATCCGGCATGGACATCCATGTCTGTAATCCGGACGGGTTGCCTAAGGTGTGAGGCGAAAGGCTGAGATATAGTAACGAGTGAATGGTAACGAGTGAATGGTAACGGGATACTTGTCACCCGTCACGTGTCACTATTCACTATAATAAGGGGTGAGAGGCATGAGACGAGAGGCGAAAGGAGGGGAGATTCTAACAATGAGTTCTGATGGCGCTAAAAAAAATCTGTCAAATCACATTTGGTTGATATCCTATCTTATACTCCTGTTTATTGTTGCAGTCGCCGGATGGTTTACAACGGGACATTTGGGCGATAAAGCAAAACAGGAAATACTCGAATATAACGAATTCATGATATCATTTCATTCCTCTCATTTGACTGCCGAATTTGATAAAATTGAAAGAGCCGTGAAGTCGCTGTCAGGATCTCCCTGGATTGCGCCTGCACTTGTTTCCCGAAAAGAACAGGATATCGCTAATGCCGACTCAGTCCTGGACAGGTATAACGCAAGCCTTGAGAGTTCTGTCAGTTATCTCATGGACGGCAATGGAATGACCATCGCTTCATCCAACCGCAATGATTCCGACAGCTTTGTGGGCAAATCCTATCAATTCCGCCCCTACTTTATACAGGCGATAAAAGGCTCTCCAGGCCGGTATTTTGCCCTCGGTGCCACCTCTTTTAAGAGAGGTTTCTATGCGAGTTATCCTGTCAGGGACGGCAAAAGTGTAATTATCGGAGTTGCAGTGATTAAGCAGGATGTTGATGCGGAAGAAGCGCATATGAGCAGATATCCCTACTGTTTTGTTATCGATCCAAACGGCATTATCTTTTTATCCGGGAAGAAAGAGATGAACTTTAGGAGCCTGTGGCCGTTAAGCAGGGAAACGCAGCTTGCCCTGCTTAAATCAAAACAGTTCGGTGAAAAAGAGTTTACTGCTGTCCTGCCGCGGGAAGTTGCGGACGGGATGGAGATTACATTTGACGGAAGAAACTATCTTGCATCACGCAAGATCATCAATTCTGAAGGATGGTCGATTGTGCTGATGACGACAACGGAAAGAGTTTTATTATACAAAATGGCCGGCGTGATAATAACAATATTGATATACACCTTTATAATAGTGCCGCTGATAATTAATTACAAGACTTCCAGATTGGCAGAAAAAGTGCGCGATAGCGAAATGCGATTCCGCATGCTGTTCCAAAACATCACATCTGGTTTTGCGTTGCACGAGATCATTCTGAACGATGAGGGACAACCCTGCGATTACCGCTTTTTGGAGGTAAATCCTGCTTTTGAACAACTTACCGACCTTAAGGCCCAAGAACTGATCGGCCGAACGGTACTCGACGTCATGCCGGATACGGAACTTTCCTGGATTGAAAACTACGGGCGCGTTGCTATGACCGGCAATCCGCACCACTTTGATAACTATTCCGGTGAATTGGGCCGGTTTTATGAATGTCTGGCTTATAGTCCACGGCGCGGCCAGTTTGCGGTGTTATTTACCGACATCACCGACCGTAAAAAGATGGACGATCAAATCCTTGCCCTTTCGATAAGCGATCAGCTTACCAGCCTGTATAACAGAAGAGGATTTTTATCTCTTGCGGAGCAGCAGTTGAAATTATCGAACAGGAAAAAGAGTGGAATGTTGCTCTTCTTTGCCGATCTCGACTTGTTGAAACAGATTAACGATAAGCTGGGACATGAGGAGGGAGACAGAGCGCTCATTGAAGCAGCAAACATATTCAGGGAAACCTTCAGAACCTCCGATATAATCGCACGGCTGGGCGGAGATGAATTTGCCGTCCTCGCAATCGATACGGACGAAGTACATTCCGGGATATTTACCGCCAGGTTGCAGCAACTGATAGACATTTGGAATAATCAGGAAAACAGGAAATATAGGCTGTCAATCAGTATGGGCTGCTCTTATTATGATCCTGAAAGTCCCTGTTCCATTGACGAACTCATAGCGCGTGCGGATAAACTGATGTATGAACAGAAGCAGAAAAAGAGAAGCGTTTAATATATGCAGGCGCATCTCTATAACCTGACACTGCAATACTGGCGAGATGCCGACGGCAGGGCGATCGAAAACCGAATATCGGAAAGCGAATATAGAAGTTTGAAATAATTACACAAAGGCACGAAGTCACAAAGAATGTTGAACCGAAACAGCGAGCGCATTCACCGCTGCTTGCAGCGGGGAGCTTCAATTATGTGTTGAAAAATAAGAATTCCGGGAGTAAAAGTTGAAAAAACAGGAACCCCTGACCCCTGACGCCTGGTAACTGACGAGGAGGAGCCATTATGATTGTGATTAAAAAAATTCTGCTGGTTGAAGATAATCCCAATGATGTTGAACTAACAATGGAAGCCCTTTCGGAAAACAATATAGCAAATGCCGTTGATGTGGCCTCTGACGGTGAAGAAGCGCTTGACTATCTTTATTGTAAAGGGAAATTCTCATCCCGCCCGGCAGATAATCCCGGCGTGATACTTCTTGATCTCAAGCTGCCGAAGGTGAACGGACTTGAAGTTCTGGGAAAAATCAGATCCGAAGACAGGTTAAAATTGATACCTGTAGTCATCCTCACATCATCGCGTGAAGAAAGCGACCTTATTGAAGGTTACAGGCTTGGAGTGAATGCCTATGTTGTAAAGCCTGTAGATTTCAACGAATTTGTCAAAGCCATCAGGACGCTCGGATTATTCTGGGCGATTATCAATGAGCCGCCACCGCCGTGCGTGAAGTAGATACTGAATCGTAGATCGTGGATCGAACGACGAACAACGATTCACGATCTGCGGGAGGATTTTATGAAGAAACTGAAGATTCTCAACCTTGAAGACAATCCGACCGACTCTGATCTTATTAAAGAGATGCTTGAAGACGGGGGTATTGAGAGCGAAATAACGCGCGTCGAAACAGGGGAAGATTTTCTGGCCGAATGCGATAAAGGCGGTTTTGACATCGTACTTGCCGATTTCAACCTTCCGTCTTTTGACGGGCTTTCCGCGCTGGCGATTGCGCTGGAAAGATGCCCTGATCTGCCTTTCATATTTGTTTCGGGGAAAATGGGTGAAGATGTTGCAGTCGAATCGCTTAAAAAAGGCGCAACCGATTATGTCCTTAAGAATAATCTCAAACGGCTTGCACCCTCAGTCCGAAGGGCCTTAAAAGAGGCGGAATTGATAACCGAACGCAAGCAAAGGGAAGATACCCTGAGGGAATCAGAGGAAAAATACAGAGATCTGGTTGAAAACATAAATGATATTCTCTTTCTGACAGATGATAAAGGAACAATAACTTATATCAGCCCTCAGGTGCATTCTGTGTTGGGATATACCCCATCCGAATTTGTCGGCCGTACTTTCAATGAATTTATCGATCCGGAACATCTTCCTTTTATTGTGGAACAGTTTCAGAAAAGACTCTCCGGCATTATCGAACCGAGTGAGTACCGGCTCATCAACAAATCCGGAGAATTAATCTGGATACGTTCTTCCAGCCATCCGATATTCCGAGAAAATAAAATTATGGGATTGCGTGGGATATTTACCGACATATCCAAGCGGAAAGAGGCTGAAGAACAACTTAAAAAGAATTTCGAAAGACTGAAAAAATCCACAAATGGAATCATACAAGCCATAGCCCTTACAGTGGAAACAAGGGATCCGTATACCTCCGGGCATCAGATCAGAGTCGCTAAACTGGCAACGACAATAGCCAGAGAGATGAATCTTCCCATGGAACAGGTGGAAGGAATTACCATGGCTGCTTCAATCCATGATATCGGCAAGATATCGGTGCCTGCTGAAATTTTAAGCAAACCTTCCAGGTTGAGCGATATAGAGTTCCAGCTTATAAAGATTCATCCGGAGGCCGGCTATAACATAGTAAAAGATATCGATTTTCCCTGGCCTATCGCCACGATCATCATGCAGCATCATGAACGGATAAACGGTTCGGGATACCCGAAAGGCCTTAAAGGTGAAGAAATTCTTCTTGAAACCAGGATAATGAGCGTTGCCGATGTAGTCGAGGCGATTGCCTCTCACCGACCTTACCGTCCCGCTTACGGGATAGATATTGCGATAGAGGAAATATCGCGAAATAGTGGGATCCTCTATGATCCGGACGCTGTTGATGCCTGTCTGAAGCTCTTTAACGATAAGGGGTTTAAGTTTGAATAGCCTTATTCCTTTAATTGAAAACCTTCGGGAGCTAAAAGGCGCGGTAAAAAATATTGAAAAGGAAAAAAGAGTCGGCTTCGACCTTGAAGCTGACTCGATGTACCATTTTTCGGAAAAAGTCTGCCTTCTCCAGGTTGCCTCAAAAAATACCGCCTTTGCTATTGATACCGTAAAGCTGAAGGATTTATCGGTCTTAAAGCCCCTTTTCATGCTGGAAGATGTGATAAAGATATTTCACGGGGCCGATTATGATGTGCGTTCTCTTTTCAGAGACTTTGGCATCGAAATCAAGAATCTTTTTGACACCGAACTTGCATCCCGTTTTCTCGGCATAAAGGAGACAGGACTTGAAGCAGTGCTCAGGGATCGGTTTAATGTGAAACTTGAAAAAAAATATCAGAAAAAAGACTGGTCTGAAAGGCCTCTCTCCGCAGACATGCTGAACTATGCGCTTAACGATGTTCGTCATCTTGTTTCACTTTCCGAAATTCTTGAAAAAGAGCTTGATGATACCGGACGTTTGTCCTGGGTCAGGGAAGAGTGCAAAATATTGTGCAGGGTCAGGCCGTCTGAGGATAACGGCGAGCCGCTTTTTTTAAAATTCAAGGGGGCCGGAAAGCTTGCGCCCCGCACTCTTGCCGTTCTTGAAGCGCTTCTTTGGTTCCGGAGAGAAACGGCTCAACAAAGAGATAGGCCCCTGTTTAAAATCATGGGTAATAATTCTATCCTTAAACTTGCCGAAACAAAACCCGACAGTTTGAAAAAAATCATGAATACGGAAGCCCTCTCTCAAAGGCAGTTGGATATATATGGCAAAGATGTGATCAGAGTTATAAGCAAGGCTGTGAAGATACCTGAAAATATGTTTCCGGCTTACCCGCGGAAAAAGATTCCCGCTATCTCACAGGCAGCTTCAAAGAGGATCGAGGCCATAAAAACATGGAGAGACAGAAAAGCAGTAAAACTTAACATGGATCCGGGACTTTTACTGAACAAATCGCTTATAAGCACAATCGGGGTTAAAAATCCTGATGATGCTGCCGCGTTCGAGTCGATAAAAGAGATGAAGAACTGGCAGAAAAGAGAGTTCGGGGAGGAGCTTATCAGGGCTTTGAGACGGGGGAAATAACATAGAAGGTATCAGAATTAATCATGGAAGAAAAAATATTATTCAAATCCGGGAAGCTGGAATTAGAAGGAATCCTTGAAAGAAATTACGGAGATACCGGAGTTATAATAACCCACCCGCATCCTCTGTACGGAGGGGACATGTATAATCCTGTTGTCCGGGCAATTTCAAACGCGTACAGGGATAAAGGATATTCCACGTTAAGGTTCAATTTCAGGGGGGTTGGGGAAAGCGGCGGAAAGCATGACAATGGAATAGGTGAACAGGACGATGTCCTTTCTGCCATATCGTACATGAATGAGACAGGCATAAACAGAGTTGATCTTTCAGGATATTCATTCGGGACCTTCGTAAATGCCGGGGCTGTCGGAAAGGGCGCCAGGGTGCAGAATATGACAATGGTCTCTCCGCCGGTTGCATTTATGGAATTCGGGCGACCTGTACCGCTTTCATGCTTAAAATTTGTCATTACAGGCAGATATGACGAAGTTGCGCCTGTGGAGTCCGTCAAAAAAACTCTCTTTCAGTGGAATCCGGAAGCCAGGTTTGAAGTCATTGAAGGAACGGATCATTTCTATGCAGGATACTTAAAAAAGCTTGAGGAAGTTTTATCCTTATATATATGAAAGAAGGCAGGAGCCAGCTTCATAATCCCATACAAGACAAAACATCTTAAGTCAAAAAAAGGTTGACTTACAAACGGAACTTTTCTATATTTTGCCGTCCGCAAAATAGCTATCTTATTAACATCTTATTATTATAAATTATATTAAGGGTATTATAAAAGCATAAAAAAAAATAAAGGAGGTGAAGTCTGAAGGACTTTGGTCTTTTTTTAAAGAACAATTAGTTTCTGATATGGTCAATAATCAAAAATAAGGAGGGGGTTTAATGAGCTCAACAATACTTTTTGCCTTAGGTTGCGGATTGTTAGGCGTGATTTATGCCGTGATGACCGCAATGTGGGTATCAAAGCAGGACGCAGGGAATGCGAAGATGCAGGAGATCTCGAATGCGGTCAAAGAGGGCGCAATGGCGTTCCTCGCACGCGAGTACAAAACGGTCGCTGTTGTTGCGGTAATTTTGACGGTTCTTCTGTCCTTCCTCGGAATATGGACGGCAATAGGGTTCGTCATCGGCACGGTCGGTTCGGCGGTCGCCGGATACATCGGCATGATGGTATCGGTGCGGGCCAACGTGCGCACGGCCCAGGCAGCCCACAGGGGCCTCCAGGCTGCACTCGGCCTTGCTTTCAAGGGCGGCTCGGTGACCGGCGTTATGGTCGTTGGTCTTGGAATTATAGGCCTTGCCGGCTTTTATTTTATAGTAAAGCAGGCAGCCCCTGAAATGGCGTTTCATGCACTGGTCGGTCTCGGTTTCGGATGCTCACTCATGAGCGTGTTCGCCCGTATCGCAGGCGGTATCTACACAAAAGCTGCTGATGTAGGCGCTGACCTCGTTGGAAAAGTTGAAGCAGGAATTCCTGAAGACGATCCCAGAAACCCTGCAGTTATCGCCGATAACGTGGGTGACAACGTAGGTGACTGCGCAGGCATGGCCGCAGACCTTTATGAAACATACACGGTTACGCTCGTTGCAGCAATGCTTCTTGCAAAGACTGTTTTTGGCGCTGAGAGCCCATGGGTGGAATTTCCACTGCTCCTCGGCGGAATATCGATCATCGCTTCCATTATCGGAACATTTGCAGTAAAGCTCGGCAAAAGCCAGTATATCATGGGCGCCCTTTACAAAGGGCTCGCTGTTGCAGGTGTTCTCGCGGCAATAGCATTTTATATCGTGACAGGCCAGTTCCTGAAAGGCGATTTGGTGCAGGCTTCACTGGCAAAACATCCGTCTTTTACACAGATGAACGTTTTCCTCATGGCGCTTATCGGCCTCGCATTGACAGGCCTGATCGTGGCTATAACAGAGTACTTCACAGCCAAGGAATACGGCCCGGTTAAACACATTGCAAAGGCCAGCCTGACCGGTCACGGCACAAACGTTATAGCAGGCCTTGCGGTCAGCATGAAGGCCACAGGCGCGCCCGTTATCGTTATCGTAGCCTCAATACTTGGCGCCTATTCATTAGGCGGCGGATTTAATGGTGATGCGTCAGGCGGTCTTTTTGCCATCGCCCTTTCAGCGGTTTCGATGCTTTCAATGACAGGTATCGTGGTGGCCATTGACACCTACGGCCCGATAACGGACAACGCAGGCGGTATAGCAGAAATGGCAGGAATGCCTGAAGAGATCCGCAACATCACAGACCCGCTGGATGCGGTCGGAAACACGACAAAGGCTGTTACAAAGGGTTATGCAATCGGTTCGGCAGCCCTCGCAGCACTGGTCCTCTTTGCCGAGTATTCCCGCTCTTTCGTGGATCCGATCACGAAGTTGGCGATTGATATCAAATTCGATCTCTCGAACCCGATGGTACTCGCCGGTCTGTTCATCGGCGGCCTGCTCCCCTACTACTATGGCTCGCTCCTGATGGAGGCCGTTGGTAAGGCTGCCGGCAGCATCGTTGAGGAAGTGCGCAGGCAGTTCCGTGAGATCCCGGGCATCATGGAAGGCACGGGAAAGCCGGAGTACGGCAAGTGCGTTGACATCGTGACCAAGGGCGCCATCCAGCAGATGATGCTCCCGGCCCTTATTCCGGTCGTGGTCCCGGTCATCGTGGGCTTCGCCCTAGGCCGTGAGGCCCTCGGCGGCGTGCTTATCGGCAGCATTGTCACCGGCCTATTCCAGGCCATCGCCATGACCAGCGGCGGCGGCGCATGGGACAACGCCAAGAAATCATTTGAAGACGGCGTTACCGACGACAACGGCAAAATTCATAAGAAGGGAAGCGACGGCCACAAAGCTTCCGTCACGGGCGATACAGTCGGCGATCCCTACAAGGATACAGCCGGTCCTGCAATCAACCCGATGATCAAGGTTATAAACATCGTTGCGCTTCTGATTGTTCCTCTGCTTATGTAGAAGCGGTATTGTTGTACTTTAAAGGCCGTCCTCTTAACAGGGGGACGGCCTTTTTTTATGCAAAGATCTCATCCATGAAATCAAGAACAAAACCGTCAACAGCCTTCCTGTCCGGAAGTGATGCCGCCATGCCGTACATCGCGGCTGTGCCTTCCGATGATGCCTTCGGATTTGCAATTACCTCTTCAACAGATTCCTTCAGATCAGATATGAACGGTTCTGCAACTTTTTCATGGGCGGCCGTAATCATCATGTGAAGAGAGGACGGAAACTGCTGGCGGTCAAGATGCCATCCGCGCCTGTCCATTGCGTCTCCGAGCGCAAATATGTCGAGTGTGTCCGAAGCAAAGGCAAAAACAGACATATCGGGTTTTCCGAGAATATAAAGCCCTTTTATACCGACGATTCCTTCCATGATAGCCTTTGCGGTTTTCATGGCCGATTCCGCAAGGCGCATATAGCCTTCTTCTCCAATCGAATTTAAAGCAGCCCAGGCTGCCGCAATCGATCCTCCGGCCCTTGTTCCTGTCATGGAAGGGGATGCATATATTCCTCCGGGCCAGTTTGAATAGACAAAGAACTGGTGGCGGCGCAATTCTTTGCTTCGGTAAAGCACAACAGAGGCTCCCTTTGCGGCATAACCGTATTTGTGTACGTCTGCCGATATGGAAGTGACCCCGGGAACCGAAAAATCAAAAGATGTTACGGGATATCCGAGTTTTTCCAGCCACGGGAGCATGAATCCGCCGAGGCATGAGTCGACGTGAAAACCTATTTTCTTTTCTTTTGCGATGGCGGCAAGTTCGGAAATCGGGTCAATTACGCCGTTGGGATATGCGGGAGCCGATCCAACCATGACAATCGTGTTATCTGATATAAGCTCTCTGGTTGCGTTGACAGTTGCTTTAAAATCATTCCCCACCGGGGAATGGACGGCTTTTATGTCGAAATAGTGGGCTGCTTTTTCAAATGCAGGATGGGCGGTTACAGGAAGAAGAATTTCAGGTTCCTTTACTGAGGGCCTGTTTACTCTTGCCCATTGCCTGTAAGCCTTCATTGCCATGAGGATGCTTTCCGTGCCGCCGGTTGTCATTGTTCCTGCAGTGTTCTCATCTCCTCCCAGCATGGTTGCAGTCATGGCAATTACTTCATTTTCAAAGGTTTTCAAGCTCGGAAAAGCCAACGGGCTTAACCCATTTTCAGAGAAAAACATGTTGTGCGCTTTTTTTAAAAAGTCGGTATGCTCTTCTCCTGCAAAATAAACAAGGCTCCATGTTTTCCCGGAGCGCCAGTCGGCATCCTTATTTCTCATCGACTCCATTCGGGATAATAACTCGTCCTTTGGAATTCCTTTGGTTGGTATTGATGTTTTTACAGGCATTTTGCACCTCCGTATCGGGGATCATGGATCGGTCTCTTGTTTCTGGTTTGTAGTTTCTGGTTAAACCAGAGACCAGTAACCAGAGACCATAAACCGAAAATAACGATGTCCGAAGTACGATATTCGAAGTTCGACATACTACTTGTCAAAATATCTTATAACAGCCTTTTTTCTGCCTGCCAGGCCAAAATATTTTTCATCCGGCCAGCCGAGAGCAATTACCGAATATACCGTTTCATCGGCAGGGACTCCGACGGACAGCTTTATATCCGGTTTTCTTCTGATGGCTGAAACTGCAAATCCGATAAGGCAGGAGCCAAGCCCCATGCTGTGTGCTCCAAGAAGAATATTCTGTGTTGCAAGAAGGGCGTCTTCAGCAGGGCATGTTGCACCAAGCTTGCATCCAACTATTATTGCTGAAGTTGCACCATGAAAAAGGCGGTCCCGACCTTTATTTTCCCATTCTGAAAGGGTCTCTTTAACCGTTTCGTAATAATTCTTATAGTAAAAATCGAGCTCCTTGTTGCCCATCATTTTCATGAAAAAGCGAATATGGCCTTTTTCAGCCATATTGTTAAGTTCCTTAAAATAGCGCGCTATCTGATTTGCAAGAGTAAGAACAGCCTCCCTCGCGGGCAGAATGGTAAAAGTCCATCCCTGTGTGTTTGTTCCGGATGGAGCGGTTATTCCGATATTTACGAGATCTTCAAGGACTATCCTTTCGACCGGTTTTTCTTTGTAATTGCGGCATGATCGTCTTGAACGCATGAGCCGTACAAGTTGTGAAGTGTCAAAATCGCCGTGCTTCAGCCACTTGCCATCTTCCCTAAAGGTGCTGAAAGTTAAAATGGATTCATCTAATTCTTTAACCCTGATTGCGCCTTCCGGGCATACTGCTGCACAATGTCCGCAGGAGAGAGATTCCATGCCTGTAACAACCGCCTTTCCGTCCTGCATTGAAATGGTATTCATGGGGCATACTTTGACGCATAAACCGCATCCTATACAAAGGTCTCTGTCGATTACCGTCGATACTTTGAAGTCGGTCATTAATTTTTCCTATGGGTTGTTGAAGTTTCTGATTTCTGGTCTCTGGTTTATAGTTTCTGATTATTTCTTTTAACCAGGAACCAGAAACTATAAACCATGAACCAATTTCTTATATGTTTCACGCGCAATCATCAGTTCCTCATTTGCGGGAATAACGAGAATTTTTGTGCTGCATGATGGCTGGTTGATAAATCCTGTTTTTGAACTTTTTATGGAATGGTTTGCTTTTTTATCTATTGTCATACCAAGAGGAGCGAGATTTTCAAATACAGTTTCTCTCACTTCAGGTGAGTTTTCTCCGATTCCTCCGGTAAAAATAATTGCATCTGCCCCTCCAAGGGCAAAGAAATATGCCCCGATATATTTCCGCAGAGTATGAATAAACATGTCGAAAGCAAGCTGGGCCCTGCTGTTTCCTTCTTTGCAGGCAGCAACTATGCTGCGCATATCACGGCCGATTCCGCTTATTGCAGTCAGGCCGCTTTCATTGTTGAGCTTTGCTATAATATCTTCAAGGCTAAAGCCTGTCTTTGAAATAAGATATGGAATAATTGCAGGGTCAAAATAACCGGCACGTGTACCCATCATGAGTCCCTCAAGGGGAGTGAATCCCATGCTCGTGTCTAGAACACGCCCCTGCGAGAAGGCGGTAATGCTGGCCCCGTTCCCAAGGTGGGTTGAAATGAGTTTGAGTTCATCAAGGGGCTTTTTAAGGAGGACGGAGGCCATGCTGTTTACGAACTGGTAAGAAATGCCGTGAAAACCATATCTTCGAACTGAATGTTTTATGTGCCATTCAACCGGGACAGGGTAAAGATATGAAAATTCAGGCATTCCGGCATAATAGCTTGTATCAAAATGGGCTATCTGGAGAACGTTCGGGAAAATTTTGATGCATTCCTCTATGCAGGCGATATTGACAGGCATATGAAGTGGCGCGAGGTCTGTGAGCTTTTTCATTTTGGCAAGAGACTCATCCGATACAACAGTGGGTTCCACAAAAATATCCTTTCCGTGGACAACACGATGCCCGATAGCTGATATTTCCTTAATATTTTTCAGCGGCCCATCTGTTTTTGCAACTATGGCATCAAAGACAAGCCCGACAGCATGGCGGTGATTTTTGCAGTCCGTTTCAGTTTTGACTTTTTCATGCGAAAGATTCTTGTGAGAAAATACCGACTTTTTTTGTTTATCACCAATGTTTTCAATAAGACCCGAGGACAGAACATCTTCTTCCGGCATATCAAAGAGCTTATATTTGAGCGAAGAGCTTCCGCTGTTTATTACAAGAATAAGGTTCTTTTTCATTTCAGACAGATTATTCTCCTTAACCTGGATGGTTACTTAACAGCCAGATTTGATATAAAGTTATCAACAGAATAGTCAAAAAGGTTCTTAAATGTATCCCCCTTTAAAAGGGTATTTTTTAATTTCTTAAAATGCGTCAGTCCGTAAAGAGTTGCCCAGAAAAGAACCGAATGTCTTCTTGAGTCCACTCTTTTAAAAATCCGTGATTCAATGCCTTCTTTTATGTGTTTTTCGACAATTGCGATAATAATGTTGCCGTGTCTGTCAACCTGGCCTTTTAAATTCGGCGTAAATATCTGATCGGGTGCGGATAAAAAATAGTTTATGATATCGAAATAATCCTTATTATCTTTGGAAAACTTAAGAAAGACCTGAGCCGCTGTCTTTAGTTTTTTCGCAGGATCAGTCTCTTTTTCACAGGCTTTTTCCAGTTTTAAATAGAGCAGGTTGAGTCCTTCTACCTGAAGCGCCGCAAACAGGTCTTCCTTGCTTTTGTAATAAAAATAAATTGTCGCAACGCCGATTTCAGCTTTTTTTGCGATCTGGTTCATTGATGTCTCATTCAGTCCCTTTTCAAACAGAAGCGCCTTGGCAGCATCAAGGATCTGCTGCCTTCGTTCTTCTTTTTCACGTTCTCTTCTTTCTTTTAAGCTCATACCAGGACTTCCTGTAAATACCGTTTTTATTTTTCCAGCTCGGAACGGAATTTCCGGGCCATCATTTTTTCATAGAAGATGGGAGCTATCCGGCTGATCCAGTATCCGAGTTTTCCCATGAAAGTCAAAACAACCATGTTTTTCCGCTTTAATGCTGCAATGCATACTTCTTCCGCAACACTTACAGGAGTGGTTTGCCTGCCGACAGTTGACTGGGGGTGTGTCGTTATGCCGCCGTCTGATCCTAAAGCCCTTGTTTGAAGGTTTGTCTTTACAAATCCGGGGCAGACTATCATAACATGCGCTCCGGCACTTCTTATCTCCGTCCGGATTGTCGTGAATAATCCGTGGAGCGCGTGCTTGCTTGCGCAATAGCCGGACCTTCCGAGAAGCGGGGTGACGCCCGCCACACTTTCAATGACTATTATAATTCCCTTTCTTTCAACGATGCTTTCTATCGCGGCTTTTGTGCAATAGAGTGAGCCAAAGAAATTGATATCCATCACCTTTCTGAATACAGAGGCATGGGTTTCCATGAAGGCGCCCCTCTGTGTTATTCCGGCGTTGTTTACGAGAACATCAATTCCACCGTAACGCATGATAAAAACTTTAATTGCAGAGTCGCATTCTTCTTCAACGGAGACATCGCATTTTACGGCAAAAGCCTCGGCTCCGGAACCTGTGAGGGAATGTTCCATATCTTTTACGCCTTTTTCATCTGCATCCATCAGGCCTATTTTAGCGCCTTCATCCGCGAATTTCCGGCATATAGCCGCCCCGATACCGCTTGCAGCGCCGGTAACGACAACGACCTTGTCCCTGAAAGTTGCACTCTCTTTTTCGTTATTTTTCATAAAATTCAATCTTGCTTTTTTATGTCATTCCCGCGAAAGTCCTCTGCGGCGGATCTTTTCAAGTATTTTCCGCCGCGGCGGATTTTCACGGGAGTGACGGGATTTTTGACTTTTTATGAGTCCATCAACCATGTCTCATATCCCTATTCGGCCTTAATGGCTATTTTTTCAACCTTGGCGAGATCTTTTTCATAATAAAATGATGCAATGAAGAAAAGAACCCCGGCTATAAGAGAAGAGAGCGAGGCTATGGTAAGCGCTGTTTTGATATCGTATTTATCAGACAGAGCTCCCACGAAGAGCGGGCCAATCGAACTGCCAAGAAGGTTCTGAACAATAACGCAAAAACTGTATGAGGTTGCCCTCAAACCGGGATGAACAACATCCTGAGTTACCGCTATTGCCGATGATGCAAACGCGATTGCGCAAATACCTCCAAACAGAAGAAGATAATATTGAAAAGGACCTGTAAGGAAATAGAAGGCCGAGAAAAAGACAACTGAAGTTGTGACTGAAGATAGCGCACTGAAAAGAAGCCTTGCGTTGTTTCTTTTTTTCATCCACGTGTCTGCAAGAAAACCGCCAAGGGGAGACCCTATGATTGCGAGAAGCATTATGGATCCTCCTTTAAGGGAAGCCTGCTGCATAGGCAGATTTTCAATCCTGTTGAAGTATGTCGGAAGCCAGCTCAACATTGCCGTTGTGAGAAAAGTATTTCCGGCAAAGGCAAAATAAGTCAAAATCAGAGAAGGTGTTCCGGTGAATTCTTTTATTATATCCCTTCCGCTCATTTTTAGTTGGTTCCCTGAGCCGTCCTTTTTCCCCTTCACAAACCTGACAAGATCGACTGTCTTATAATCTTTGGTAAAAAAGAAAAGAAAAGCTATGATCAGGCCGGGGAGTGCAACTATTCCAAAAGCATGGCGCCATCCGTATTTTACGGCAATAAAGCCTCCAAGAGCGATGCCGATCGCGCTTCCGATAGGAATTGACGCGTTCCAGATTCCAACCATGATTGATCGTTTTTTCTCAGGAAATAGAGCAGAAATCATTGCGGTACCGCCCGGAGCATAGCCGGCTTCGCCAATTCCTATAGCCGTTCTTGCAGCAAAAAGCTGGGTGAAATTTTTTGTAAAGGCGCAGGCTACGGTAGCGATGCTCCATAACACCGCCATAACACCGATACTTTTTTTTCGGCTCCACCTGTCGATGAAGAGTGAAACGGGAAATGAAAAAACCAGTATCGACCAGTAAACTGCGGATACGAGCATACCGCATTGAGTGTCTGAAAGTCCCCAGTCTGTTTTTAAGAAAGGGAACAGGGAGACAACCACCATCCTGTCGATATAATCAAACATATAGAGAAGAAACAACAGGATGAAAACATAGTAGGAATGGCCTTTGGACAGTAAAAAACCGTTTGGTATGCCGCTGTCTTTCATGATATTTCCCCCCGTGTTAAAGTTGACCTGATAGATCTATAAAATTCAAATATCGGATGACTTTGTAAAAAGCTTCATATGCAAGGCGCGCAAATCCTGAGGAATGAAGCGTACTTTTCGTACGCTGCAATGACGAAGGATGCAGCGCAACACAGCAGATGGACTTTTTACAAAGTCATATCAAGCCTTGTAGCCACCGAGGTTAGCAAGCGCAGTGCTTCCCGGGCTTATGGTTGTCGGATCGGTCATGATATTGATACAGGTTGTTTTACCTGAAGCGAAGGCCTCTTCAAGAGCCGGGCGGATATCCTCCGGCTTTTCGACATACATACCTTTTCCGCCGAGAGCTTCAACCATCTTATGGTAGTTTACCTTCCCGATGAATGTTCCGTCCTCAATTGCATGCCCTATCTTTATTTCCTGGCTGTGCCTTATCATGCCCCAACCAAGGTCATTGCTGATAACAACAACTACCGGAAGATTTTTCCGGATGGCTGTTTCAAATTCCATAAAATTGAATCCAATTGAACCGTCGCCGGTAATAAGGCATACACGTTTTTTCGGATTTAAGAGTTTTGCGGCATTGGCATAGGGTAATCCGACCCCCAGGCAGCCGTAAAGGCCGGAATCGAGATAATGGCCCGGCCTGCGGATGGTTCTTGTCATTCCCATCCAGACCTGTGTATCTCCGCCGTCTCCGACAACTATATCATCTTCCCTGTTCATGAAGTCATTAATTTCGCGCGCAAGCCTCAAGGGATGAATCGGGACGTTATTGCTTTCCCAGTTCGGTATTGACGGGGCTTTCCCGTCTTTTTCGGCCTGTTTCAGAGCCAAAACCCATTGGCTGAAGCGGTCGACCAGAGACTTGCTGATTCCCCTTTCATCGATGATTCTGTTGCATACGCCGAGAAATGCCTTTATATCGCCGGCAATGCCTAAATCTATCGAGCGGTTTCTTCCGATTTCCTCCGGCTTAATATCTACATGGACTATCTTTGCTTCCTTTGTAAAAAGATCCCCGAAGATATAGTAGAGACTTATGCGTGAGCCCAGGAATATGACAAGATCTGCGCTGAAGTTTGCGAATAAGGCCGCTCCGGGTCTGATCGCAAGGGATGATTCAAAACAAAGAGGATGGGTATCAGATATTGTCCCGCGTCCGAGAGCAGACGTAAAAGCAGGTATGCCGGTTTTTTCAGTGAATTCAACAAGCTCTTTTCCGGCATCGGAATACCAGGCGCCGCTTCCGGCAATAACAATCGGATTTTTGGAAGATTGTATCATTTCTAAAACTTTAGCGGCATTTGTTGAATCAGCGGGTCTTGATTCAACAACGGTATTTGTCTTTTTAACCTGGGCCTCATCAATAGAGGCATTTAAAACATCTACCGGCAGTTCCAGATAAACAGGACCCGGACGCCCGGTAACAGCTGTTCGATATGCTAAATCCATAAATTCAGGAATCCTGTTTGTCTTGTGGCAGACAAAGGCTTTTTTCACCATGGGTTCGATTACGGGAAACTGGCGCATATCCTGAAGATCGAGCTTTTCGATGCATTCAACACCGACACAACCTGAGATCAGAACAAGAGGGGAATTTGCCATGTTCGCATTTGCTATTGCAGACAGGGCATTTGTAAAGCCAGGTCCTGCTGTTACCATCGCAATCCCCGGCTTTCTTGTCAGTCTTCCCCATGCTTCAGCCATAAATACCGCTGCCTGCTCATGCCTTGTATCGAAGATTTTAACGGATGAGTTTTCGAGATATTGATAAATGGGAGTTATATGACCTCCGCTTAGGGTAAAAATATATTCGATTTTCTTTTCAATAAGCGCTTCTGCCACAAGTTGCCCGCCTGTCACCGTTCCCATTTGATTCTCCCTCTTTATATTAATTAAGCAATTAAAGTTATTATTAAAGGACCATATCTCAACAGGGTCTTTGATTCAAATCTTTTGACCTTCTGAACCATATTATGAGACCTTTGAAGAACATCCAATTTTGTCCAAGTACAAGGAGGGTGATAATTTTAACCGCAGGAATACACGGAGTATTTCGAGGATTAAAATTTGAGCCTGACGCAGTAATTGGGCAAAAGAGGGTGTTATGCAAGGGTCTCATCTTATAATTCCATGAGTTGCCCGCCGGTCACATTAATTGCCTGACCGGTAATATAAGATGATGCAGACGAAGCAAGGAAAGCCACAAGATTTCCAACCTCTTCAGGGCTTCCAATGCGACCAAGCGGTATCGTCTTGCACATCTCTTTTTCACGTTCTTCAATTGTGGAGGCAAAAAACTGTGCTTCAAGCCCGAAACGCCATTTTTCAAGGTCTGTCATTATCTGTCCCGGACATATCGCATTTATCCTTATTCCGGCTCCGGCAAGCTCTTTAGCCATGACCTTTGTAAGCATTATCACTCCTGCTTTT
>JAGVOC010000079.1 GCA_020052975.1 Desulfobacterales bacterium | reverse complement strand
TTGCATCCCGACCAACCAATGCTGTCAAGATAAATGTCAGATAGCGAGTTAATCGCATTATATTCACTCACATCAAGACGAGGCAGAAAGACAACGTAATCATCAGCTCCCATGCCGAACTTTTTAAATGACCGATTAAGGCGCAGGCGGAGTTGATCCGTAAAACAACTTGTTTTATGAGAAATAAATATAAACTGACAATCGCCTATTTTTTGAGCAATGCGAGGGTATATGTCATCATACTGCGGCAAATACTTGAATAGTGATTGACAGCAGAGATAAAGGATGGACTTTTTTCGAAGGCCGAAAGTTTCACGATTAACATGAGCAACAGGAAAATCCAGTGGTGAGTAGAAGATGGACAAATTAGACAAACGAACAAGCTCTTCACTATAATGATCATCTGCATCAGGAGGCTCCATGAGGTCGCTGCTGAGAAAGTAGTCAATAGTAGGAAGACCGGAAGTAACAGGATGTCCCCATGAAGTGCACTGCACAGGCGCTAAACGCAAGGCTGCAAGCCTGACAGTTGTTGGGTCCATACCTACTTCCGGATAAATTAATACGTGAAGATTATCTTGTTTTATGGTCTTGCACAATTCTTCAAAAGAATGGACGTCATCAACGAATCGGTGAAAATACTGCCGTGCAATCTCCGTCATATGATCCTTTTTTCTCACCGTATAATAACCGTACAGTTCAAAACGCTCTTTATCAATATTTGTAACCCATCCCTTTCTCAGTTTCCAATTGGAATGTGTGTAAAAAAATCCGGATACCATACCGACCCGTAGAGGCTCTTCAGAGGAAAGAGGTGGCATTGAAGGGCAGTCAGCAAACTGGGGATATTTTAAAGACATAATTTGACAGACCATGTTGCCATAAAGTTTCTGTAAATCTCGGTCATTAAAACCCTGATATGCGAGATAGAAAGGTTGTTTGCTTCCAACCGCCTCGGCAGCAGCTTCAATATCTTGCGATGTTTCCAATAAAATCGTGTCCCGCAATTTTGTAAGTTCATCAGAATAGTGATTTCTGCAGATTTGTATGCTTTGTTGGTCTGAATATATAATTGGAAGTTGAGCGATACACTTTGCAAGGCGCACACTGAAATTGTTAGGGCTAACTCTAATAGCTCTGTCATATTGAATTATCGCTTCATCCCGTTTGCATTGTGCATATAAAGCGTTTCCAAGGTTCAGATATGCATTAGTAAAGCCTGGGTCGATCTGTATAGCCTTTTGATAATACTGGATCGCTTCATCTTGTTTGCATTGTTCAGATAAAACATTTCCAAGGTTCAGATATGCATTAATAAAGTTTGGGTTGATCTGTATAGCCTTTTGATAATACTGAATGGCTTCATCGAGTTGGCCTTTTTCTTGTAAGACAATCCCCAAATTATAGTATGCATCGGAGCAGTTTGAATCGAAATCCAGAGCTCTGAGGAAGTTCTTAATAGCTTCATCAAGCTGCCCCTTTTCTTGTAGGATAAATCCCAGTTTATTGTAAGCATACCCAATATTCTTATATGCCCCTGCAAAATGAGGATTCAGTTCAATCGCTCTTTTATAAAAGACGATGGCTGCATCCAAGCGTCCTTTTTCTTCCATAATGATCCCGAGGTTATTGCATGAATCTGCATCATTTGAGTTTAGCTTCAGTACTTTTTGATAATTAATAACAGCTTCATCGAATTGCCTTTTCTCTTGAAGGATAACTCCGAGATTATAATATGCCCCGGCAAAATTAGGATTAAGTTCAATTACCTTTTTGTAATATCCTGATGCGTCATCGAGCTGCCCTATATCCTGGTGGGTTTCCGCGAGATTATAATATGCCCCGGCAAAATTAGGATTCAGTTCAATCGCTTTTTGATAACAGTGGATAGCTTCAACAGGTTTGCCTTGTTCCTGAAGCAGATTACCAAGGTCGTTATATACGCCAACATTATCTGGTTGAACGGTTAATATTTCCCTATAGATAATTTCTGCCTGTTCTCCATTTCCTGCAAGATGATGACCATGAGCTGATTGTATTGCCTTATTGATGTCCATATTTCCTTTCGTTACAACGAAGTGGGTAGTTCAAGGCAGCGCATGCCATAGCCTCCGGAAACGAGGAGTATCAGACCCCCTGTTCCAGAGTCCATGTTCCGAGAGGGCTTTTATCCATGGCAAATAAATCTATCTCTACTTTGCCTTTGCGGATCAGCAACGCTTCCTGAGTACCTGTAGGATGACGCTGCAGGGGCAGGTGAGCATGGCGCTTGATGACTCCGTTTTTTGTATAAACGACAAAGTTGGTTTGCTGATAATAATGATCCGGCGTGACGAAGGTTGTTTCATCGGGGAGGGAATTCGACCGGATAATCGTCGCAATATGCTGCTCGTTCCAGATGATGTGCTCTATGTGCTGTTTTTGTGGATTTTTATCGGTCATTTGTCTTTATATCCCGGAAAACCACCAGGCGAAAAAATCCTTTGCGACTTTTATGACTTCTTCACACTTATCTCTGGTCTTATGTGCATCTTCTTCAGTATATTCTTCATGGGGAATCCAAAGCGTATCATTATCAATTCCCGGATAACGGCTCCACGTTACTTCAGGCTCCACTTCGGAACTGATTTTGGCTATCCGGATGAGTTTTTCTTTCCAGGCAGAGTCAATATCACGTGATTCGATTTCCTTCAGGAGAATGTCTCCTACAAAGTGTGTTTTCTTGAAAATACCGAAACATATTAAAACAGCCTTTATTGCCTTCTCAGCGGACTGCTGGAAATGATAGACAGCCTTATCATAAAAACCGTCTTCCATGATGTTAACACCGATAGCGAAATCCCTTGCTCCGTCCTTCATCATGGCGAGTGCAAAATCTCTGTTGCTCACATTCGACAGATATGCAGGGGTTCTTTCTGGAACAGGAAAAATCCAGCCGTCGCTTAGTTTTTTTATGTTCTTCTCAGATATATACGACCGTGTTTCATGAATAAGGGATTCGATAAAATTGTTTTCGTCAAACAGAATCACACCCTCCCATGCAATATCCAGAAAGAGAGGATTATGATTTCTGAAATTTGAAATACACTCTTTGCTTGTTAACAACAATATATCTAAGGGATGCCCTGATGACAGGCATTCTTTAATTCGTCCAATGTCTCGACCCCGTCTATGTTTCTTAGGATCGACTTCGTCCGACACAAAAAGAATATCGATGTCTGAATCGGGGGCAGAGCTGCTCCTCGCAAGCGAACCATAGAGAACAGATGCTCTGATCTTGAAGGGAAGCGAGCGTAACCGGGAAGTTACATTATTCTTAATGTCCATGATTTGCATCATATCCCGCTTCTTAAGTTGGCTGAATATTATGTTTATTTACCCTCAGCATAACCAATTATATCATATCATTGTTGTTCCGAAATAACCCGAATCTGCGCATATAAGTACCTGATGGGAAAGCGGTAACCCCCTGTAACACTCAGGGGGCTAGTCAGAGAACTGGCTTCAAAGGGCGTCATCCCATGAAACCAAGGGTGTCATCCCCCGACTTGATCGGGGGATCCATTCCTGTATACCAATAGCGTACGGAAAAGCTGCAAAGACAGAAAGACTGCATTATCGCAAATTCCACGCCGTAGCCCATTCCGGCACATTCGAAGCCGGTAAGGTAAGGAAACGTCAGGAGGGCTTTTCCGGACATTTAATCCATTGATAACGATTGACAATAGTAACGTGATGGGATATTATTTATTATGATTAAATCGTTCAGGTGCCGTGATACTGAAGCTATGTTCAACGGCAAACGCATGGAACGGTTTAGCAATATTCAGTCGGCGGCCATGCGGAAACTTGCGCTATTGAATGCTGCCGGAAGGATAGAAGACCTCAGGGTGCCGCCTGGCAACAGGCTTGAGGCGCTCAGGGGCAAACGGCAAGGACGATGGGGCGTTCGTATCAATGATCAGTGGCGTATCTGCTTCAGGTTTGAAACCGGTGACGCATTTGACGTCGAGATTGTCGATTATCATTAAGGAGGCTTTCGTATGAGAAAAAGACAAGTGCCATATCCTAATCCAGGCGAAATTTTGATCGAAGAGTTTTTAAAGCCTATGGGGCTGACACAATACCGGCTTGCAAAAGAAATTGGCGTATCCCAAAGAAGGATCGGAGAAATTATAGCCGGCAAGCGTGCTATTACCACAGATACCGGTCTCAGACTGTCTCGTTTTTTCGGTCTGAGTGACGGGTTTTGGGAACGGTTGCAGATTGACTACGACTTGGCTGTTGCAAGGGATAAAATGGCTGAAACGCTTAACAGAATAAAACCGTATGCCGCTGCATAGGAGGATGTAGAGAGATTATGCGCTTTACAGAGAAGTTTAGGGCGCTACGTTGTCTTGCCGGCGATATTTTTGAACTTCGTTAATTTGTCCAGAATATCAGCAGACTTTTTGAGGAGTGAAAGTATCTCGGCATCATTCGGATTTATTTTTAAATATCCCTCATAGACTTCTTTTGATTTTGCATATTTCTTATAGCTGAACAGCATCTCCCCGTATGCTGAAACCACAGCTTTGTCATAATTGCTCATCCTCAATGCCTCTTCAAAATATTTTGACGCATTGTCAAAATCCTTATCATTCCAGAAAATACAGGCAAGGTTGAGATAAGCAGGGTAATATGCCGGCTGATTCTTTATGAGATCAAATAAAATTCCTTTAGCTCCTTCACTGTCCTTCATGTGCAGTTTCAGTATTGCCTGAAGATTAAGGAGGTCAGGGGAATCAGGGTATTTTTCGAGTGCATGCTTGAGTGATTTATTCGCATCTTCTAGCATACCGGATCGAAGGAAATTGTTGATGTTCGTTATCTCATTCATTATGTTTTCAGCGATGTTTTGTTTCTGAAAAGTTTGGGGAATTTCAGGTACATCGCCAACAGGGATAATCTCTACTGCTTGAACGTCCAAATACTCATTAAACCACCTCCAAGCAGGTTGTCCTGCATTTGGGTTCCATAAGGATTTGCCCTGTACAAAAACACGCGGCTTCTCAGAACTATTATCAAGTGTTTGCCTTACTGCCTCTGTAAGGACCTCTGGCAAGATATCTTTGACACAATGTACTCGTTGATATTTGCAATAAAAATCGCATCCATAACATTCAAGCGGCACACAGACAGCAGAGGTTAAAGGCGAGTATGGCAGGAAGCGCCCGATGTGTCCTCCGCCCAATATCACTACGTTGGGTGTGCCGACAGCACATGCGAAATGTGCACAAGCAGTATCTGAGCCTATTGCCAGCCGGCATTTCTTCAATACTGCTGCTGTTTGCCTTAATGTTGTTTTACCGCACATGTTCAGTGTCCGCACTCCGATTGCATCGAGGTTTTGCTGATTAAAGGCAAAATCAGCTGCGGAACCCAGCGCAACAACAGAAAATGAACGTTCCTTACAAATTGGCGATATTGCAAGACCGGCATGTGCATATATCTTATGATCAAACTGTGCAACTGCAAAGAGAGCGACAGTCTTTTCGGGATCCAGATTATTAGTACGGAAGAAGTTTTCAGCAAATTCTTCATCCTCTGACGAAAGCCATACCTTAGGTTCCAGTTTAGGAACCTCAATGCCTATCCCTCTAAGAAAATCTCTATGCCTTTCCAACTCAGTCTTATGGTCGCCTTCACTTGGCAGAAGACGCGTATAGTATTTATTATTCTCATCTCTGATTTCCTTTTGAATGTTACAGAGGTTGCCGTTAAACGCAATCCTCTGTTTTGCATTGCTACCAAGTGTAAAGAAGTCATTCAGAGGTTCACGCGAATAGACAGAATTCAGAGAAAGGTCTGCATTTAAGGCCTGAAGCTTTTGTATTAGTTCATTCCTATAGTTCTCATCCTGATATGCTTGTGATCTGTTAAAGGTAGCAACAGTATCAACAAACGGGCATATCTCATACAGTTCTGCGATATGTTCCTGACAAAGAACTGTTATTTTTGCATCCTTATATTTTTCTTTGATATAAGGCAGCATAGAGGATGCGAGAACATTGTCACCGATGGAGTCAGTGCGGACCCAAAGGATATGTTTTATTTTAGGTAGTTCCAAACCATGTTGTTGAAATTGCCAGATACCTGAGTTGTCTTTTTGAGCAATCGGATGGATGCCCTGAGAAAGTGCTGTATTGACTTGGGCAGCATCATTTACCCACTTGAAATAATCTCTCAAAAAAACCGGGAATTGAGTCTGTCGTTGCAGTCGCTGCCATTGTTTGACAGCATCTTTATACCCAAAATACCGTTCCTTGAAATATAACTGTGCTTCAGTTACGTATGCATAATGCTGAAAGATTAATCCACGCGATTCAGTTTCACTATGGATCAAAGGATTTATCTGCGAGATATCGACCCATTGATTTGTTTCCGTTCTCCGGCAAAATCTTGGTGGTTCATGAGACATCCAAAGGTCTCCCGGTTTAAAGCGCCAGGTGCGTAACCATTCATAACTGGTATGATTACCGTAAGTGTCACGCGTTGTAATTATCAAATTTTCTCCGACATGATAATTGCAAAAGTAGTATGCTGCTGTTTTTTCAGGATATTGAATGAACAGCGATCGTACTGTATTGATTTGCTCTATTGTCCATAATTCATCGGCATCTATTTGCCAAAGGAGACATTCTTCATTGATATTTGTAAGAGGCGCACTGACCATTTCGAGCTTTCCATCCCAGAATTTACCATTTTCTTTGCGGTAAAGGGTTATATTATCGGGATACTGCCTCATTAGTTTGTCAAGATATTCTGTTGTGCCATCGTTGCTAAGACCATTCCTATGAATTTCATCAGTAATTCTTGCACCAAATTGCAGACTCCAGGCAGTGTCATGTTTCAAGTCAGCAACTCCTTCAATTATGTGCCAATGCCATTTGAAGGGTAATTGCCTGAAAACATCTATGTGATGACGGATAAACGGTTCTCCATTGAGGACGATAGTGAAGAAATGAATGGGTAGCGTGTCATGATTATTTTTTGATGCGACTGGTGAATCTAAAGATTGTGATAAATTGCTTTCCTGAGATTGAATCATATTAAATAAAATTGGCTGTGTAAAATATTTCTTAAACCAAGGTTGTCCTCCTGCAAAATGACGAAAGCGAACTAATTCATAACATGGATTTGACATATATTTGTCATATTCCGGATATTCTCCTGCTATCAAAGTTACATTAAGAGAATTTGGAAGAATCTCTATGTGCTGTTCCCTCTCATCATTTGTAAGTTCGTCTAGAGTTCTCAATACCGCCAGATTATCTTGCCAGGGATGGTTATCACAGTCAGAACGATCCCAAACAGCCTGAAAAAACCTTTTACTAAAATCATTAACCCTGACTGCAAAAACACCGGTATTAATAATTCCGGCAGAGTCTTTTGCTAATGCAATGCTTTTAGTAGTAGTCAATTTAACATCTCCGACAACTATCGCAATATCGGCATCCAGATAAGTGATTAGCCCTCCCTGTTGAAGTTTATCGAGCAAATAAAGGACATGCTTGATTTTTGCCCAGTGAGGCTTCTGATGCCGACTGTCAGAATATGAAGTAATTTCCTGAAATTCAAAACCATGATACTTTGCATACTCAAGAAACCTTGGCTTTGTCAGGGAGTTATAACTAGTTTGAAAATTGTCGCCAACAGCAACAGAAAATAAAATCTTCTCTGATAGGGCATCATTTTTCTTGAAAACTGCAAAGCCGTTTCTTAATTTCCAATTTTCTATGATAAGTGAATAATTGGAGTCTTTAATGAGTCGCTGATAACTTTTACTATTTTTAATGTCATTAATGTCATCAAGAAGAATAAATTTTGCTCCATATACTTCGTCTAATTCTGCGCTGCCAGTAAAAGCTGAACCATCTATTAAAACCATGTCGAAAGTAGTTATATGGTTTTCTTTTTTTATCAACTCTATGCCATTCCCCTGCACTCCTGATTCCTTCAAGTATTTCTTGTCTTGGCGAAGCCATCCAAGGACTTGTTCGATTGGGTAGATGTTCAGAGAAGTTCTTATTGTATTGTAGAAATTTATAACCTCTTCTTCAGTCGGGAACTTTTCGAGTGGGACAGACGAAACGTTATAACATATTACAAATGGATCATCCTTATACCGATTTTGCAGATCGTGAAAACGCGGTTTTGAAATCTCCATGCAAAATAACTTTGGTCTGTTTGGATTTTCACGCAGGCCAGTTACAAAGGCTTCTGTACTGCCAGCTCCTGTAGACGAACCAATTTCCAATACAGTCTTGATCGCTTCTTCCTTCGCAAGCTTTTGGATTGTGTAGTAGAATTCATCGTCTTTTATTTCAGGAGGGGTTGAATGATCGAGCTCAGAAGTAGCAGCGACTGTTGACACCGGTTGTTCAATGTTTTTAACAGGAGATTCTTTTTCATAATCTATTGGATTGGGAAGTAAATCTTGCAGGATATTTACAAAATCTTGGAATTTATGCTGTATCGAAAAATGAGATTGAACAAATTGTATGGCGTTTGAACGCAAAGAACTATCAGAGTCAAGTTGAGAAAATGCAGAGACAATTGTTACAGCTAAATTTTGTGGGGTATTGGGTGAATAGAGAAACCCTGTTTGTTTATCAAGAAGAGTCGCAGCTCCTCCACCGTTGTTGTGAACAACAGGAATACAACCGCAGGCCTGAGCCTCAACCGCAACAATACCAAACGATTCTATTTCGGATGGAAGACAGAGCAGGCTATTTTGTGAATATATGAGGGGCATTTTATCATTTAAAACAGTTCCATGAAAAATAACGCCGGGAATTCCTGCGCTCTTGAGGTTTTTTTCATATATATCGCTATCGCGCCACAGAGAAGCACTGCCGAAGATATTAAGTTCTGCATCGGGCAGTAATTGTTTAACAAGCTTGAACGCATCTATGAGGATGTGCACACCTTTCAATGGGACTATGGCACCTGCGAAAAGAATCGAGTGGGGCTTCCGTTTAACCTGCCGGGGATAAAAATGAGATATATCAATGCTATTGGGAAAGACTTTGATTTTTTCTTCCGGTACCTTTTGGTTTAGGACAGTCTTTTTATGAATATCTGACAGACATATTACTGCGTCAAAATCACTTATGCGGGCAAGTTCAGGCGGTTCAACGGTCCAGCAGTGCTGGTAAAGAATCCACTTCTGTCCTGTTGGCTTTTCAATATCAGCAAAATATCCTATGTGTGTAGCGAAGATAACAATGTCATATTCTTTGAGAAACTGAACTTTTAGATTATGTGCAGGAAGTGGCAGGAAATCAACGCCTTTATATATTTCCTGCCGAGAGATAAAATCACCGGTCAGATATGCTCTGTAATTCTCAGATTGAGAAAGAATTGATGCGATATTGAGTAATGCAGAGTTTGTTCCTGCAAACGGCTTATCAGAGTTGTGAAGGCCGGCGTAGTAAAACAAAACTTCATGGAACCTATCCTTATTCAAGGGCAGATCATCGAAAGAACTAATCATTGTCAGATATCTTTCTAACGCTCCAGCCTCCTTTTCCCTTCCTGCTGTGAAAAGGTTTGTGACATGTTCCTTACTTTCTGCAATAAAATTATGTGGGACAAACTGAAATGATGACTCACTGATGTTAAGGAGTTCCGCGAACGCATTGCTTATTTCAACAGGCAGCTGCGGCACAATACGACTGTTGATATATCGAGAAAGCTCTTCTATCGCAAATTGTTTCAATGATGGGGGGCAATCATTTACAAGCCATTCGCGAAATCTTTCGAGTAATGCGGTGTTGTAGCCGCACTTGTGTATTATGGCGCTTGGAGAAAAAGCAATAACGATGGTTTCCTCTATTGCCTTTGCAATATCTTCCATTTTTGCAAGGTCAAGCAACGGGAAAACTTCTCTGAATGTCTGGACATTCAGGTATTTGATACATGCGCGAGCAGAATCATAGAAGCCTGCTTCCGGAAATTGATTGGTTGTTTGGTTATCATGCCATCGAGTTATGCATGTCCGACGATTGATAAACTCCGACGGAAAAGCTGCGCTGATTCTCAGCCACATATCAAAATCCTGGCCGTATCGATACGCTTCATCAAATATGCCTGTCTGGTCAAATACCGAACGATTAATGCAAATAGAGTTGCCATGGATGTATGGCCCAAGGAAAAAACGAGTAATCTGAAGTTCTTTTGGCGGGACAGGATGCCATAAGTCAGGTTCACTTTTAATTCCTGATTTTTCATTCAAATAGGAGAAATGTGTGTAAAAAAACTTTATGGCTGGGAACTCTTTGATAGCCTGAAAATGAACCTCGAGTTTGTCAGGCTCAAAAAGATCATCCGATGACAGCCAGCATATCCATTCACCCTGCGCATTTCTGAGTCCTTCGTTCAGGGCAGAAGCCACTCCTCCGTTTTGTTTGTGAAACAGACGTATACGTTTGTCCAGTGCAGCATACTTCTCCATAACCTGCGGAGTCTCATCAGTAGATCCATCATTGACGACTAATGCTTCCCAGTTAGGATAAGATTGGGCAAGCAGACTGTCCAGCGCGGCAGGGAGGTATTGAGCCTGGTTGTAGGATGGTACCAGAATTGAAAAAAATGGCCCTGAACCTTTTTTTGAATCATGCCCAGCATGGTTCAGTTTCTTGTTCTCTTCATCTTTTTTGCTTTTATACCATTGCACATATTCTTTAATCCCTTTTTTCAGGGATATATCTGGTCGCCAGCCTGTCTCAAATGCCTTTTTTGGATCTGCATGGTAATACCTCGGATCACCTTCCCTAAAATTACCGGAGAAGAGAACTTTTCTGTTACTAAATTCTTCAGCCATCAAATTTAAGACTTCTTTAATAGTTACTTTAATGCCACTTGCTCCATTCACTATTTCAAAGTCCTTATCGCTTTTTGTGAGCTTATGTATTAACCGAACTGCATCTTCTATGTTGATCCAGTCCCTTGTTTCTTCGCCGGTACCAAAAAAAATCACTTCTTTATCATCGAGATTAAATTTGTTACATGCATCCCATAATAATTGTTTCTTTAATCCTTTCCCATAAATTGAGAAAAAACGAACTATTGCTGCCTTTATATTAAAATTATTATGATAGGACTCTATCAACTCCTCAGCAATCCTCTTATGAAAGCCATAAGGCGATATGGGATTTAATTCATAGGTTTCTTTTATGGGTTTATTCTTTTTGGAACCGTAGACAGCAGCACTTGACGGATAAATGAGCTTCGCTTCCCTATTATGAAGTCTCATATATTCTAGGACAGCCGCAAGTGAAATAACAGTCTTATCAAATTCTTCAAATGGATGGTTAACGGAATAACTTACAAGACTACCACCGGCGCAATGCAGGATAATATCAAAATCTTTTCCTGTTTCTTCCAGATTACCGAGGGTAATATCCGCTTCTTTCCACTTGTCTATTCCAAAATCTTTGTGATTTTCCGTAGGCCATTTCCCATGCCCGATTCCGACAACATAATATCCGGAATCATGAAAGAACTTTGCGGCGTTTCTTCCAACAAATCCGTGCGCGCCTGTGATCAATATCGTCTTCTGGTCTGATTTGGATATTTCCACGGAAGTCGATTTAAACTCTTTAGCCGTAACTTTTCCATATATTTTTATCACTTCAGGCTGGACAACACTTCTCAGAAGTTTACTTTTGACTATCTGTGTATTGACGGTCGTCCCATTGTCAACCATTTCATCGTCTGTTAAAGCCTTTTTTAATGCTTCTGCAAAAGCTGTCGGCTCTTCCAGAGGCACAAGCAATCCATTTTCACTATTCCTAATAACATCGCGCACAGACTCTAAGTCCGAATGGATTGGGAAAGCCCCTAGTGAAATGGCTTCGACAAGACTTAAAGGGAGGCCGTCATTTATTGTTAATGCAATAAAAATTCTGGATTTCCCGATTATGCCTAGTAATTCGGTATATGGTATATATTCGAGCATAGTGATTCTGAGATTGTATTTTGCTGATAACTCTTTTGCTCTTTCCCTGACTTTTGGGGTAGCCTGGAAAATATTGATTTCAAATCCCTGTAAAATATCAGGCAGGAGTTCGAATCCATCCAAGATTTTTAGTGCTCGGCCGACAGGGTCTTGATCTTCTCCCCTTCCTTTTACAATAATGGCTTTACGGGCTGAAGTAGGCCCATCGTGATAAAAATCTCGGACGTATTGGTCGTCAAAACCACCAGCTGCAGGAAAAATGCCTAATACTTTCCCTTTGAATCCCATTTCAAGGGCGAGTCTGATATCCCTCTGGCATTCTGATATGTAATAATCAACGTTTTCCAGGATTGCCTTCACTTCTATGTAATTTTTTTCAGACATTCTTGCAAAGTAATCGAGGTCGGTTCCCCAGCTGGAATAAATCCATGGCATATCGAATTTCTCGCCCAATATTTTTTTTGCGCCGTAAACAACTAGTCCTATATTTCTCCAATTTATATTCAGACCAAGGGAATGGACTATGTCAGGTCTCACCCTGTCTATTGTTTCAGCCAAATATTTAGCATAAAAATTCTTTTCCGCATCTAAAACTTTATGTATTGAGGAATGAATAAGGTCTTCCGAAGTAAATAAAGATTGTTGACTGATAACATTTGTGGCGGGCAGCGGGTAGGGCAGATAAAAATTGCCAAATTTAAATTCAGGATTTATGCAGGTTTTTTCCATTGCTCCTTGGAAGATATGGATATCCCACCCTGTATCTATCAACTGGTTAATCCATTTGGCTGCGTGTATGCTGGCAGTTTCGACAATAAAGAGTATTTTCACAGAAAAAAGAATTCTCCCTTATCTGATTTTTTCTGCTCAAAATGCCAAAAAATATTATTGCTCAATTTCCTTGATCAACTTTGCTGGATTGCCGGCAAAAACACAATTTGGCGGGACGTCACGGGTGACAACACTGCAGGCTCCAATCACAGAGCCCTCACCGACTGTTACTCCTTTTAAAATTGTTACATTAAAGCCGATCCATACCCTGTCAGAAATAATTATTGGTTTCATATCAACATGTGACCAATCTTTATTTTTTATAAAATTGTTTCTATCCACTAGATAATCATGATAAGCTTGGGTTACATCGTTTTTTCTGAATTCCCACTGCAGAGCATGGGAATCGTGATCAATGAGAGTAATCCCCCAGGCCATCAAAACATCGTTTCCCACTTCAATGGATTCGGCACAGTTGAAATACGAGTTCCCAAGCTGGCATCTTTTGCCGATCATAATTTTTCCACTGGACCTTACAATGCCGAAATTAGAAAAAATGTGAGAACCCTCATCTATCTCTATACAAATTTCAGGAGGTTCCGGCAGATTAAAAATCTTTACCGAAGCACATGGATCAATAATGGCAGAAGGATGAATTTTTATATAATTTTTATACACATGCCAGGACGCATTCTGAAACATATAACCCTCAATCAATAAATTATCAATTTTATATATGTAGCTTTATTATTTCACAACAGATGGCTCTTTGAAAAGAATATTATTGAAGTAAATAAGCAACGGACAGAAGATGACTTCAGGTTTTTTTATCTTTTTAAATTTCCTGAATAGAGCACGCTCTTACCGTCCCAATGAGCAAGATTTTTTAACGGTTCCATATATAAAGTATGAGCATTTTTAAATGAATCCCAGGTCCATGCAGGAAACCAACGTTCAATAAAAGCATCATTCATAGGATTCATGACGTCAATATCATATAAATACTTTAACGATAGTACAGGATAGGACATGCATATTATTCCATAATTGAGAACCAAATTCTTCCATATCTCAATAGGATATCTTTTAAACTTCTTATCGAGTTCGACCACTTCGTATCTGTCAGAAAGCTTTTCAGCGATCTTGTTGTTTCGCTGAAGAGTTTCACCTGGATGAGATTTCAGAAAAATCACGCTCCCCGGAATGCAATTGTCCTCAATGATTGAACACCACATATCAATTTCCCTATTGAAGTCTATAAAATTACCTTCCGCAATGTTCTCGGTCAGTAGTAAATATTTTTTTGAATTCCTATATAGAAGCAAGATATTTTGTATATAATTCTGCAAATCCGAAGCAGAAGAAATGCATCTCTCAATCATGTCAATAACAATATTTTTGTCACATACAGTGAGGGGGATATTTTTTAGAAAATTTCCCGACTGGTCGACTGGAAGTATTAAGGCAGCTTTATGAGGTTTAAATTCCTTCGGCGTTAGAGCAACAGGGGTTTTAATCAGGAAAGAGAGATGCACCTCCTTCTCGTAGACATTTCCCAATGCATCACCAAAACATATCCTCTGAGCAGACGGAAAGGCAGTACATAAAAATTGATACATTTCACCAACAACATTGTGTGAGTAATATATTTCATTAAACTCAATTTTGTTAACAATAATATCTTTAAAAGACTGAATACCTGCTGAGGGTGATCTGCTCTGTATGAGTAGGTCAGATAATTTTAATTGTGATATAGGAATTATTTTTTTAATAAAATGAAATTCTTTTGAAATATCTATAATAATATTTGCTAATTCTTCATTCCTCTCATCCGATAAACCGGGCCAGTGGACAATAAGAACTATATTAACATCTTCATTTTGATGTAAAGATTTTATTGCACACGTGGCTGATATTAAATGTGTCGGTGAAATTAGATAGGCTAAACAGTTAACTGGCATCATATATCAATGTCTAAAACCCCTGAATGTTACGTCTTTTTCAATATAGAGTTTTTTTGCTTTATCTACTGTATTTTTACATGCATGATCATAATAAGCTTCTATTAATGCTTTATTTGCTTCGAATAGGGCTTTATGATACTCTTCATCATCCATATCTGTAAAATTGACAGATAAAAGATCTGAGTTAGCATGTTTATGTTCATAAAAGTCTTCAGCATCTATTAATAACCCTTTTTTGATTGCGTAATAATATAATTCACAACCAGGATAAGGAGTAACAGGTCTTATGGTCCTCATTTGTGAATAATCACTGTATTTCAATAGGAATTCAACACCTTTCTGTAATGATTCTTGAGTTTCTCCAATATTGCCGAATATTATATTAAGACCTGGACTAATACAAGAATCTAATGTATTTTGAACTCCATCGTGGATCATTTTTATGGTTAGTCCTTTTTTCATAATTTTTAAAGCATTTTGATCTAATGATTCAATGCCATAGTTTATGAAAACGCATCCCGCCTTTTTCATGAGATCCAAAACTTTCGGTTTTGCAAAATTTAACCTCCCATTACACCCCCACTTAAATTTTACCCCCGATTTAAGAATGCCTTCACAAATTTCAATTGTTCTCTTTTCTGAACTCATGAGAAGTTCGTCTGAGAATTCTATAGCTGAAAGATTATAATCTTTCACTAATATGCGGATTTCTTCGAGAATATTCTCAATTGATCTTGGCCTAAACCCTTCGTCCATTCTATAGCAAAAGTTACATTTAAAAATACATCCTCTACCGGACAAAACAGGAAGACTTCGTTCATTATTAGAAATTCCTGGGAAAGAACGAAGAAGAGTATAATGATCCATGGGGAATAAATCCCATGCAGGGAATTCAATGTCATCTATGTTTTCGATAAGGGATCGCGGGGAGGTTTTAATACACTTACCATTAACCTTATAGGCAATACCTTTGACGGATGAGAACGGCCGATTTCCTTCAATTGCTTGTATAATTTCTAATGCGGTTATTTCCCCCTCACCAATTACAATAACATCGGCCTCCGTTTTCTTCATGAAGAATTCTGGTTCTGGAGCAGGGCCATGCCCACCTAAAACATAGAATGGCCGATATTTTGACTTATTGATAGCTTCTGAAATTTTCAATAATTTTTTGTATTGGTAGTATCCAGCTATCACGCTAACACCTATTACATCAAAGACTTCTTTATTCAATAGGTCGACCAAATGAGACTCAGGCCAATGATAGACGTCTTGATTGTAAATAACTACTTCATGGCCTTTTCCCCGCAATACTGCAGCAATATAGGCTATACCTTGTGGAAACCATGAAATATACGAGTCGTTATCGTAAACTACAAGAAGAACTCTCAATATAATGACCTTTCTTTATATTATTCCTTTCGCTCTTTTTAACTCCTCATGTCTCCCTATATCTATCCAGTCTTCTTCTATCAAATGTATACCAACCGGCATTCTTTTTTCTATCAGCAGATCGAATAGCGAGGTAATAAGGAATTCTTCATTTTTAGGTACCAAGGGTAAAACTTCTGGATTAAGTATATATATGCCGGTGTTGATCGTAAATGTCAGGCTGGGTTTCTCCTGAATCTGTACTAATCTGTTTTCATCACTATTGATAACACCGAACGGTATTTCCATCTGGTATGGCTTTACCGCAATCGTTGCCTTGACATTTTCTGCTGTATGAAATTCAAGTAATTTGGCAATATTGATCTGTGTTACAAGATCTCCGTTCATTACGATAATGGGATGCTCCGGAGTTTCAGGCAGCAAAGATAGGGCACCCCCGGTCCCTAATGCCTTTCCCTCTTTCAGATAAGTGATTGAGCAGCCGCACGCTGAACCATCTCCAAAATAGTCTTCTATCATCTTACCGAGATAATTAATGGATACATAAATATTTCTGATTCCGTATCCCACAAGATGCAAAATAACCCTTTCGAGTATTGGCCGTCCCGCAACCGGAATCATTGGTTTCGGGCATTGCTCAGTTAGAGGCATTAGTCTGACTCCTTTGCCTCCTGCCATTATGAAAGCAATATTTGGTTTGACGGATGCGCCAATTAGTTCCCGGATGAAATGTATTCCCTTTAACTTCCTGTCGCTGTCGATAACAGGGATCTGCTGGATGCTTCTTGCCATCATGATGTCGAGGACACTTGCTCTATCAGTATCGGGAAGTACCGAGGTGAAGGTCTTTATCATTATTTCGGTCACTCCTGACTGAAAAGTTAACCCTTTTAACAAACCCCTTCTAATGTCTCCATCAGTAATGGTTCCGATGACCCTGTTATTTTTATCTATTACCATAGTAAAGCCTTTAAAATTATTATTTATCAATTCCATAGCTTCCCAGATGGTAGAAGTTTCACTGAGCATGAAATTTTTTAACTCTAAAGACTTTTTGGGTTTCACAGGAAGATTAATTCCTTTCACACGTTACGATCCAATCAGAGATTTCGTTCTTGCAATTGTTCAAAGTTCGGATAGAATACTCAAGGTTTAGATTCTTGAAATGTTTATATAATTCTATCAGGCTCTCTCTGGTTGCAAACCTCATAATTCCCATATGTGCGAAAGGGCCTTCGGTTACAGCTTCGTAAGTTGTTCCATCAATTTTAGAACCGGTTCCATCGCCCCAGCACCCTGCTTTTGCGGTTAAGGAAAAATGATTTCCGTTTGGTTTCAAAACTCTGATAACTTCCTCCAAAATTTGTTTTGTCTCTTTTTCCGGGTTGCACTGTAAACTGGCGACGTCTATGACTGCATCAAATGTCGCATCATTCCATGGCAGTTTATCAAAAAAGCCTAAGGTAAATTCACCGTGAAGATTCTCCTCGAAAAACCTTTTTTTTGCTTTTTCGATTGCGGTAGGAGATCCGTCAATACCAAAGTACGAGAAACCTTCCTTTGCAATATACCAACTCGGCCCACCACCTGGCCCGCACCCTAATTCGAGAATCATTACCCCCTTTCGATCCTTGATGCGATAATAATTAGATGCAATAAAGCGTACAAGTTCCTCGGGGGGATACTTTCCCCACTCCTCCCTGTCACTAAAAATCTTCTCCCAGACTGAATCCCACGTCATGTTATTTATTTGAAATTAAGTATAACAATTGCCCCTTCAATATTGACATCGAGACTTGTCCATCACTGTAGTTTACAGCTATTCTTTCTTTCACTTTTAATCCGCTCTCTTTGATTATTCCTTCAATCTCATGGGGTGTGAATAGATGTCCCATTGCAGGAAAAGTTTGTTCTCCTATTTTCCAGTCAAAAACCGCGTCACCTCGCTGTTCGTCCAGGTTAAAAAAATCGATGATAAGCCTGCCGATGACTCTGGCCCAGCCATATGATGCTGCGTTGTGGCGGTTATTGACATCGAAGAATATTATCCCCTTGTCAGTAAGGAGTTCTCTCATCCTTGAAAGTGCTTTGATACGAGAAGCACGGTCTTTCAGATGACCCAATACATTCCAGAGACATAAGATTACATCAAACTTAATGCCTGTATCAGGCAGTTCCTCGGCAGAAACATTCCAGACTTCAGACGGATGCAATGCTTTGCATCTTCTGATCATTTCCGGGCTTGGATCACAGAGAACTGTATATTTAATACCTGTTTGCTGGGCAATGGACATGCCCCGGATGCCGTCACCCGCACCAACATCAAGAAGGCTTTCTGCACCGGGGGGGATATGACCAATAACAAACTTGTCAACAGCGGACAGATATGCAGATTTATTATCAGAATAATTTCTGTAATATGGTGCAAGGGCATCATAAAGGTCTGTAGCCTGATTGATCAAACTAAATCCTCCCATTTTATGGGCTGATCTTCTTCGATGTCGATTTTTAAGGTCAACCCCAGGATTTTGTTAAGATCCATCGGTTCTATACCTCCCTGAGGTCGTTTGATCTCTATCATCTCTCTCGTCAGACAAGTCCCTTTTTTGAGATTCGATGAAGCAACAAGGCTCTTTCTGATCAAATGTAGGTTGGGGAGTTCACATGGTGCAGGTTGCTTCAAAGGACTGCCAAGGGACAGATTAGCGACCCTTACCCCTTCCACCAGGACTGCAAGTTCATGAGGTTCAATAGACGCACGATGATCAGGACCCACCATGTTTCTATCGAGCGTGAAATGCTTTTCAATTGCAACGGCGCCTAAAGCTGCTGCGGCAATCGCTGTCTGAATTCCCACAGTATGGTCTGAGAAACCTACAGGCAAGCCGAAGGCGTTTTTAAGAGTCATCATGGCGCGGAGATTTACCTGATCATGTGGGGCGGGATAACTGGTAACACAGTGAAATAACATTAGTTCAGGACAGCCGGATTTGATAAGAGTTTGTATCGCCAGTCCCACTTCAGATAAGTTACTCGCTCCTGTTGAAAGGATGACCCCTTTCTTCTTTGAACCGATGTACTCTAAAAAAGGGAAATTGGTGACTTCTCCGGAAGGCACTTTTATAGTGCTCACTTTCAGTTCATCAACCAATAAATCTACACTATCAAAGTCGAACGCAGTGCATAGAAAAGGCATTTTTAATTTTGCACAGTATTTTTTCATCTCTTTTAAAACGGGTCCGCTTAACTCAAGCGCCTTGCACATTTCAAGCTGATTGCCTTCGCTGGAAGTAGTTTCCTTTTGATAGGGTGCCTTCATGGCGTATTTGCTTATCTCTTTTTCAGAACGGAAGGCCTGAAATTTTGTAATGTGAACTCCAGCCCTGACAGCAGCATCTATCATCTGTTTTGCAATTTTTGGGTCGCCATTGTGATTTACTCCTACCTCGGCAATCACAATTGTTTCGTCACTATTTTTAAAAGTAAAATCTTTTGATTCAAAGTTCATATCGACACCCTATAATTCATCTTCTATACAACGGGAAATAGTCAGAGTTACTTATTTCTCCTGTTGTTTTTATTTCATATGTTTTTTTTAGTTCGCACAGGAATTCATATGTTTTACTGTGCAGTATCCTGTAATAGCTATAAAGAGGCGCCTTTTTATCCGAGAATCCGGATTTAAATCTGAAAAGACTGTCTTCGGATGAAGCTGAAACACCGCCGCCCAAATGATAACGGCAAAATCCTTGTCTCTTAGCCCATATGGCTACTTCAAACATCAAAAGATTATTCGGTCTTAACTTATAGAAACTGTCATCTGAACCACCAAAGTGGTAATAGACTGTCTTAAAATCATGCATCAGGAGATAAGCAGAGATAGGTTTTTCTCCAACATAGGCAAAAAAAATAGAAATCCTCTCCGGTCCCAGCATTTCAAAACAATTCGTGAAATAATCTTCCGGGAAAAACCATCTTTCCTGAGCCAGGTTTCGTTCCATGGTTTTGTAATATAACTGTTTAAATATAACAAAATTATTGAAATCAGGTGTGACTTTTTCTATACGGACACCGTTCCTGCGTGCTTTATTGATATTGCTTTTATTACCCCTGCTAAAAATTCTCCATAGTTCTTCTTCGGTTATTGTTAAATCAATATAGATTACCTCTTTCTTCTTGACCATATTAATTGAACCGGAATCTATAATGAGCCGAAAATTCTCCAGCAATGGATGAAGGTTCGTGAATTCGCTTGCAAATTTTTCCTGATAACAGTATTCAAGAAAAGAATTATTAAACTCTTTAAATAATTTCTTTCCCTCGATCAAAGAACTGCAACAGCAAACCGGTCCGCCAAAGCCGTAAGGATTAGCAATATCATTATAAGTACCGATGTCTTTAACATCTTTCAGGAAAGGAAGATCATTGAGGAGACGTTTGACGAAAGGCTGGATTATAAACCTTAGGTCATTTCCATAAAAGGCAAGAAATGGTTCATGGCCATAGGTTTTCTGATATATGCGACCATATTCAGGTAATAAATGGATATCTTTATGCTCTGGCTTAAGTTTTTCAATAAGAGATATCCAATAAATGCCATCTTTACCAATCGGATTAAGTACTTTAAATTCCAGCTTCAGTCTCCTGATAAAAAGCTGTCTTCAGCATCCATCCACTTGGTGAGTAACATCGGAGTAATTCTTAAACGGGTCAAAATTTGAACAGTTTTTTGCGATGTGTTGCCGTCACCGTAAGGGTTTTTACATTTCGAAAGAGTTTTCCTGAATTTTACATTTTTTAATGCAAAAAGGATGGAGTCTTTAATTTGTTGTTTATCATAACCAACATCAATAATATTCTTGGCCCTTAGCCTTCCATGTTGTCTGGTACCGATATTTACTACCGGTATTTTAAAGGAAGGCGCCTCCAGGATTCCGCTGCTGGAATTGCCAACCATAACTGAAGTAATCCTCATGAGACTAAGATATTTCTGAGAACCGAGAGTAGGTACAATGCGCAAAAAACTCCGGTTTCTTCGAGATTCAATTACATTGATCATCTCTCTACCCCCGGCATCAGTATTGGGATAAGTAAAGACTGTTTGTAAATTGAGTTCTTCAAGAGCCATTAGGGTTTGAGTGATCTGCCAACCTGCCTGGTCTGCCTCGGTTGTTACAGGATGCTGAGTAGCAAGAATAATCGGTTTTGACAAATCAAGAGCCAATTGAAGTGCCAGAGTCTTTGCCGGAATATAATTCATATTTTTTATGAGATCAATGCCTGGCTCACCTACTGTGAAAATTCTTTTTTTGCTTTCACCCATGGCAATGAGTCTTTTTGTACTTTCAGAACAGGTAGTCAGGTGAATATGTGCAAATTTTGATATTGCATTCCTGATTGAGTCATCTATTGAACCGCTATAATCGCCACCTGACATATGTACAACAGGAATATTCATATGTGATGCAGCAATAGCTCCTGCAAGCATTTCACCTCTGTCACCCTGAAGCAAGATTATGTCAGGTGCTATTTCCTCTAAAATCGAAGCTATGCCGAATACCGCTAATCCAAGTGCTTGTGCCATTGCCTTGCCGCTGTTTTCACCAAGAAGCATGCTCGCATAATGAAGTTTACAGATATTATCTTTTTGAATTTTTTCGAGACTTGACCGAAAATCTGTCAATAAATGCATTCCAGTTACGATCAATTCCAAATCCAAACTTCTGCTGTTAACAATCTTCTTGAAAACCGGGGTCATTAATCCGTATTCAGCTCTCGTTCCGGTAATTGATGCTATTCTTCTTTTCTTAATTTTCACCGGTGTATTCCATGTCATTTAAGAGAGGGTTTGTTTTTTCTGTTTTTAAAAATATATTCGGCATATTGCAGATCTTCCGGTGTGTCAATATCTATTGAGCATCTTCTGTCCATAATGTAGGGAACTATTTTTCTCCCATATATCTTACCATGCATAACGGTTGCCTTTTTTATTATAAAAATTGATCCATTTTCAATATAAGCAGGTGGTAACTCGAATCTGCTCATATTGACATGTTTCATCGAAAAAAAAGGGATACATCTGTCTCCTTTCAGTTTCCAGTACCAATACGGATGATCGGTTGCCGGACAAACAGATGTCAAAGTATCTGCTCCGGAATTTTCAAATATCTTAATGCTCTCATCGATATGTTTAGCGTTACGGAATGGAGAAGTTGGCTGAAGCAAAACAACTGCATCTACAGGTCCGATATTTTCTAATTTTTTTAAGGTATGTGCTATGGCTTTGATTACCGGACTTGTATCCTGAGCTATTTCAGGAGGTCTTAGAAACGGTACTTTAATGCCCAGAGATAAAACAAAATCAGCTATTTCCTGGTTATCAGTTGAAACAATTATATTTGAAAGTTTTTTTGAAGCCAAGGCAGCTTCCACTGTATAGGAAATGAGCGGTTTCCCTCCAAACAAAACAAGATTCTTGTTGGGTATTCTTTTCGACCCACCTCTTGCTGGAATTATCGCCAGATAAAAAAGATTTCTCTTTTTTTTCAAATGATATTTACCCGTATTTGGATTCTTTTTTTGCCTACAGGCTGTTTTTTAAGATTTTGCATACATAATCAATATCTTCTTTATTATTAAGAGTAGAACCTGGCAAGCAGATCCCATTTTTATGAATAGTGTAAGAATTTTCATATTCACCCTTTTTGAATTGTTGATAAGGCGGGAATTCTGTTAATGGCATAAATATCCTTCTTGTGGGAATACCTTTTTCTCTTAGAGTTTTTTGTAATCCTGATAACTTTATAGACTTTTCAAAAACAATACATGTTAACCAATGAGAATTCTCAGCATTCACATACTCTTGCTGGAAACGGATTTGAGTCTTCTTGAGTCTTTCTTTGTAGATTTGCTTAAATTCCTTTTTTATTGCCAAAAATTCCTTCAATCTTTTAAGCTGTGCAAGACCCATGGCAGCTTCGATATTTGTCATCCTATAGTTAAACCCTATCTCAGAATGATAATAACCATTTGATTCATCCCTTGCCTGATTTACCAGAAACTTTATATGCTCCAGCCTCTTTACATCTTTTCCAACTATCATACCACCGCCGCCTGTTGTGATGACTTTGTTGCCGTTGAAACTGAAACATCCAAAATCTCCAAAAGTGCCGGTAAATTTGCCCTTATATATCGCCCCTAAACTTTCGGTTGCGTCTTCGATGACGAAAAGATTATGTTTATCGGCGATCTCCATTATACGGTCCATATTGCAGGGATTACCATAGAGATGAACTAAAAGAATTGCTTTTGTTTTTTTCGTTATATTTTTTTCGATTTCTTTAGGATCGATATTCCATGTATTAATGTCTGCATCGACAAAGACGGGTTTTGCACCGACATACATGACCGGATTCACGGTTGCAATAAAGGTTAGGGCGGGTACAATTACCTCGTCTCCTTTTCCGATTCCTAGTTCATGTAAGGCTATATGAATTGCGGCAGTCCCGCTCTGGGTTGAGACAGCCTTCTCCACCTCTAAGTATCGAGCAAACTTATCTTCAAATTCTGATACAAAAGGTCCTATAGTTGAAATATAGCCGCTGTCTATGGCTTTGCAAAGATAATCTTTTTCTAATTCACCGACATTGGGGGCGTCTAAGAAAATTTCCTTAGACATTGTAAATATCTGGTTTATAGTGTTTTAAGTTATCGGTATTCCTGAGCCACTCTATGGTTTCCGCCAGTCCTTTGTCTAAAGAGTAGCGAGGTTCCCAGCCGGTTAGTCTTTTAATTTTATCATTGCTTCCGAGCAGCCGTTCAACTTCGCTTTTCGGAGGTCTAACCCTGATTTTATCCTGTTTGATTCGTGCCTTTGGGGAAATAATGTTGATTATTTTCTTTGCAAGATCTCCGATGGAAATTTCATTTTGAGTGGCAATATTAATCGTTTCGCCTATAGTCTTATTGGACTTTGCTATTTCAATAAACCCCGCTACAGTGTCTTTTACAAAAACCAAATCTCTCGTAGGAAGAAGTGATCCCAGTTTAATTTCTTTTTTGCTGGACAGAAGTTGAGTGATTATTGTAGGGATGACGGCTCTCGCCGATTGTCGAGGGCCATAAGTGTTGAAGGGCCTTACAATCGTAAGGGGTAGGGTGAATGCATTGTAAAAACTCATGGCTATAGCATCGGCAGCGATTTTAGTTGCGCTGTATGGAGATTGGGGTTGTAGCGGATGTTTTTCGTCAATCGGTACATATCTGGCTGTTCCATAGACTTCGCTTGTTGACGTATGGATAATTCTTTGGCAATTGTTTTCCAAAGCCGCTTGGCAGATATTCAAAGTCCCCTTTATATTAGTATCAACAAAGCTGTCAGGAGCAATATATGAGTAAGGTATCGCAATCAATGCAGCTAAATGAAATATTACATCTATATTTTTTGTCATTTTTTTACAGTAATGAGGATCTCTTATATCTCCGGTCAGCACCTCAATTTCATCGAGACAATTAATATCTTCTAACCATCCATGGAAATTGAAAGAATTGTAATAAGAAAGCGCTTTGACTTTAGCGCCTTCCTTAACCAGAGCTTCAGTCAGATGCGAGCCTATAAAACCATCTGCACCTGTTACTAAGACTGTTTTATTTATAAGATTCATTGAAGTTTCTTGTATTCATATCCGGAAAGATATTGATTAATAGTTTTATTAATAACTATCCCTCTCTATTTTAAATCATGTTCCAGAGAACGAATGTTTCTCCGGATCCAGAAACTGCCACTTAAAGCTTTGTGAACAACCGGATTGTAATGAGGGAAGGAAGTTATAAAATTCTCAATATGATGACCCATAATATAACCCATCGCCAGCTGGACAGAATACTCATGATTAAAACATAGGAAAGCCTGAAGAAGATAGGCTTCGGTCCAGAAGTTCCTGAATGCAGGGTTGGTAAAATAAACCTTCGCATAATCATGAGGAAGATGGATATCATGGAAATGAACGATTACCCCCTGTGCAAGCAGTGGCAGGATATCCAGAATAAGAAAGTTTACATCGCTGCCGGTACGGACAGTATGTCCGGAATCAATAAAAAGCACGTCGCCATTCCTAAGTTTTCGAAACAGATGTTCGTCTGAAAGTTCCACACGGGTGTTATGAAGGTTTGTCAGCATTGGTATTTGTGAAATCCATGGCTGCGGGTAAGGATCAACAATGCTATATTGTCCGTCTGATCTGCTATTTCTTTGGAGAGCACCGGAGATGATTAGCGATGAATAACCGGATCCGATTTCAATGACGTGCTTTGGCTGAAAGTAGCGCAGAATAGCGTGCGTGCTTGCTGCACATCCAAAACTGAAGCTTTGATTTTCGGTATAGAATTTCATTGGTCGACAAGTATTTTCAGCAGGCCAATCACACTCATTACCGAACATGCCTCCGAGTTTTGCAAGTAATGCAAGCTGTTCATCCAATCGCCAATCTATACCACGTAGAGGACTTTCCCTGTCAAACCAATTTCTCCGCTCCAGATCTTCAATATCAGGGACAGGTGAATAAAAATGTACCGGCAGCGGTAAACATCCATGTTTTAAACAGGCATCAGTACCTACCCCTGTTCTCGCCATGTGGATTATTAAAAGCGCAAGCTGGTTCAACTGCTCTTCTGTCAGTTGTTCCATCTAATTCTCCTGTAAAACTTATTATTTTTCATTCTGATTTTATTTTTTATATGCCAATGTAAGCTTGATAATTGTGTCGCTGACATTACCTGTCAGATATTCCCGCGGGGCTGTCCATTTGCCGTTTAGGCTCAATACGGTATGAACACAATGGACTATTGACTTGACCTCAGCACCACTCAGGATGTTGCTCCCGCACTCCAGAGTCTCCGGACGCTCGGTTACGTCCCTGATAGTGACATTTGGCACGCCAAAGATCGAACATTCTTCCTGAACTGTCCCGCTGTCGCTTAATACACAAAAAGCATTGCGTTCCAGGGTTATGAAATTGCAGAAGCCGAAGGGTTGTAGGAATCGTATCTGTTTGTTTTTCTGTTTCAACCCCAGTTCATGAATTCGTGCCTGTGTGCGTGGATGGGTGCTTACAATGATCGGCAGTTTGTATTCCTTCTGCAGTAATTCCAATGCTTTGGTTAAACTGATTAATCGATTTGTGATGTCAACGTTCTCCTGACGGTGCATTGTTACGAGGAAATATTGCCTGGGTTTCAGGGCAAGAGCAGACAGGATGTTAGATTTTAGTATTTTTGAGTCAAAATGTTGAATTACTTCAAAGATAGGATTGCCGATGACATAAATACGTTCCCCATGGATTCCTTCCCTGAGGAGGTTAGCACGGCTTCGTTCTGTATAGGGCATAAGGATGTCACTGCTGTGATCGATGATCCGCCGGTTGACCTCTTCAGGCACCCTGTCGTCATAGCAGCGGTTTCCTGCTTCCATATGGTAAACAGGAATCTGAAGCCTTTTTGCCACAACTGCAGAAAGACCGCTGTTCGTATCCCCGAGTATCAATAGTCTGTCGGGTTTTTCCTTAATCATAATTTTTTCTGTTTCTGATAGGATTTTTCCTGCCTGTTCACCGAATGATTTTGCCTTGATCCCGAGAGAATAGTTTGGCTTTCTTACTCCCAGTTCTCTGAAAAAAATATCACTTAAAGATTCAACATAGTTCTGACCGGTATGGACAAGAACATGGTCTGTGAGCTGATCGAGTTTTCTGATAATAGTACTTAAGCGGATAATTTCAGGCCGGGTCCCCAGAACAGTGAGTATTTTCATCTGAGTAATTCTTCTTTTGTCTTAATTTCTTCAGATATAAGGAGCTTCTCCCTTTCGAGCAGAGCGTATGTTTCTTCGAAATTCATGAGGGAACTCGAAGAACTGTACTCACCTGTTAGTGCAATGGGTTCCTCGGGATTGCGCTGCAATTCAGGAAGAATAGACTTGATGACAAAATAATTGCCTCTTTGCACAGTCCTGTGACATTCTTCTTCTGAAATTAGTATTTCATGAACTTTCTCTCCAGGCCTTATCCCGGTAACAACAATGGGGATATCCCTCTCTCCGATGAGAACTTTTGCGATGTCTGTGATACGGGATGCCGGCACTCTGGGGATATATGTTTCGCCACGGTTTGCAGAAGCGAGGGCTGCGAAAATAACATTGACAGCGTCGTTGAGGCTTAAAAGAAAGCGAGTCATATCTTCGGTTGTTATTGTTAACGGCCCCCCTGATTTGATCTGCTCGTGGAAGAGGGGAATAACAGAACCTCTGGATGCCAGCACATTTCCATACCGTACGACGATAAAGCGGCTTTGAGGGCTCGTCAGGTTTGCCTGAATGAAAATCCTTTCCTGAATGGCCTTTGTCATACCCATAACATTGACAGGTTTACAGGCTTTATCCGTTGATATACCAACGACAGTTTTTCCATGCAGATTATGCTCCCGGATTACCCGAACAATATTTTCTGCGCCGACAATATTTGTCTGAGCTGCCTGAAATGGAAAGTATTCACATGCCGGAACCTGTTTTAATGCTGCAGTATTAAAGATGATATCAGCATCCTTAACAACGGAGGCGACACTATGAAAGTCTCTGACATCTCCGATCACGAATTCCACAAGCTGATCGAAATTGTGATAGAGGATCTCATCAGTTGCAATAGTTTTGTTCTTGTAGGCAACTCTCATATCATGCTGCTTGGCTTCATCACGCGAAAAGATGATTATTTTGGAAGGCTGCCCCATCTCTGATGTAAGTATGCGTTTTAGGAGGGTTTTGCCCAGTGAACCTGTCCCTCCGGTAATTAAGATTCTTTTGCCGCTCAGGATCATTTTTCCCTCCATGCATGATATGGTGTTGGGTCGTGAAACATTTCCTGAATCATGTCCTCCCATGAAGGTGGTTTAAATCCCGTTTTCTCGCAGTATCGAGTGGAATCAAGACTGCGGTCACAGTGAAATGCTTCATGAGGAAGGATTTCAATATCCAATCCATATATATTTTTAGCAAAGACTTTGCAGAATCCCCCGTCGGCTTGCCGCGGGGATGAATGCATACCTTTCGCGGAGGGTTATAAGGGAGGCGCGAAGACTCCCTTATC
>JAGVOC010000025.1 GCA_020052975.1 Desulfobacterales bacterium | reverse complement strand
GCTTGTTCCGTCTCCGCCCTCAAACCTGCAGGCCGTTCCGTCCGCAGAAAATGTGTATCTCATATGGAAAGAGTCTCCCGATACCTGGATAAAAGGCTACAAAATCTACAGGGAAACAGACAAGAAAAAAGGGTTCGTACTGATCGGCGAAACCCAAATCCCTTCGTTTATCGATAAGGAAAAGCCCTCAAAGAAAAGACATTACCGCGTGACCGCCATCGGGCCTGTTCAGGAAAGCGCTCCGGCGGAGGTGAGAGACATCGTTTCTTCCAAATAATTCTCAGGCGGCGCAGGGGAATGAATATTCCGCACGTGTCCCGTACTTCCCCCTGTTCCCCGAAAGCTGCATGTTTTTTAACATCTGTTGTGATAGAAAGCTGCATATATTAACGGTCTCAAAATAGTATTCATATTTCCCCCTCTCCCTCCGGGGGAGAGGGGGATCCTTTATGTATTTATTATGAGACTGTTAATATGTTTGCATCGTAATTTAATGAATAAGGAGGTTTTATGAACAGACTTTCCAAATACTTTTTTAATGGTCTTTTGTTTCTCGCCCCTATTGTTATGACCCTTTATATCCTGTACTTCATCGTCTCGGCGATAGACCGGATTTTCAGGGTCGAGTTCCCGGGTCTCGGCATCCTGATTACTATCCCGCTCGTGACTATTATAGGGTTTTTTGTCTCCACGTTCCTTGCAAGAGGCGCTGCAAAGCTCATCGACAAACTCTTCAGCCACATGCCGTTCGTAAAGATGATCTATTCCGCCATCAAAGACCTCGTGAGCGCCTTCGTAGGGGAAAAAAAGCGGTTCGATAAACCGGTATTGGTAAACCTCTCGCCTGACAACACCGTGCAGACGTTCGGCTTTGTGACGCGGGAAAGCCTGGAGATTATCGGCATGGCGGATAAGATGGCGGTATATCTGCCTCAATCCTACAACTTTGCAGGCAATGTGATAGTGGTACCCAAAGCACAGGTTACCCCGCTGGAACTCGAAAGCGGCAAGGTTATGACCTTCATCGTATCCGGGGGTGTGTCAGGATTTTAAACTTCCAATTATTCCAGCAGGGATGAATGCGCTGCGGTGCAAGTATTTAGTTATGAAAGAGAGATTTTGAGTCGTTCTAACAAAATCTAACATTCTCACAGTTAAAAACGCGTATTAAGGTGTGTTTGCTTTATTGGGTACAAACAGAAATTGATAATGCGGCAGTTTCCAAATTTATTTGAATCCGTCACGAATCAACAGGCTGTTGAAAAACTCTTTCTGAAAAACAGTTTAAAGCCATTTAAGAAAGTGATAGACTATTGCAATTTATGCTTCCCAACAACTCGGACACGACTCCCCTGCAACTACTTTGGAGACTTACGCACACCTAATTCCAAAAGATAGCACTTTCATAAAACAGTAAGTTTCTACGTTAGAAAGCACGATTACTTCCCCCAAGAATCTCGATGATAGTAGAAATTTGGCAGAAATGAGCACCTGATTACTTGATTTCTATCTCTGTCCCCTTATCCATACTGTAAATGGGCTGTATGGTGTAGTTTTTTACCCGGGGCTGCCGTATTATAAAGTCCGTTCTGTGCCAGAGGAAAACCCATGGCGAATCGGCGACGATCAACTCCTCCGCTTTTTGATAGAGCGCATTTCTCTTTTTTTCATCCATTGTCAAACGGCCTTGTTCAATCAGCGCATCGACAGCGGTGTTCGTATATCTCGTTCTGTTTCCTGCCGGGCCGTGGTTGGCGGAATGAAAGAGCGGGAACAAAAAATTCTCGGGGTCGGGATAATCCGCCCACCAGCTGAGGTAGAACATATCTGCTTCACCTCTGTTCAACGCTTCCTTATATGCGCTCCATTCAAGCTGTTTTATCTGCACGTTCATTCCGGCAGCCACAAGATAAGACTGGATTACTTCGGCTATATCCACAATCTCCTGGTCCGCCGTTATATAAAAATACACCGTACTGTTCTGGAACCCCTCTCCGGCGATAATCTCTTTGGCTTTTTGCGGATCATACCGATATAGCGACCGGGGAGCCCATTTACGCATGATATCCGGCACCGGTCCGTCCGCGAGCCTTCCGCGTTTCTCATAAATGGTATTGAGAATCTTCTCCCTGTCGATTGCAGAGGCAACGGCTTTTCTTAAACGCGGATTATCAAAAGGAGGTCGTGAACAATTAAATCCAAGGTAATAGGTATTCAGTCCCTCGATGGACGCAATAAACTGACGTTTCAACGGATCACGTCTGTATCGTGCATATTCCGCTGCCGGTATGGTCAGGAGGTCAAGGTTCCCGAGTTCAAATTCACTCACTGCGGTAAGATCTTCAGGAATAATCCGGTACACAATACCGTGCATCTTTGCAGTCCTGTCGAAGTAATCCGTTCTTTTGTCGAGGCGTATCTCCCTGTTCGGTTGCCATTCTTTCAGGAGAAACGGTCCTGTTCCGACCGGATGGCTCGAAAAGTCAGGCCCCCATCTCTCTACTTCTTCGCGGGGCACCACATATGCAGAGGTCATAGCCATAAGGTTCAGAAACGGCGAGAACGGTTTCTTCAGTCTAATCTCCAGGGTATGGTCGTCAACCACCTGTATTCCTCTGACCTCAACCGCTCTGCCCTGCATAAATTCTTCAGCACCGAGTATCTTTTCGAATACCCAGGTGGCAGGGGACCGGTTCTCCGGATTTAGTATCCTTTCGAAGGAATATTTGAAATCGCGGGCCGTTACTGTTCGTCCGCTCGAAAACTTTACCCCTTCTTTCAATTGAAACGTATAGAGC
>JAGVOC010000117.1 GCA_020052975.1 Desulfobacterales bacterium | reverse complement strand
GCTTGTCCCTGCAAACTGACTGCGTGCGCGGCTATGTTTTTCCCCGCTGATTTGTATACAATAGCGTATGCGGAATATTTTAGTCGTCACCGATGAATCACGGGAGGTGGCAGACCTCTTTAAAGCTCTCAAGAGCGCCATAAACAGACTGAAGCTGAAACAGCGGAATATTTCGATCAGCACCGATTCCGTGAACCCCCTCAAATACGATATCGCCCTTCTGGATATTGACAGCAAGGCCTGGCAAAAGAAACTGTTCGAACTGAGGCGGTATGTTCCGGTCATAGCCTTTGCAAAACCGGATGTGAAGAAGGCGGTTGAAGCGATAAAGCTCGGAGCAAGCGACTTCCTCGAAAAACCGCTCAGCATCGAAGTCTTGAACGAGATAATCAATAAACACAAGAAGAAGATACTTACCCATGACTACGGCTTTGACGAAACTATGGGCACCAGTCCGTCCATGCAGGCTGTGTACGGGTTGATCAAGAAGGCGGCGGCAAGCGAGAGCCATGTGCTGATAACCGGCGAGAGCGGCACAGGGAAGGAGCTTGTTGCGCGGTCAATCCATAAATGGAGTCCGAGACATGACAATTCCTTTGGCGTGATCAACTGCAGCGCAATTCCTGATACCCTGCTCGAATCGGAACTCTTCGGGTTTGAACGGGGCGCCTTCACCGGGGCGAACTATACAAAAAAAGGCCTCCTTGAATTCGCGGACGGCGGGACGGTTTTCTTTGACGAGATCGGCGATGTTTCGCCGCTCTTTCAGGTGAAGATACTGAGAGTCCTTCAGGAAGGGGAGGTGATGCGGATCGGGGGAAGCAAGCCGATGAGGGTTGATCTGCGCATCATATCCGCTTCACACAGGGACCTCTCGGGTTCGATCAGGAAAGGGTTTTTCCGTGAGGACCTTTTCTACCGTCTGAATGTCATTAATATCCACCTTCCTCCCCTGCGCGAAAGACTGGAGGATGTTCAGGTCCTCGTCCAGCACTTTCTGGAGAAGCATTCAGGCAAGAGGAAAGACCTTTTGGTAAAGGGTGTCAGTGAGGAAGCAATGAATATCCTGATGCACTATGCCTATCCCGGGAATGTGAGGGAGCTCGAAAATATCATTGAGCATGCCATATCTTTTGCAGGCAGCCAGCGGGTCCTTCCTACAGACCTGCCTGCGCATATGCAGCAGACACCCTCTCAGAAGGTAACCCCGACCCCAAAACTGCGGGAAACGCTCCTGAGCGTCGAAAGGGAATTAATATGGGACGCCCTCCAGAAGTCGGGAGGAAATATTACCAAAGCCGCACTCCTGCTCGGTGTCCATCGCCAGCAGCTCCAGAGGAAATTGAAAGAGCTTAAATAGCATAATAATGTTGCAGTGCAACAAAATATAGCATACCTGAGATACCCGAAAAAGCGCTTAACTCCCTACTTTTCTCGCATCAAAATATTGCAGATCACCCCAGAGTAGAAATAATTAATAATAAAAAACAAGCAGTTGCGGAATTGGCACGTCTATTGCTTATAAGAGGAAAGATTATAAAGACATGAATTTCTAAGCATATGAGGATTGAAAAAACAGTAGACAGGGGCAGCAAGGAAAAACTCTATGTTCAGATCTATTCGATCCTGACCGAAAAGATCGAGAGCGGAGAATGGCCTCCCGGTACGCAGATCCCGACAGAGGATGAACTCTGCAAGATATATGACGTAAGTAAGGTAACCGTCCGGGAGGCGATACAGGAACTCGTAAGGGAAGGATATCTGAAAAGACAGCAGGGAAAGGGAACCTTTGTAACCTATACCCTTCCCCAACTGGGCATAATCATGAGAACGAATGTAACAGACGATATATTTGGAGAGGAGGTGAAAGTTCAGAAAGAAATCATACGTAAGGAGTTCAGGGAAGCCCCTGGAAGTGTCAGACAATTGCTCGAAACGGAGGAGTCGGTATATTATTTCGCCTGCAGGAAATTTATTGACGACGAGCTGTTTTATGAAGAGATCTTTATCCCTGCCTTCGTCTTCCCTGATATAGAAGAGGCGGATATCGCCGCCAGGTCGCTCTATGACCTGATAGAAGAGAAAGGGACAAAAAAGATATTCAGAGTTATTCAGGCCATGGAAGCAACCGAACTGCAGAGAGAAGCTGCCGGTGTGCTGAACATGAAAGAAGGTTCTCCTGCACTGCTCATAAGCAGAACTCTGGTCAGTGCCGACGGGATCCCGGTTGCGTATACCAGGGTGGCCGGTTATGGCAGGAAACATAAATTTCAGATGGAGTTTGAAAGGATAAAGTGACAGCTACATATTTTACAAAAGGAGGGAAATGAAATGGGTTTTGGAAGACAGACGTACGAATTTCTCAAAGCAGCCAGTATAGCTCATGCGAAATGGGATTATGAAGTTTCAATGAGTATTATCAAAAACCGGAAGAAGCTTCTTATCCTGTTGATCCTTTTGTTGCCGATACTCGCTGTATCGCTTTCTACGGCAGCAGACATGATAGGAGGGAAGACGGCATATGCACCGGCGCACTACACGACTACAATCTTCGTTGTCTCGATCGCGGTTGGTCTCGCAGCCGGTCTTATCACCGGGTGTATCGGCGCAGGCGGCGGCTTCATCATCACTCCCGCCCTTATGGCAGCAGGGGTGAAAGGGATACTCGCGGTAGGAACAGATGTATTCCATATCTTTGCAAAGGCCATTATGGGAACGGTTGTTCACAAGAAACTCGGGAATGTTTCCGTGAAACTGGCGATTGCGTTTCTTATTGGCTCTACCGGGGGTACTTTTATCGGCGGATGGATCAACAAGACACTTTACAACAAGGACCCCTTGTTGAGTGAGGCGTTTATCAGTACGGTGTATACGGTATTGCTTGGCTTCCTCGGATTCTATGCAATGGCTGACTTTTTCAAGTCGACGAGGAAATCGGCAGGCGGGGGCGGAGGAGGACATGATGCCCATGGTGGTCCAAGCGGAATGACCGGATTGGCAGTAAGCCTCCAGAAGATCAATATTCCCCCGATGATCACCTTTGATGAGGACTTCGGCGGAAGGAAAATCTCTTGGCTCTTTCTTGCATTGGGCGGTATAATTGTTGGAATGCTTGCGGCGATCATGGGTGTCGGCGGCGGCTTTGTTACCTTCCCTATGTTCGTGTACATCTTTGGTGTTTCGACCGCAACAACAGTCGGTACCGATATTCTCCAGATCATATTCACAGCCGGTGTTGCCTCAATAGCACAGTACGCGATTTATGGCTATGTGTTCTATACCCTTGCAATGGGTATGCTGATTGGGTCACTTATCGGGATCCAGGTTGGCGCGCTCACGACAAAGGTCGTGAAGGGGATCCATATCAGAGGGTTTTATGCCATGTCGATCATTGCCGGTTTTATCAACAGGGCAACAACGCTTCCCAAAAAGCTGACCGAACTCGAATATATCAATATTTCTAAAGGAACATATAACCTCATCGAGACCGTTGGTAACTATGTCTTCTGGATCGTTATCGCGTTCTTCGGCTTTTGGGTTATCAGCAAGTTCTTTGTCAATATCGGCAAGTTAAGAGAGGAGGGATAGAAATGGCACAAGCAAAGAAACATATGGGTCTCGGAATTATCATGGCCATATCCTTTTTAGTGGTATTGTTTCTGATGTTTTCCCCCATCTTTCCGAAGACGGTAGACGGACAGCCGCAGAATGGATTACAGTGGGCTGATGAGATGTTCAACGAGCTTGCGAAGGGCTCATCGTATTTTATTCCCAAGGTGCAAAAAGGCAATGAGAAGTTTATGGGAAAAATGTTTGCAGTTACCATCAAGATGGATAAACCCGAAGATAAGCCGGGAGAATCTGAACAAAGGGCACAACGGGCATCCAAGTTGTTTATTCTTAATCCCGGCGCGAAAGTTGAGGTCACTGGGGTTGAATTAAAGATCGAGGGAGACCTTGGACTGGTACTGAAGGCGGCGTTGGAGGATGCAGATGCGATGTTTAAGAACGAAGGTGACAAATTAAGGGCAAAATACGCGGCTGCAATGGGCACTGACGATGTGAAACAGATGTTCAGGCAGTGGAATAACGTTCTGCCCAAGATCGACAAAGTCTTCAAGAAGGAAGGAAAGATTGAAGAGGCCAAAATCGTTTCGGATGTAACCAAAAAAGCGATTGAAGCCTCATATAATTTCTACGGAGTTGAAGCAGTGAAGGTGAAGGATAAAGCCGGTCTCATGACCTTTCTGCTGGTTTTTTATGTAGCCTACACAATGTGGTGGGGATTCGCGATCTTCTATATCTTTGAGGGGATCGGCCTGAGCATGAAGAAGGCCAAAGTCAAAAAGGAAGTGTAAGGAGGGACAGAATGAAGATACTTGTACCGATAGACGGCTCGAAATATTCGATGGATGGAGTCAGGGCAGCACTTGATTATGCGAAAACCAAGAATGCAGAGGTGCATCTGATGACGGTGACTCCTTTTCTTGCCGGCCTTGACCTTGAACTTTCGGCAAAGGAAGCAGACAGCGTGAATGAGAGTATGAAGCGCAGGGGAGAGGAAGTGCTTGAGAAGGCAGCGGCGATGTTCCAGGCAGAGGGGGTATCAGCCAAAACCATTCTC
>JAGVOC010000141.1 GCA_020052975.1 Desulfobacterales bacterium | reverse complement strand
GAAGCCGCTCAGTTGAACGGTTCCCTGGTAAGTTTCAACACTGATCTGAAACGACTTGAGAAAATCATCTGCTGCAAGCAGAGATTTTACCTTGGTCGTGATGACCGAATCGTCAACATATTCACCTGAGCTTTCACGTGTGCTCGTCGATGCACAGGCTGCAAAGGTGGCGATAAGCATAAGAAGCACTAAAAAGTGGATAACGATATTTCTCTTTTTCATAACGGTTACTCCTCTCTGTAAGTTTGTTGTTAAATGATTGTATGTGAGACCTTTCCTAAAGAAGGTAACAAAAAATTCGGCATAATTTTCTGAACCTTTTGACCACCTCTTGTTGATACTGTTGTTTTTTAAACTCTTTTATTCCGAAGACCTCAAGTCATCGGCAAACCATTGGATTTGCCGAACGTTTCGTTTGCCTGCATAAGCAGGTGATCTCGCTCGGCGTACAAGACTCCCGTCGGGACGGTATTAAATACAAACGGTAAATCATTGTGGCGCATCTGCAATGGCTCATCTATTCGTCTTCTTTCGGAGATGCTGCGCAGCATGCCTTGAATGGCAACGCCCCATTTATAAGGAATAAACATGAAAAAAGTTTCACAAGCTATTTTTAGGCCGTTCTTTGACAGACCGGTATAATTGAACTGCTTCGTAGTAAATGCGCCGCGGCACCCTTCCCGGTATTGTTCCCCTATTAAGCGGCGGCTCTCCGGCGCGATGAGGGTCATGGGATCAAAATCAGAACTGCAGGCCTCTTCCGGGTCTACGCCAAACAATTCGGCAAATCTGTCATTGACGAATTCCAACTTTCTGTCGAAAACGACAAATATGGCCTCATGCATGTTTGCCATCCGGGGAAAGGATCGGTCCGTTCTCTCTCCAAAATATCCCAGGGTCTGCCTGGAATTTCTTTCATGCCTTTCCAGTTCGGAAATCCGCTCCCGCAAGGCTTCCAACTCATCGATCAGAACTTTCTTCGTTTTGTTTGCCGATTTCATTTTTACTTCTCCGTGTTTTATCCTCAATTCCTTTCTACTCTCTATCCTGTTTTTCTTTCTTTTCTTTTTCAGGTTTTCCATTTCGAGGTTTAGATTGTTGTGGTGCCTCCCTGTGTTGTGGCTGTGATTGCTGTGATTGGACCTCTCCGGATTGTGGTCGCGATTGTTGTGGTTTGGGTGCCTCTCGAAATTGTGGTTTTGCCTGAGATTGTGGCTGGACCGCTTTAGACGGCTGTTGTGATCGAGTTCTGGGCTTCAAACCTTGGACACCCCAAGTTTGTTGCTTCTCCCAATGCCTGCTCTTTTCCCAGTTGCTCCAATTCCTTTGAAGTTGTTGGTGAGGTATTCGCTGGTAGTTCCATTGATGTCCTCCCCAACGGTGATCCCTGTAATCATTTCTCCAACTTGACGGTATCCTCGCATAAAAGGATGGGACCCCCTTATAGTAGGCCCAACCTGAGTTATAGTGCCGTGAGTGATACCAGCGCCCTTCCCACGGACGCCACCACCAACCATTGTAGAAAAAAATGTCCTCATCTGAGTCAGGGACAATATAAACATAAGTCTCAGGTATCACTACCACCTCTGGAGGTGAGACAAATACGATGGGTTGAGGCAGAGAAATACTAATGCCTATATTTACACCTGCCATCGTTTGAGCAGGAAGTATAAGTACCAACGTCAAAAACATTGTTCCAAAAAGTAATTTTCTCATTTTGCATCCTCCTTTATCTCCTAACGTCGATCTTCATGACTTTAATCCTTGCCATGTCCTCCGCCTCTTCCACTTCTGCCATCTGCATCAAATCCTACCCAACATCCTCCAATAGATACAAGCATCATCACTAAAACCATTGCCAACATAATGATTCTCTTCATCGTCTACTCCTTTGATAAGAACTTGCTCTTTTAATTCTCCTCAATCCCCTCCGGATGATAAAATGACATCGGGCGTGACCAACCCTGAAAGAATATCGGCTTTTATTCACCACCTGTTAGATACTCAAACTTCATGCCAGAGTTCGAACTCTTAGCTTTTTATTACACAACATTTTGATTTTATATTAAGAAATAGTTTAAAAATGACTGACAAGGCGGGTGCAAACAGGCACATAAGCAGGGTCATATTTGACCGCTTGGTCAAATATGACCCTCATTTAGGAGGTCGTTTTGGAGGGATGATTACAGGGCAAAAATAAAAATCAGGCTTTTCGGATATTGAGTTTACGCATGCGAGCGCGCAAGGTGCTGCGGTCGAGCCCAAGGATTTCAGCTGCACTGTTTTTTCCGCCGACTTTCCATTGGGTCTGTTCAAGTGTCTGGACAATATAGTCGCGCTCAACCGCTTCCAAAGTTTATGGCTTATACTTAAACCCTTGAGCGGTTTCTTGAGTTCATCGACCAGACGCAGCTTGGGACCCTACGAGTTGATCACAGCACGTTCAAGGACGTTTTCCAGCTCCCTGACATTTCCGGGCCAGTGATAATTTTGCATACTATTCATTACGTTCGCCGGAATGAGTTCAATGGTCTTGCCCTACCGTTTGGAAATTTTTTTGACGTAAAATTCCACCACGAAGCCGTGATTTCGTCTCAGCCTGTGTCTCTTTGTTGACAATCAGGGGGCGTTGATATGTTTCCTTAAAAATTTCTTGCGAAATGCCAAAGCCCATTACCCATGCCAGACCATTTAATCAGAGGTTATGCAAAGCTCTCGCATCGTGATGGAACTTTGGGAGAGGCCGGTATCACGGTGATTTATATCCTGGCCTATCTTTTTGCCAGGGCTATTATTTCTTGATGTCTTCTACTGCCTTATCGATTTTCTTGCCGGCGCGCTCCACCGGACCCTCTTGGCAGCCCAATAGACACACAATCAGGGCGATTATCGCCAACACGGCGAAGATACTCTTACCATTTTTCATTATTTTTTATCTCCTTTTGCGAATGGATGAACATGCCTTAAATCTTGCTCACAGAATTGTGCAGTGATTCACAATGCTACAAGAGAAGAGACTCAATTTGAACTTGGTACATGATAAGGGGCAAGGTCACCTAAACCATGTGTGCCGACTTTTCTCAGCTTCCCCCGTCATCTTCCTGGCTTGGGTTACGATAGACTGTACCTTTTGCGGGTTCATCCCCGCTATTCTCTCTAACCCTTTTTTTTCTGCAGCAGCAACCTTGGCAATTGTGTCATAGCTGGATTCGACTAAGCGCCGCGATAGGACTTCCCCTATCCCTTTGAGTTTTTGCAGCTCTTTCATTTGTTCCTTCATAGCATCCTCCCCTAATTTTTCATTAGTGCGCTAACTCACGTAAACATTAGAATGCAGAGGTGCAAAGGCCTCTTCCCGGGAACTAACCAGATTGCCGTCAACCACCACATCTCTATCTTCGTAAAATGCACCGAACTCTTTGAATTCACCCCCCAGCACCTCATAGATCTGGTTATAAATATCTCATATTCTGGAAATAATATCAATAGTTACGATTTGAAGTCTTGCATTTTCGACGAGGTTGGCGATTTATTGATAATTTGGTTGAAATGGAGGCCATTTTTCGTGAGAAGCCTTTGCTTGTTCTGCTTCTGCTCATACATCAGTTTGTCCGCACGCACTATGAGATCATCAATGGTACAGGGATTTTCAGGATCATAGTAAGAGCAGCCTACGCTGATTGAAAGTCTGTATTTCCGGTTTTCCTGATTGTTTCGTGTGTCAATCAGAGACTGCAACCTGGCAGTAAGGATCTCGGAATTTGTTTCGGTTATATCAACGGTCAGGGCGGCATATTCATCTCCTCCCAGACGAGCAATGATGTCAGAGGTTCTGAAGGTCTCTTTGAATACGGTTGCTGCTTCAATTAGTGCTTTATCTCCTTCCTCATGACCCATCGTATCGTTAATCCATTTCAACAAGTCCAGATCAGCAAAAAAGAGCAGCATTCTATTCTTTTTCCTGTTTGATAACTTTAACTGCTGTTCCGCAAGAGACAAAAAACCTCTTCTGTTATGCAGGCCTGTGAGCTGATCGGTGATCGAAAGGGCAAGAATTTCCTCCTCCATCCTTTTGCGCTCGGTGATGTCTAACCAGAACCCTATGATTTCGATGGGATTTCCATCATTATCCCTAACCAGCTTCATCTGATCGCTAATCCAGATATATCTGCCGTCCTTACATCTGAAACGGTATTCATAAGTATGAAGTTCTTTTTCAAATATCTTAGGCACCTCCTCTGAAATGATCGGCTGATCTTCTGGGTGGACATGGTCGAACCAAAGATTTGAATCCCTGATGAACTCCTCTGGATTATAACCAACCATTCGGGCAACATTCTCACTTATGAAAGTCGCTCCATACTCTCCCAAAGGCTTCGCAGTATAGATAACCGCCGATGTGGATGACAGCAGATACTGAAGTCTCTCATTGGCAACGAGAATCTGTTCCTCCGCCCGCTTGCGCTCTGATTCCGCGTGTTTCAATTCCTGGATATTCTTCTTTAAGAAGGCATTCTCTTCGAGGAGTTCTTGATTTGTCCTGGATTGATCTTTCATCTGATGCCCCTCTGTAACAGCATATGTTGCCGGCTGGATAGAGAAACGGATTGATTTTATTGGAGTCCTATTTAACCATATAAAAACTATCTGATACCCAATAAAATGTCAAATCGAAAGTAGGTCAATCAGATGCTGTTTACCATTTTAAATCAGCAGCTTTTTCGGACTCATGCCAATTACTGATTTTTCACAATCGCCAAATCGCCGGAATTGCTGTCTTCACCTATCTATATGCAATACAATCTGTTTTACCAATTGATATTGATGTGTTAAGTTGTGTTTGGGATTTCGCAGTTTCTCTGCTTCGGGAAGGATTATATGAGCTGCAAGCCTTTTAGATCGAAAAGATTAAACATTGATGTTACAATGGAAACCAGGTAAAAAATTAGGAAAATTTAAACCATATTGCAAATCATCTGCCGGAGCAGGAGGCTAAAAGGAAATGGATAAGCAGATAATATTCAACCCGATAGGTATTATTCACTCTCCCTTTAAAGAGGCAAAAAAAATGCCGATTCAGCCTGCCGCTGCAAAGGGCATTGAAGGAACCATTGATATTAAACCTGAATTTGAAAACGGGCTTAAGGATCTCGATGGATTTTCTCACATTATTTTGCTTTACCATTTACATCTTTCAAGGGGTTTTTCTCTCGAGGTTGTGCCGTTTCTTGATGATAAACTGCGGGGAGTATTTGCAACAAGGGCTCCCCGGCGCCCCAATTCAATCGGATTGTCGATAGTCCGGCTTGTTGGTATTGAAAAAAACAGGCTTTATATTCAGAATGTAGATATTGTGGATGGAACTCCCCTGCTTGATATAAAGCCCTATGTCCCGGAATTTGACGATCAGAAAGCCGAACGGATCGGGTGGCTCACTGACAAGATTGATAAGATGCGTGAGATAAAAGCAGATGAAAGGTTTAAATAACGTTTCGGATCAACCGACGCGCCTGCACACGTCAGTTTCAGCTGATTGTTCGAAAATCATTTCTTTCCAATTGCCTTAAAGAAAGTATAACAGAATACTCCATCCGACTCTGAAGTTCGGTATAACTCCCTGATTCATTTTTCAAAAATGCCTTGTTCAACTATTCCTGCCTTTATCGCCGATCCACGGACACCCTCAATCATAGCTGTGAACGTATGCTTTATTCATACTTCCTCTTCAAAGAATCATCTACTATCGAATTGAAGCTCCCCGCAGCAAGCTACGGGGAATCTTCGACCGTAGGAAATAGTGTCTGTTTTTAATTCGCTCGCATTCCCCGCCGCAAGCAGCGGGGAATGCGCTCGCTGTTTCGGTTCAAATTGTCATGAATTTTATCATTATCTATGAAATTACAGGTGCTCAACTCATTTTTAAAAGTTTTCCAGTTTCACAATAATGCTTGAGGGAAATTGCGAGGAAGGTAAGAATAGTCATGAGCTTTTCTTCAGAAGTTAATTCAACGGCATCCTCCTTCAAAGGAGTAAAAGTGAATTTGAATTGGACGGATGAAATGCCATTGCCTTTATCTCTGAGTTCAACGTCAAATTTGATGATCGCCTTTTCTCCACACACCAAAACAAATTGAAGGTGTGAGTCAGGATCATACAAAATTGTTATCCATGTTATTGTGACGGGATAATCAAATAGAACAGCTCCGGATATATCCTCTCTGAAAATGCAGTTGTTTTCGTTCACTCCGCTATCAGTGTACACCAATTGGCACCGCCAATTATCTATCCATTTCAATTCCTCCACCGGACACAGGAGAGGAAAAATTTTATCAGGAGGAGCGTTGATTTCTTCCTCATGAGTACAGATGATTCGTTTAACCCGTAATTTGTTCATTTTTCATCCTCCAAATGTCCTAATAGCTGCATGTCTTACTCCGAAATTCGGTCAACCTTGAAGTGAAGAATTTCAGCTATCCGTTTTGCCATTGCCGGTGAAAGCCTGCGCTTGCCTCTTTCGTAGTCACTGATCATATTTTGGCGGATACCGAGCCTATCGGCGAGTTGTGACTGTGACAGGTTAGCTTTTAGCCGGGCAGCCGAAAGAAGGTTTCCAATTCTGTTTGACTGCATTTCTTTCCAGAAATCAGTCTCTTCAATAGCTATGCTCTCAGAATCTTCGGATGAGAGTATGTTCACTTCAAATTTTTTACTTATCCAATCAATGAGTTCATTAACATGCTCACCTTGAAGGGATATCTCAATACGGGGCTTTTTCACGAGAGCCAACATAATACACCTCTATTTCTATTTCCTCTTGCCGGTAAGTCCAGCATGCCACATAGCGATAATTTAAATGGCAGTGGTATCTATCATCTCCCAAGGGCGAAAAATTGTGCCAAGTTTTCTGAATCGGGCCATCTGCTTTAAGGTCCTCAATCAATAAAAACAATAGCTTCTGAGCACTTACAGGCAGCTTTGCCAGCCCACGGAGGGCTTTCTTTCTGATATTGACCTTATATTGCATGGGTTATAATATAACCATATATGGTTATGGTCAAGATTTATTGATTGAGAATGGGAACGCTCGGCTGACAGGGGCGCTACGATTTTCCCGTGCATCCTCGTCCAGCCAGATGTAGATGACTGCCTTTGGTTCGGACAACTTCAAAATCCACCTTGATCAAGGCTCGTATAAGCCGAACGCCAGTTACGGATGGGAAAGTACTCATATAAAAACGGCGACCCGCTGGATTCCTACAAATTCATTAGTTACAGGATCTTCAACTTCAAGGCAAAGTTCAATAGCCTCACGGATTCTTTTTATTATGATTTTCAATACCCCGTCCGCTTGCGGCGGGGTTAAAAGCGGTGATATATACCGCGATTATGGAATTAGGAAAAACATCTCATAGCGT
>JAGVOC010000490.1 GCA_020052975.1 Desulfobacterales bacterium | reverse complement strand
TTTATTTGCGTGCCGAAGTGGCGGAACTGGTAGACGCGCTAGGTTCAGGGTCTAGTGGAGAGTTCTCCATCGGGGTTCAAGTCCCCGCTTCGGCACCACAATAAAAACAGAGGGTTAGCCAGTTCATCGGTTAATCCTCTTTCGCTTTTAAGGGCACTTGGTAAACGTTTAGGTCAACACTTGTCAAAAAGCCTTCCATTTGATTAACAGCTTTCCGTGTATCCGTCGCATCAACGGTGTCATATCCTTCAATGCTGGATGGTTGAAAACAGAAAGCCCCGCCGAATAATCGACAGGGCTCACGATGTTAATGTTTCAATTACTCTTTAATTCAGGGTGAAAAGTGGTGATTGTCTGGATTAGGGTGCCGGCGTATAAATAAATTATGCGCTGGTTGCGCTCTAATTCATAATACATAGAGGCAATAAATTTTTGGGAAATGGAAGTTATACCCTATGATAGGGAGTAAAACCGATTGATAAAATAAAGAGGACTTTATTAAAATTTAGAAGTGTGATAAGTAATAAATGTATTTTTGAACTCCCGTATTTTATTAAAGATGCAGCCCATATCGCTGTTGCTGCGGTGAACGATATCGACTACCTTTTGACATGGAACTGCAGGCACTTGGCGAACGCACAAATCATTCGCAGGATATCAGTAATATGCAATACGCGAGGATACAGCATGCCGGTGATCTGCACTCCAGAGGAATTAATGGGGGTTTAACGCTATGTATGAAGATCCGATAGTTGATGAAGTTAGAAAGATACGGGAACGTTTGGCGGAAAAATATAACTTCGATGTAGAAGCTATATTCGAAGCTCTGCGGAAGCGACAAGGCGTCTTGGGAAAAAAGCTCGTGCGCCGAGTGAGGAAACAAATTCCAGAACAAGTGGCTGCATCTGAACGGAATTGCCCTGCGCTTCATTCCGGCAGGTGAGCCGCAGCATAAAAAAGTTTGTTCCCGAGTACACGGCTTCATCCGTTCCGGGTAGCCAACCCGTCACAAAACTGGGCACTTTTTCAAAATGCTCGTATTTGCTGACATATCGCTGTTAATTTGCAGGAGTTCCTGGTTTATGATTGAAATTTTCACCGGCGGGTAAAATCTATTGTTAAAGCCTCAGTAAATAAAACAACTATGGAAAAAGAAGTGGCAACGGCTTTAACAGAATATATTCCGGTAAGTGAAATTAACCAACGGTGTTTTTAACACTTTCCCCCAGCCTTTCTCTTATAACTTTAATATTCTGAAAAAATCGTGAAATACGTTGTATCTGCACCGGTTTTCCACAGCTTTTTCTTTATCAGAAAGGTTTATTGCTGGCAATAAAGGCTTTTACAGTTGTTTTAATTCACCCTTATAGTTGCTGGATATTCCAGATTTCTTGCAACGGTCTTTCTTGACAATGGCTATAAAAATGGCTATTATCCTCAAAAGTACATAAAAAGTACATATTGTGCGGCAAAGGGAGGTAAAAATCATGGAAGAGCAGTATACGATAGTCGATGCCAAAAACAAGCTGACATCGCTCATTCATTCCGTGGAAACAGGACAAGCTGTAAAGCTGACCCGGCATGGCAGGCCCGTAGCTGTTTTGTTGTCCATTAAAGATTACCAAAGGCTGAACCGGAAAAGAGAAGGATACTGGAGTGCATTGAATTCCTGGCGGAAAAACGTGGAAAAAGAAGGTGTGGTTGTTACCGGAGAAGAATTTGAAAGCATTAGAGATGATTTCTCAGGCCGGGAAGTCGACTTTTCATGATAAAATACCTGCTTGACACAAACGTTTTATCTGAAGCTGTGAAAGTGAACCCCGACCGGTATGTGATAGCAATGCTCGAAAAACATCAAGACGAAATTGCGACGGCTGCTCCGGTATGGCATGAACTCCTGTATGGCTGCCTTCGGCTTCCTGTTTCCCGTAAGCGTGAGATGCTTAAAGCATATTTAGAGGATGTCGTACTGAGGAACATGGATATCCTTCCTTATGATGAACGGGCGGCAGAATGGCATGCAGAACAGAGGTCAAAGCTATCCATGCAGGGGAAGATGCCGTCTTTTGTGGACGGTCAGATCGCGGCAATCACGAGAGTTAATGATCTGATTCTGATCACACGGAACACTCACGATTTCAAATTGTTCGAGAACTTCCAAGTCTTAAATTGGCATAAAACAGAATAACAGCTTTTATCCTTGAGCCGAAACAGCGAGCGCATTCTCCGCCTTTTTGCCATTTGCTTTTTCGCTTTCATGAACTTTGAATGCCCTGTGGGCATCATGGAGACATTCTATAATCCTCACTTCTCGGTAGTGCCACAATTTTTCAGCCATCAAGATGTCTTTCCTCGCTTCCGTCTTCTCTAATCCCATCAGCGTGGCACGATTAGATTAAAAAGTTTGTCAGCCCGTTCCGGATCGAGGCGGCGCAGTTCCCGGACGGCCTTCAGAGCGGCTGTCTGATTGCCGGAAAGGGTGTACGCGATTGCGAGGTTATTCCACGCTAAGGCATATTCAGGATTGATGCGCAGTGCTTGGCGGAAGGCCTCGATGGCATCGTTGTGGCGTTTGAGGTCGCCATAAATGAGCCCGAGATTGTACCACGCTAAGGCATACTCCGGATTGATGCGCAGGGATTGGCAGAAGGCCTCGATGGCGTCGTTGTAGCTCTTAAGTTCTCTGTAAGCGTTCCCGAGATTGTTCAAGGCTTCGGCATTCTTCGGATCGATGCGCAGGGCCTGACGGTAGGCCTCGATTTCGTCGCCGTAGCGCTTAAGGTTGTTGTAAACAACACCGAGGTTGTTCCAAGCTTCGGAATACCCCTGATTGATGCGCAGGGCCTGACGATAAGCCTCGATGGCGTCGTTGTAGCTCTTAAGTTCTCTGTAAGCGTTCCCGAGGCCAAACCAGGCTTCTACATTTAACGGTTCGCTTTTCATCCAATCCCGACACCAATCAAGCATTCCCTGCCAGTCCTTGATCTGTTCAAGGGCAATAGTGCGCTTCAACCATTCGGTCTGGCTACGACCCTCGGCGACCGGTTTGCGACCCGGCTTAATCTCGTCTATCCACTCCACGGGCATGGCAAAGTTCAGGTTATGTCCGCCTTCTATATAAAGGGTGATTAGGCCTACCAGGCGGCCTTCTCCATCGAATAGACCTCCACCACTCGAACCTGGGGAGACGGCCGCCGTGGTCTGAATAAATGGTGGTGGTCCACCCCGGAGCTGGGCAACGATGCCGTCAGACAGGGAAAGTTCCAAACCTTTAGGTGCTCCCACAGCATAAACCGGGACCCCAACCTTCAGGCCCGCCGCCTTTCCGAGTTGCGCTGGTTTCCCTGTAATTCCCTTGGCATCGAGGATGCAGATGTCTTTGTCTTGGTCTTCCGCATACAGAGTGGCGTCAACAATTTGTTTTCCCCGATACACCTTGTACGAAGCGCCCCCTTCCACAACGTGGTAGTTGGTGGCTATCTTCCCGGAGGAAATAAGCACCCCACTCCCTAAGCCTTTCGGCTTGCCCTTGCTGTCAAAGGTCTTCACCACAACAATGGCATCCTTTACTTTATCAAAAACCTGGTCGGGCGTAAGAGCATTGACCTGTGCGGGTAGGGTCGTGAGGAAGAATACAGCGACGATCAGCTTCAATACTGATGGTATATTCATCATTGTTCCCTTTCCATTTGTCCGTTTGTTCCAGCTTTTTATTTAAAATTACCAGAAATTACCTGCTACGGAAGCTCACGGAGCGGGCAGAGGAGTTGGGTTTGCGACAAGGGGAGTGAGAGTGGATAATAGTGCCAGCATTTACAATGCCGATAATCTTAAAGACTTCCTACTGAACCTCATAAGCTCTGGAAAGTTGGATGTTCCGTCATACACGCTCAGCACGAACGCTCTCATATCTCCTGGCCCATGAAGTGTTCAGAAATAGATCAAGTGGTGCACTTGCAACTTGAATTCACCAGAAAGTCCAAAAAACCTGGACTTTTTCCGGGCTTATCACTTTCATGGTGCTAATCCGGCAACGGTTTTGCGACCGCTTTCAATTCTTGAACCGTTTTATCTGTCTTCCATCCAACAAGCGAATTACCGTCAAACACGAGTTCAATACCTATTTTTTCATAAGTCCAAACCTCAAGAGTTCTGCGACCTTTAAAAAAACCACCTCCACCACCAGACCAACCCGCCCGTACAAACTCCTCGCTCGCTACTGTCCCCGTTCGATAAGGCTCTCCCCATGCTTCTATGAACGCCTTTTTATTATGATTTTCAATACCCCGTCCGCTTGCGGCGGGGTTAAAAGCGGTGATATATACCGCGATTATGGAATTAGGAAAAACATCTCATAGCGT
>JAGVOC010000480.1 GCA_020052975.1 Desulfobacterales bacterium | reverse complement strand
TTCACCCGATTTTGGAATAAAGGGGGTTTTAGACCGCTTCGGCCAGATCAGGCCGAAGGTTATATTTACAGCAAACGGCTATTCATTCAAGGGGAAGCGCCTCGACAGCCTCGAAAGAATTTCTGATATATTAAAACAGCTCCCTTCAATTGAAAAAGTGGTTGTTGTTCCTTATACAGAATCTGATCCGGATATAAGCGGGGTTCCCAAGGCAGTTCATTACAGGGATTTTATCTCTTCAAAGAAGGGTCTTCAGATTCAGTTTGAGCAGCTTCCTTTTGATCATCCCTTATACATAATGTACTCGTCTGGGACAACCGGACTTCCTAAATGCATGATTCAGTGCGCGGGAGGGATTCTTGTTCATCAGTTGAAGGAGATGATCCTGCATACTGATTTAAGAAGGAGCGACACAATTTTTTATTTTACCACCTGCGGCTGGATGATGTGGAACTGGCTCACGAGCGCGCTTGGCGTGGGAGCCGCACTTGTGCTGTTCGACGGGAATCCTTTCCATCCCGAGCCCGGCGCGTTATGGAAAATGGCTCAGGATGAAAAAATATCCGTTTTCGGAACAAGCGCGGGTTATATAACCGCCCTGCAGAATGCCGGCGTAAAACCCGGAAAAACATACGACCTTAAAAATCTCAGAACTATTCTTTCAACAGGTTCGCCTCTTTCAATGGAAAATTTTGAATATGTGTACAGCGATATAAAGCCTGATGTTCAGCTTGCATCCATTTCAGGAGGGACTGATTTAAACGGCTGCTTTGCGCTCGGCAACCCGATGGGCCCGGTCTATTCAGGGGAGCTTCAATGCAGGGGGCTTGCCATGAAGGTTGAAGCATTTGATGAAAACGGGAAGCCGGTTATCAACCAGCAGGGAGAGCTTGTCTGCACGGCGCCTTTCCCTTCAATGCCGATCTATTTCTGGGATGATCCGGATGGAAAGAAATATCACAGCGCGTATTTTGACGTATATCCGGGTGTATGGCGGCACGGGGATTTTATTGAAATCAATGACCGCGGCGGCGTGACGATTTACGGGAGGTCCGACGCCACTTTAAATCCGGGAGGGGTCAGGATAGGGACTGCCGAGATATACCGTCAGATGGAGCAGCTTGACGAGATTGAAGACAGTGTTGTTGTCAGTCAGGACTGGAAGAATGATGTGCGTGTCATCCTGTTTGTAAAAATGGCGCCGGGTTACGAGCTGACAGATGAGGTTAAAAAGAAGATTGTAAATACTATCAGGGTAAATGCTTCTCCGAGGCATGTGCCTGCAAAAATTCTGAGCGTGCCGGATGTTCCGTATACGCTGAATATGAAGAAGGTTGAGCTTGCGGTGAAAAAGGTCATCCAGGGAAAGCCGGTGTTGAACAAGGATGCCTTGAGAAATCCGGAAGCTCTCGATTTTTATGCAGGTTTTAAGGAGCTTAGTGAAGAGTAATAAGGCTGAAGGAAAAGCGGGAGGCAAAAGCACAGAAAAGCAAGACACAACGAAGCATTAAAATCCCCCCATCCCCCCTTTTCCAAAGGTGGGTAAGAGGGGATTTTCATATAAACACTTAACACCTTTAAACAGAGGCGGATTAGAGCTATGACAAAAGAAGAGACTATCGAAGCTGTAAAACAGAGGGCAAAAAAGAATTTTTCACTGGGGTATAACTGTGCCGAATGCGTTCTGGAGGCAGTATTTTCCCTGATTGACACCGGATTGCCGCAGGAAGCGCGCAGAATGGCTACCGGCTTCGGGGGTGGCGTCGGACTATTCGGGGACACATGCGGAGCTGTTTCAGGATCTGTCCTTGCCGTCGGAGCTGTTCACGGAAGAAGCTCTCTGCCGGAAGGCGAGGGGAAAGAGGCGGTAAAAAAAGCATCCGAGCAGCTTTATGGCAAGCCTGGCCTTTACAGGCTTTTTAATCAGATACCGAACAGGATAAGCGAAAAATTCGGACATACACTTTGCAGGGATATTACATCAAAATGGAAAGAGAGCTGGCTTTGCCGCGAGCACGCCCTCTTCTGCAGGGAAATAATAATCGAATCGGCAGGCATTGCCGCGGAACTGATTCTGTCCGATAAAGACGAGCTCGCATCAAAGCCGTTCGGCGCGAATGTGGAAAACCTTAAGGAGACTTCCTGCGACCTTGCAAAGGCCTGAGGGACAGCTTTGAAAAAGGACGGTGTCCTTTAGGGGATAGTGAAAAGAAGGGTTCAAGGATTCAAGGGTTCGAGGGTTCAAGGGAAAAGAAAGTGAAGAGTGAATAGTCGATAGTGAATAGTGAATCCACCATAAATATTGGCGGACCTGCGGGGTTCAACGGGTCGAGGAGTCAAGGGTTCAAGCGGTTGATAAACCAGAGACCAGAGACCAGAGACCAGAAACCAGAAACCAGAAACCAGAGACCATGAACCAGAAACCAGAAACCGTAGTTTTAAACGGTCGGATTGAAAAGATAACATACACAAGTGAAGAGACCGGGTATACGGTTGCGAAGGTAATGGTCCAGGGAAGAAAAGACCCAGTGACCGTCGTGGGAAACCTTATCTCTCCTGTTCCGGGTGAAACTCTCACGATGAAAGGTGAATGGACAAGGCACCCTAAATTCGGAGAGCAGTTCAAAGTCTCCGAATTTTCAAGCGCAGCTCCCGAAAGCCTTGCCGGAATCGAAAAATATCTTGGTTCCGGACTTGTAAAGGGTATCGGGCCCGTCATGGCGGAACGGATAGTAAAAAAATTCGGAACAAAGACGCTTGATATAATAGAAAAAAATACCGGTAAGCTCTCTTCCGTTGAAGGAATAGGAGAAAAGCGGGTTGCCATGATCAGGAAGGCATGGGACGAGCAGAAAGAGATCCGCAATCTCATGCTTTTTCTCCATGCCTATGGCCTCGGCGCAGGTTACGCCGTAAAAATATTCAGAAAGTACGGGAACAGGGCGCCGGCAATTATGAAAGAAAACCCGTACCGCCTCGCCGTCGATATATCAGGTATAGGATTTATTACCGCCGACAGAATCGGCGCAAAGCTCGGCTTTTCAAAAGACTCGAAGGAAAGAGTCGAATCCGGAATAATATATGTTCTTTTTACCCTCTCTGAAGAGGGGCATGTTTATTATCCGTTACCGGCCCTTATTGAAAACTGCGCGGCAATGCTTGATGTTGAAAGAGAAGATGTGAAGAAAGGGATTGTTGCGGCGGCTGCGTCGGGGAAAATTTTCATTGAAGAGCTTGAAGGAGATATTGAAAAGACGGGAGAGGAGAGAAGGGGCGTCTTTCTCGCAAAATATCATTACTGTGAAGCCGGCATATCAATATTGTTGAAGAAAATTGTCGATTCGGCAAAATCTTTCAGGAATGTTATTCCGGACAAGGCAATCGAATGGGCACAGCATCAACTCTCTATTACCCTTGCCGGAAAACAGGTCGTGGCCGTCCGGAGCGCCCTTGAAGAAAAGGCGCTCGTAATTACCGGAGGTCCCGGTACCGGAAAGACCACCATCATAAACGCCATCCTTAAGATATTTAAAAGACTCAGATTGAAAATCCTGCTTGCCGCGCCTACTGGGAGGGCTGCAAAGCGAATGAGCGAAGCGACAGGGTGCGGAGCGAAAACAATTCACAGGATGCTTGAATACAACCCGGAAAAGGGAGGGTTTCAGAGAAATGAAAACAATCCTCTCGAGTGCGATCTCCTGGTTGTTGATGAAGCCTCCATGATAGACACTCTTTTGATGTTCAGCATGCTTAAATCTGTGCCTCCTGAGGCGGCTTTGATTCTTGTAGGAGATGTCAACCAGCTTCCTTCGGTGGGAGCCGGGAATGTTTTGAATGATGTAATCGAATCGGGCCTTGTTCCTGTTGTTGTTCTTACCGAAATCTTCCGCCAGGCAAAAGAGAGCCGTATCGTTATCAACGCCCACAGGATAAACAGCGGGGAGATGCCTTTTTTGAAAGCGGATGAAAAAGGCGGCGATTTTTATTTCATTGAGCAGGATAATCCGGAAAAGATAATTGAAATAATCAGGGAGCTTGTAACAGATCGAATTCCGAAGCGCTTCGGTTTTGACTCTTTCGACGAGATACAGGTCTTAACTCCCATGCACAGAGGCGTTCTCGGATCTTCAGCCCTTAATGCGGTTTTGCAGGAGGCTCTCAACCCGGGAGAGGCCTTGCTTGTACGCGGTGAAAAAAATTATAAACCAGGCGATAAGGTAATGCAGGTAAGAAATAATTATGAGAAGGATGTCTTTAACGGCGATATCGGGCGAATAAGGTCGATCAATTCTGACGATCAGAAGATGGTTGTTTCTTTCGACGGCCGGCCGGTCGAGTATGATTTTCATGAACTTGACGATATTATTTTATCGTATGCCGTCTCGGTCCACAAATCACAGGGTTCCGAATATCCTGCCGTTGTGATGCCGGTTCATACGCAGCATTATATGCTTCTCCAGCGCAACCTTATATATACGGCGCTCACAAGAGGGCGAAGGCTTGTGGTTATGGTGGGCACAAAGAAGGCTCTTGCAATCGGAATCAATAATAACAGGACGCAGAAGAGGTATACATATCTTAAGGAAAGGCTGAAAAAGCAGTGAAAAGTGAATTGAAGGGGTCAAGGGTTCAAGGATTCGAGGGGTCAAGGCAAGGAAAAGAAAGGGTCAGAGGCACAAAGGGGAAAAAAGTGAAAAGCAAGGGTCTGGGGTAAAGGGCCTGAAGCTTTTTTCTTATCCTCCGAGGTAAGCGTCAATTACTTTTTTGTTGGTCAGGAGGCTTGCGGAACTGTCTTCAAGGACAATGCGGCCTGTTTCCAGCACATATCCCCTGTTGCTTATTTTAAGCGCCATCTTTGCATTCTGCTCAACTATGAGGATGCTTGTTCCTTCCTTGTTAATCTCCCGGATGATGCTGAATATCCCCTTGACTACAAGAGGAGCAAGCCCCATGGAAGGCTCGTCAAGAAGGAGTATCTTTGGTTTTGCCATTAAAGCTCTTCCTATTGCAAGCATCTGCTGTTCCCCTCCGGAAAGGGTTCCGGCAAGCTGGTTTGCCCTCTTTTCAAGTATGGGAAAACGGGAAAATACCGATTCAATATCATTTTTTATCTGATGGGAATCCTTCCTTATAAATGCCCCGAGCTCAAGATTTTCAATGACTTTTAAAGTTGTAAGTATAGCCCTACCTTCAGGCACCTGAACAATTCCGCCTTTGACAATTGAGTGGGTGGAACTTTTTGTGATATTTTTGTCATTATATAAGACGGCCCCTTTTGCCGCCTTTACGATTCCCGATATTGTGTTCAGAGTTGTGCTTTTTCCGGCGCCGTTTGCGCCTATCAATGCGACTATTTCCCCTTCACTGACGGTGAGGGATATCCCTTTCAATGCCTGGATGTGATCGTAGTTCGTGTAGATATCTCTTAGTTCAAGCACTAAGCTCTTCCTTTCCAAGGTATGCTTCTATTACTTCGGGGTTTGCTTTTATATCATCAGGGGAGCCTTCTGCTATAAGTTCGCCGAAATTAAGGACTGCGATATGGCTGCATATACCCATCACCACTTTCATGTCATGCTCAATAAGGCAGATTGTGTATCCTTTGCCGTTTATATGAACGATTTCCTCCATCAGCTCCTCTGTTTCCGCAGGATTCATTCCTGCTGCAGGTTCATCTATAAGGAGAAGTTTCGGTTCGGTTGCGAGCGCCCTTGCAAGTTCAAGTTTTCTCTGTTCCCCGTATGAAAGGCTTTCAGCCTTTAAATCGGCCTTTTCGGTCAAATGGACAATCGAAAGAATTTCAAAGGCTTTCGCCCTAAGATCCTTTTCTTCGCTTCTTTTTTTCGGAAGGTCAAAGAACATGGAGAAAGTGGAGTAGGAAAAAAGCCTGTGCATACCTACAAGCACATTTTCGAGGAGGGTCATCTCCCTGAAAACTCTTATATTCTGGAATGTTCTGCTTATACCATATGAGGTTATTTCGTAGGGCGGACGGTTTGTGATATCTTTGCCGTTAAATATCACTCTGCCTGCGGTTGGTTTTAAAAGGCCGCTTATTATATTGAAAACAGTGGTTTTTCCCGCCCCGTTAGGC
>JAGVOC010000230.1 GCA_020052975.1 Desulfobacterales bacterium | reverse complement strand
GATAATTTCAACCACAGGAATACATTGAGTATTTCGAGGATTGAAATTTGAGCCTGACGCAGTAATCGGCCAAAAGGGGGTGTTATGCAAAGGTCTCATAGATGTAACAGCAGAAAATTTTTCATTTATAATTACAATGATATAATTTGGCAGGTTCTTAATCAAAAATCTTCTCCATGGAAAAGAAGAAAAACAAATACGATATTTAAGTTTCCATATCACAAGAATCTAATATGTCAAACATTTTGAGATCTTTGTTCTTTAAGAAAAAACGAAATGATAAGACAGGCACAGCTGACAAGAAAGCATAAAACGAAAGAATGTTTGTAGGCTTCCGGCGGATATGCCCCGCCCACCTGTCCCGCTCTGTCAAGGAATGACCCTGTTAATACCTGAAAAACTGCGACTCCCAGGAATGGGGCCGGATTTAAAAGTCCCGAAACAGATCCGAGAATCCGGGGTGGTATGATGTCTCTGACATGCCCCCACAACATGCTTATAAATCCTCCCGTCGAAATGCCCATTAAAAATAAAATCAATGATATCAATGCCGTGCCATGCTTCATTCCAAAAACGATCCCTGCCCATGACACGGTTAACAGACCCAGCAGGAAAATTAATACATGTATCTTGCTTTTAAATATCCTGTCGGAAAGCCGGCCGAAAAGAGGAGCCCCGACAATGAATCCCACCGGGATAAGCATGTTCAGCCTGCTTGCCGCAATCCTGTCCGTTTCAAGAACAGCCATAAGGTACGGCGTGGCCCAGAGACCCTGGAATGTCATCACAATTCCGTAAACACCAAAAAAAATAACTGCTATGATCCAGAATTGAAAAGAGATGAGAGCCCTGTAAAAAGGAATTTCCTTTGAACCTGTTCCGGCCGGTTTTGAAATATGCTCATCTTCAACCGTTGCGCCTGATCCGTTGAAATCTTTTATCAGAAAAAATGCCCCGCCGGCCAGAGCAAGTGAAATCCATCCTATTATGTGGAAGCTGATACGCCACCCCCAGTTGTTTGCAGCCCAGGCAAGAGGAGTTGTGGCGACAACCGCTCCAAAATTACCGACTGCCAAAAGCAGCCCTATCATTGTTGCAAACTCGTTTTTTTCAAACCATTGGGAAAAAGCCTTTATCGCCGGCACATACACACCCCCTACACCGATTCCTATCAGCGCGCGCCCTGCCGAAGCCCATCCTATCCCAGGGGCCAGCGCAAACATGAAGCATCCCGCTGCTGCTGCTAAAGTGCAGTACGCTATAACCCGTCTTGCTCCGAGCTTATCGGTAAAATATCCCACAAGGGGCTGTTCAAACGCGTAAAGATAAAAATACATTGAAGACATGAATCCGAGAGCGGTGGCATTTACATTAAAGGCTTTTAAAATATCCTGAGCGATAACCGACGTCGATACCCGGTGAAAATATACAAAAAAATAAATGACTGAAATTATTAGAAATACCATCCACCGGTGGGAATCCCCGGATTTTAAATTATTTTTATTTACCATTATGTTTTTTTACCGGATTTATAGAATAGAATACAGTTGAAATAATTGTTTAAATCATTAGAACATATATTATTTTTTGTCGAGCAAATAAGAATGATGGACTCGTAAAAAGTCCATCAACAGGCCGAGGGCGATTAAGCCCCGGCCTGGGGTGAGGAGAGTTGGTGATTGTATCAGGATTTTGGTTCAAGGATTCAGGGATTCGAGTGCTACGAAGTGATGAATTGAAGTGAACAGAATTATACACAGCCAGACTGGTCATATTCCAGCTGCAAGGACCGGATCAAATCTTTTACGGAGACAATTTCATTGACCCTGTATGCGTTTGCGCCTGCAAAGGCAAACCCGTTTTTAAACTTCCCTTTTTTTGCGCCTGCAAGTGCCAGGGCAATGCAATAAGGGCTTTTAGCCGTGTCACATGTTTTGATACATTGGTATGGACATTTGAAGGGTTTTTTGTTGCCGTTTTCAACTTCATCTAAAAATTGATTGCTTATGGCTCGCCCGGGAAGCCCCACCGGACTTTTGATGATGACCAGGTTTTCTTTCCTGGCATTCAGATAAGCCTCCTTGAAGCCGGGGCTCGCGTCGCATTCGTAAGTACCTACAAACCGGGTCCCCATTTGAACACCTGCAGCTCCCAGATTTAACATTTCACGAATATCCCCGCCGGTAAAGACTCCGCCTGCAGCAATGACCGGAATGGTAGTGTTTCGCTCTGCTGCGAAAGGTTTTACGGATTCAATCACTTCTTTGACCAATTTATCCAGGGCATAGTCAGGATCATCAATCTGTTCCTTTTTGAACCCCAGATGCCCTCCCGCTTTGGGTCCCTCTACCACAAAAGCATCAGGAAGGTAATTGTGCTTTGCCAGCCATTTCTGACAGATCAGTTTGGCAGCGCGGGCAGAAGAGACTATAGGTACCAGTCTTGTTTTAGCGCCATTTACAAGGTATCCCGGCAAATCCATGGGAAGACCGGCGCCTGAAATAATTATATCAACACCTTCCTCAATAGATGCTTTAACAAGGTCAGCATAATGGGTCATGGCGACCATGATGTTTACCCCGATAATTCCGCCTGTCAATTCCCTTGCTTTCCGTATCTCCCGTTTAAGGGCTCTGATATTGGCTTCTGTGGGATTGGCTGTGATATCAGGCTCATCGATGCCGATCATGGCGGCTGCAATCACACCTATACCACCTTCATTGGCAACAGCAGAAGCCAGCCCGGCCAATGAAATGCCTACTCCCATACCCCCCTGAATGATCGGAATACGGCTTATCAGATCCCCGATTTTAAGCGAAGGAAAATCCATATAAAATCCTTATGTTGGATCAAAATGAAAAATCTGTGTTCATAGGCGTCCAAAAAACAAATTCCTATACCATCGAGGCAAGTAAAGGAAAACCTTCTGAAATGCAAAAAAATTCCAGTGGTTTTACAAATGTTTTACAATTATCGCCTTTTTTCAAGCCTTGCCACAGATTCTATGTGCCAGGTATGCGGAAACATATCAACCGGCTGGACTTCTTTTACTTCATAATGCTCTTTCAGAACAAAAAGATCCCTTGCAAGAGTGGCCGGATTGCAGGACACATAAACAATTCTTCGGGGGGCCATATCTGAAACCTGCCTTACAACGTCTTTATGCATCCCTACTCTTGGCGGATCAATTATCATGACATCAGGCTTACCGGAAACACGGGAGAGGCTGTCTCTTATGTCTCCAAGCATGAATGTACAGTTTGAAACGCCGTTTGCCAGGCAGTTTTTTTTTGCATCGGAGACCGCGCTTTCAACAATCTCAAGACCGGTGATCAGACCTGCATCAGCCGAAAGGAATACAGGTATCGTGCCTGTTCCGCTGTAAAGGTCAAGAACCGTTTCCCCTCCGGAAAGTCCGGCAAACTCCTTCACCTTTTCATAAAGAATTTCGGCGCCGGACGTGTTTGTCTGAAAAAAAGAGTTTGCCGATATTTCAAATTCAAAATCTCCAAGCTTATCCCTTATATACGGAGAGCCGGCAAGAACAGTTTCATACTCTCCGGTTGCAACAGATGCCTTGCTTGAAGTTATGTTATTTATAACTGAAACCACACCGGGATATTTTTCCGTTAGCAAAGCGGCAAGTGGCTCAACTATTTTCCGGTTTTCGGTGGAAGTTATCATGTTCACCATCCAGTTTCCGTTTGCGGCAGAATTCCTGAGCATCAGAAAACGCCAGAATCCTTCATGGGATTTAATCCCGTAAGGGGGAACCCCCGAATTTTTCATGAAAGCCTTCGCGTCCTCAAGAATCATGTTTCCTTCTTCCGGCTGGAGAAGACATGCCCTGATATCAAGCACTTTATCAAATGTTCCGGGAACATGAAGACCCAGGGCAAAACTCATGCTTTTTTCTCCCATAGCAAAATCGGAAGGAAGCAGCCATTTTCTGTCCGAACACGAAAACTCCATCTTGTTCCTGTAGCCGAATATCTTTCCCGACGGAATCACCGGGTGCACGGAGACACCTTTTATAAGGCCGATGTGTTCCAGAGATTCTTCGACATGCTGCCTCTTGTAATGAAGCTGCCGGTCATACTGCAGAAACTGCCATTTGCAGCCTCCGCAAAAACCGCTGTACTCACAGGGCGGCTTTGTTCTGTAAGGAGATGGTTCAAGGATTTCCACTACTGCCGCCTCCGCAAAACTCTTCTTTTTTTTCAATATGCGCGCATTTACCCGGTCTAAAGGAACGGCATGTTCAACAAAAACGGCAAGCCCGTCAACTTTAGCTATACCTTTTCCGCCAAAGGCCATGCCTGTTATTTCAAGTTCAATCAACCCGCCTTTTTTTATGCCCAAATTATTTATCCTTTAATTCCATTTAAATCCGCCCGATGCGGACTTGCCGTTGATGTATATCGCCTGAATCGCCGACAGAGAATCCGGAAGCTTTGAAGGATCGCCTTTTACCACAATAAATGTCGCCGCCATACCCTTTGAAATAACTCCAAAGTCTTCTATTCCAAGCAGTCTTGCTCCATTACAGGATGCGCACCTTATGGCTTCCGGCAATGAATAACCTGCGGTAATCAGCAATTTAAGTTCCTCCATTACAGCCGATCCGTGATGCACGCCAATACTTCCCGCATCCGTCCCGAGGGCGACTGTAACACCAAGCTCCCTTGCCTTTGAAATCTGTTCGAGCTGGTGATCAAGATTCATGCGCGAAACTTCATGCTCAATGCTTTCGGGCTTCATATACTCTGCGTATGCCTTCATGGTGCAGGCGGTCGGAACCCAGACAATGCCTTTTTCAGCCATTATTTTCAGGTTTTCAGCGCCCATGAAAAAACCGTGCTCTATGGAATCACATCCGGCTTCCAGTGCAACGGCAACCGGCTTTTTACCGTTTGCATGAACCATTACCCTGCGTCCGCATTTTAGGGCAATTTTTACAACATCCGACAGCTCTTCGGCGCCAAATTGCGGGAGAGTCTCCTTCCCGAATTCTTTCAGGCTGTTTAAACCGGAATTTACTATCTTTATATGGTCCTTCTCTTCAGGATCCGTTTTTACCGCTTCCGCAAGGGAATGATTCTCCTGCGGCGGTCTCCCTATCAGGCCGCCATATCTTCCGGCACGGTGCCATGCCCTTCCCGCAACCCTGATGCCAATCGGCGCCTTTTTAATATCAGGAGACTCATTCCTGTAGCGCAAAGCATGCGCATATCTGTCGCCCCCGTCACGGACCGCCAATACACCGTACGATAAATGCCGCTTTATATTATCCGAAATCAAGCTCTTTATTTTATCAAAATCAGCTCCGAGCTGTTTCTCACGGGCAACCGGGTCTTCCGTTCCGGACATGCAAAGATGAACATGGCTGTCGATAAGGCATGGCAGAATAGTTGATGAACTCAAATCTGTTGTTACGTACGCAGCGGTATCTCCGGCGCCGGAATCGGTTATAGAAACAATTCGCCCGTTTTCAATGCCAAGACTGATGTTTTTCCTGACGGGACCACCGCTGCCATCAATAAGCCAGCCGGCATTTAACATATTGATGCCGCTCATATAATCCCCAGGTCCATAATTTGAATATCGAAATTCGAAACAAGATCAAAATTTGATACTCTTGGGAAAAGTAAAATTTTAACCACTCGAACCCTTGAGCCCTCGGACCCTTTAATCATATACCGGATGCCGGTCAAGAAAATTCCTGACGGCTTCCCTATATCCCGGAGTACGGCTTGAATCGCTGTGGTCTGCCCCTTTAGCCACAAAAAGCTCGGCTCGTCCCGGCGCAAAACTGTTATTCAGTTTTTCCGCAAACCTCAGGGGAAAGCGCGCGTCTTTTTCTCCGTGAATAAGCATTACAGGAATTTTTATTCCGGGTGCAAGGAGCGCAGGGCTAACGCTGTCAATATTGTTTTTATATAAGATATCCATCGAAAAAAGGATGGCAGGCGCAAAAAATATCCCGAAGAAAGTATTGAACCATCTGTAAAGGCTGCGAAGAGCCTCTTTCGTATAAGCATATGAGGCTTCAAGGAAAAGAATCTTTATCCTGCCATGATTTCTGCTTGCGGCAATTATTGCCCCTGCCGATCCTGCCGAATGACCGTAAAGCAGGACAGGTTCACCTATCCAGTCCATGACCGATTCGATATCTTCCGCAAATTTTACGGCATTCATGAATTTACACCGGCTCGACCCTCCGTGATCCCTTGCGCTGTGTATGACGGCAGTAAAACCCCATTCCCTGAAAATCCTGGCTCTCCCGACCATGCGATCCCTGTTCCGTCCCCAGCCATGTGCAAAAAGAACAATGCCTTTTGATCTGCCTTCCGGTTCAATTCTCCACACCTCAAGAAATCCTTCATTTTGTGCCGGAATTATTGCATCTCTGACACTGCCCCAGTCCGGCCTGTCGCTGACCGGATTCCTTGGGAACTGGTGAACAACATAAACAGATATAAACACTAAAATAATATATAAAGCTGATATCAAACCCAAAACGGCAAAGAATATACCCATCATAAGCTCCGGACTGTAAATATTTTACTTGAGAAGTTCCCTTCTTAAAAGATCAAGCGCCGTTACGGCAAACACTTTTTTATTCATCAGACGATCCCCGAACTGAAAATTGAGCCGAAACCCCTTTGCCTCCGCTGAAGTCGCAAGGCCGATGCAAATAGTTCCTACCGGCTTCCCCTCCGTTCCGCCTGCCGGCCCGGCAATTCCGCTCGTTGAAAGCCCGTATGTTGCACCTGCAATTCTTCTTACGCAGACTGCCATCTCTTTTGCCGTCTCTTCATGCACGGCCCCGTGCTCCTCAATTATCGACTGCTGAACTCCAAGCATCTTTATTTTTGATTCATTTGAATATGTGATACCCGAAAAAAGGAAATAGTCCGAGCTTCCCGGAACATTTGTAAACATATTTGAAACAAGGCCTCCTGTGCAGCTCTCAGCAACTGCAAGGGTTGCATTCTTGCTTTTAAGAAGGTTACCGACTACCACCTCCATCGGCTCCCCTTTTGTTGAAAGAACCCTGTTGCCCAGCTTATTAAGAACGCTTCCGGTCGCCCTTTCAAGAAGTTCCATAACTTTTTTTTCATCTTTTCCCCTTGCATACAGTTTCACGTGTATTTCGGGAAAAGTAGCCCGCAGGCCCAGCTTGATGCCCGGATAATCATCGATAACACTCAAAAGATTCTCGTTTACCGCTGCCTCCGTAAGGCCGAATGTCGATATATTCCTGACAAGACTGTATTCCCTGACACCTCCCTGAAGCGCGTGTATTTCCGGTATTACCTTCTCCGAAAGCATCTTCTTCATCTCCGAAGGAACACCGGGAAGAAAGAAAAAAAGGCAGTTTTCTATTCTGACCGCAAATCCCGGGGCTGACCCGACAGGGTTCTCAAGAAATTTCGAACCTTTCGGAAGCATGGCCTGCTTTTTGTTCAAAGGATTCATAAGTCGTTGTCTCTTCTTGAAAAAATTCTCAATCGACAAAAGAGCCGAATCATCCTCGCAGAGCTCCGTACCTGCTGCCATTGCGGCGGCTTCAGACGTAATGTCATCCGTCGTCGGCCCGAGGCCGCCTGTCACGACAGCGACACCTGCCCTGCCGGCAATCTCTTTTATAATGGAAGATATGGCGGCAAGATCGTCACCAACGGTGCTGTGCCTTGTAACCTCAAGACCCGCCTCTTCCAGAACTTCGGCGATATGGGCCGAGTTGCTGTCTATCAGCGCTCCTGAACGCACCTCATCGCCCGTCGAAAGAATCTCCGCTATCATTATCGGCTTCTCCTGTAATATGAGATAGTTGTATAAAACCTTTAATTTCATTACACTTTATGAAATATTCACTTCCCCGTCAACCATTTCCGCACAGTTTGACTTTAAACCCCTATTCTGATAGCCTTTGGCTGTAAAAAAGGCTTTAAAAAGACTTTGCACGGGCTAATTTTTCTGTGTATATTGTAATGAAAGATCAATAAATATGAAACTTCCTGGAAATCGGGATGCTGTCGTTCAGGATGGAAAGCTCACCGCTTACCTTTTATCTGAAACGCATCCGGTAGGAAATGCGAAGGCCAAATATTTCAAATCTCTTGGTTACAGCGTGGCAAATGCCGATCATCTGAGGAATGATTTGATTGCAATAATTACCTCGAATGAAGTTACCGAAACAATCGATACCTCTTTCGGAACAAAGTATCTTGTCGACGGGGAAATAATTTCGCCAACCGGAATCAGGGCGCGGGTGCGTACGATATGGATATTTGAAACAGGGGAAGTTTATCCCCATCTCGTAACAGCTTATCCGATAAATAAAGAATGAAAGGAGACAACAATGATTGAAGAATTGGAAACAGTCGTGCTTACCAAAGACTTTCCGGAATATGGATTAAGTCGTGGAGATATAGGCGCTGTTGTACATTACTACAAGGATGGTAAGGCATTTGAAGTTGAATTTGTCAGTGGAAAAGGCAGAACCATCGCGGTCATAACGCTTAAGTCAGATGATGTACGATCTATGAACCCCAATGAGATACTTCATGCTCGCGAACTTAAAGCCGCGTAGTTCATGCAATATATAAAGTCAGTTTCCATCCTGAAACGCCCTATTGTGCTATCTCTATTCTTTAATAATCCCCTCATAATTAATTGACAAAATAGGTATAATGTGATTCTTTAAGTCCGCTTTGCAACAGACCCATCAAAATTCCCATGCGCCCTGCCGGACGCATCACATATACGCATTAGTTTGTTACCCGGAAATTGTTATCCATGTTGATTTACACCCATGTTCTGAGCCGTGGTGGTCTAGGTGTGAAAATCTCGGTGGAATTTTTGTAAGTGAAAAAATAGCGTATGGCGGAGGCTTTTGCCTGATTGATATATAAAACTTCAGATGTATAGGGCATTTCGCATCTGATGATTAAATTAAATGGTTGCGAAATACTTGTTAAGTAATTTATTATAATCTTTAATGATTAAAATAGGTTCCAGATGATGGAAGGCTGTTAAAATTTTGTGTGACACCGGATGAATCCACTGCGTAGTGGAATTATCCGGAAACTTTAGAATAACTTGTTGGGCGGCGCCAGCGCCATCGTCCGCGGAGACGCGCCGACCGATAAAGAGAGGGAGGCCTTGTGCAAATGACATCGTCTACGAAAGAGACAACGGTTCAGGTTGCCGTAGTGCAAGCGGCAGCGGTGCCATTCGATACGGAAGCCTGTGTTGACAAGGCAGTTCGCCTGATCGGAGAAGCCGCTGCCACCGGCGCAAAAGTGATCGTCTTCCCGGAGGCGTTCATCGTCGGATATCCG
>JAGVOC010000208.1 GCA_020052975.1 Desulfobacterales bacterium | reverse complement strand
GCCGGTATGGACTCCCATTGCATCAACATTCTCGATGAAGCAGACCGTTATGCATTGGTTCTTTGCGTCGCGCACCACTTCCAGTTCGAGTTCCTCCCACCCGAGTACGGATTCCTCTATTAATATCTGCCCGATAAGACTCGCTGACAGGCCTCGGCTTGCAACAGTTCTCAGTTCCTCCAGATTGTATACAAGCCCTCCGCCTGTGCCGCCCATGGTATACGCAGGGCGGATAACTACAGGGAAGCCCAGTTGTGCAACAATTGCTTCCGCTTCCTCGACATTGAACGCAGGTTCGCTTTTCGGCATTTCGATGCCGAGCATGTTCATTGTTTCCTTGAATGCGATGCGGTCCTCACCCCGCTTTATGGCATCCGCCTGAACCCCGATAATTTTCACTCCATGTGCATCGAGTATTCCCCTGCGGGAAAGTTCGGCAGAAAGGTTCAGCCCTGTTTGTCCTCCCAAATTCGGAAGGATAGCGTCAGGTTTTTCCTTTTCGATGATACGCTGCATCGACTCTACAGTCAGCGGCTCTATATAGGTAGCATCGGCCATTCCCGGATCTGTCATGATGGTTGCAGGATTCGAGTTCACCAGGACGATCTCATATCCGAGATTTCTCAACGCTTTGCACGCCTGTGTCCCTGAATAATCGAACTCGCATGCCTGCCCTATCACAATAGGACCCGACCCGATAATCATTACCTTCTTGATGTCATCCCTTCCCGGCATATCCTGTCCCCCTTATAAAATTATTAAGTATTACTAAATTATGCGCTTAAAAAAACAGAAGACTCCCAACCGCCCGGATATACTAACACTTTTTAAAAACTGAGTATAGAGGATACACAAAATCATCCGACTGTTTTGTGGTCTTAGAGTATAGTCGTCCGTCAGCAGAAATCGTTGCTTTAAAGTTGCTTAACAATCTTTTATAGAGTAGAATTTTCTCGTAGTGCACCATACATTGGATATCACTTGGGGGAGTAAGGGTGGCAACATGGGAGCGAGGCATGGAAGAGAAGGAGGGGATTATACCCGTAACCGAAGGATTACGTTTGGTACGGTGAAACCGTTTGACAAGATCCACGATATATGGCATAGTAGCTACAAATGTAGCTACATGGAGGCAATCAATGAAATTCGCGAATGTTAGGGAACTCAAGAACAAGACATCCGAGGTATTGAGAAATGCCGAGAAAGAGGCGGTGATTATTACCTCAAACGGCAAGCCGCGGGCAATTGTCACTGCGATCTCGGAGGAGGACTTTGAAGACTATCTCCTCGAAAAGAGCGCCGGTCTTCAGGACATGCTCGCAGAAGCGCAAGCAGAGTACCGGAGCAAGGGCGGCGTGAAATTGGAAGATTACCTGTCTAAAAGGAAAAAAAAGCGTGGATAAGTTTCAGATCGTCCTTTCACCCCCTGCGATGAAAGACCTTGACGGCTTTAGCGACAGTGTTTGCGGAAAGATTGTTCGGGCATTACAGGCACTCAGGGACAACCCTTTTCCCAGAGGAAAAGCAATCAAAAAAATCAAAGGGACGAATTCAGATTATTACAGGCTCAGAGTGGACAAGTCCCGGGTGTTCTATATGATTGAAGGCAATCGCGCTATAGTTTTGCGAATTCTTAACAAGAAAGATGTTGAAGGGTTTATCAGAAATCTGAATTGAAAAATTAAGAAATAAAACGTAGGACATTATTTGGGGGAGTGGCAGTGGTAATATGGTAGCGAGGTATGGTCTTATGCTGGTAAGACGGGCATCAAATCAGAAGAAATAAAGGAGAGCCAAATTTGGAAACGAACATTGCTGTTTTCAGGGGCAAAGAGGTCAGGAAAACGATTTATAAAAATGAATGGTGGTTTTCCATTGTCGATGTTGTAGAGGTGCTGTCCGGTACTGATAGGCCAAGAAAATACTGGAATGACTTGAAAAACAAGCTGACAGCGGAGGGTTATGTTGAAGTGTCCGAAAAAATCGGACAGTTGAAATTGCAAAGGCTGCTTTTGGAATAACACCAGGTCAGCACAAAAAATTTAAGGGACTGAAGCGTGAAAACCTGAGAGACCATATGACTGATCTTGAGTTGATATTCTCAATGCTCGGCGAAGCTGCGACAACCGAAATCGCACGGGCGGAGCGAAGCGGAGTCCCCTCAATTGGGGCAGGCTCCGAATCGGGACTGTCCCCGGCCAAGAGGAACGCTGCATCGTTCGCGGCGGAATTCGGGTGCGGGACGTGGGGATATCTGGCAGGGCTGCGGCATGATATGCGGAAGTATTCGACTTTTTATAACAAATAAGGACTTTTAACGAAAACATAGGGGGTTGAAATGGAGGTTGTTCCACAACAGATTATTGAAAGCAAGATATATTTACTTAGGGGCAAGAAGGTGATGCTGGACAGAGATTTGGCGACTCTTTACGGTGTGGAAACAAGGACTTTGAATCAGGCTGTGAGAAGGAACCTTAACCGTTTCCCTGAAGACTTTATGTTTCAGTTTACAACGGAAGAAATGGAAAATTGGAAATCACAAATTGTGATATCCAATAAAGAGAAAAAGGGATTAAGGAAAAGACCCTATGCTTTCACGGAAAATGGGGTGGCAATGCTGTCCAGCGTTCTAAGCAGTGAGCGAGCAGTTGAAGTCAACATTCAGATAATGAGAACCTTTACGAGACTTCGTGAAATGATCCTAACGCATAAAGAGCTGGCGCACAAATTGGCACAGCTTGAACGAAAGATAGGAAAACATGATGACGAGATCAAAACGATCTTTAATGCCATCCGCCAACTGATGGTTCCACCTGAACCGAAAAAACGTAAAATCGGATTCAATAGAGATAAGGAGGGCTGAAAGCCGATTACTTTTTACTGACGGCTGACAGCTAATTGCTTATGAAATATTACGCCCACAGCATTGACGGAAAGCCGGTTGATGAATGGCATCGGCTTGTCGAAGACTCGTAGAGAGGAGCATCTGAATGGCACGGCTGAGTTTGCTGCATCCGAGTTCCGCCATGAATAATGTTTCATAGAATACGTATAGCACCTGCTAATAGAGAGGTTCTAACCACAATGAAAACAGCTGATTACCATTTGAACTATTGTGTCTCTCTGGGATTTTTCTCACAGAGGGAACCTCATCAAAGCCGCATGCATAGTAAATTGCGACTCTATCTTAACCCAGAAGCCGATTTGACCAAGTTTCATCTATCACCAGTTATCTAACTTCGCCACTTCCATTCTGTCAAAGGTTGGGCTAAGAACCGCCAATGCTTTGTTCTGATGTTCTCTGACCGCCTCCTGGAAAAGGTACCAGTCGCTCTCTCGATAGCCATCCCTCCAGAAATACAGGGTCCTGATGTTTGAAGTGCCTATCGTCAAAGGATCTCTTGCATATCGCACTGCTTCATCAAACCAGTCGTCTTCATTATATTCTATGAAACTGTCCTTTAGAAGCTCTTTATACATCGTATGCCGTTGCGACCGGAGCACATTCTTATCGGCCTCCACTTCATTTCCAATGGCATTTCCTATATCGGCAAGGAGGGCAGATTTGGCGGCATCGGCATCCAGCGGTTTGAGTACACTGCGATATTGGTCAAAAATGCATCCCGTAGCCGTAAGGAAAATCTCCTTGTTTTTCCTCAAGTTGTATTTCGAAGTTAACCGCGCGTCTTTCCACATGAGATTGGGGATGTCCGGGCTATGCTTTGCATCGGCATGACCTATGTTCGGCAATAACCCCTGAAGAAAACCCTTCATGGCGTTAAATTCGTCCTTAAACCCGACATAGTTCTGATGGGCAAATGTGTCGGCAAACATGTGCGTAGCTATACCTATCCGGGAGACATTTCCGGATAGTAGAGCATCATTTAGGAGTGTAGCAGCATTTTGGTTATTAGGGGTAGCGTTCAGCAGATGGAACTTCCCGTCTTTCCTGTCAGGCGAAGATTGCCATATTTCGTTTGAAGTTCCGGGCATAAAATGGAATAACGGATAAATCCGCAGGCGTTCCTCCTGGGGTTTCGTAATATCCATTGTCTGGCTGATGTAATTCTCATACGCATCCACCTGCCCTTCGTTTATCTTATACGACGTATCGTTATCATCTGTATACTGGCTGGAATAAGCGATTTTGTACGCCTGTTCCTTCCTGAAGCCAGCCCTCAGCGCAATAATGAAAGTGATATAATAGTGATATTCGATATCCATTTTTCTCCCTTCAGCAAACTGCCTCTCTTTGCTCGAAGACCTGAACGTTTCCTATATGAATACGCTCTCAAGCCGCGCTTTCCTTTCCTTCCAATCCGGCAGGCATTTCGAAAGCAGTTTGGAGTATCCGTTATTATGAGCATGAACTTTCAAGTGACAGAGCTCGTGCATTATTACGTAATCTATGCAATAGAGCGGTGCTTTTACAAGTGCCGTATTCAGCAGGATGTCTCCCGACTTGCTGCAACTTCCCCATCTTTTGACCATTTTTCTGAGCCGGATTATTGGAAACGGGACTCTTAGTTTTGCTGCGCGCTTATAGCATTGTTCAAGGCGCCGAGAAAATATCAGTCGAGCGTGCTCCTTATACCATTCATCGAGGAGATCCTTTATTTTATCGGGCTTGTGGGGGTCCGGCGTCATTATGAAGAAATATGGACCTTTTAGTTTAACAGCATTGTCTTGATGTGCTTTTATCTTCAAGCGATATTGCCTGCCGAGAAACAAGTGGGTTTCACCACCGATATAACGGCGGGCTGGCGTACGAGGTTCAAACTTGCGAAAATAGTTAATCTGTTTTGTAATCCAGCGGGCGCGCTTGTCAAGGCGGGTGCGGATCATCTCTGGAAGTGTCTCCTTCGGCGCTTTCACAGTCACTCGACTATTAGGGTGTACCGCTATCTCCAAGGTCTTTCTATCCGTATAGAAGACATCAAAAGGTAGCTTCTCTCCGCCATAGGTAATATGCCCGCTGTAATTATTCATCGCTGCATCCTATGCCGCGCCAGCTGCATTGAGCGTTCAATAATTTCATCCATTTGTTCCGTGGTAAGCGCAATACCGCGCACTCCCCTAATCTCGTCGTAAAGAAAATCATCAATTTCATCCTCTGCAAGTTTCCGTGTGTCGGTATCATCCCAAAAATGGACTTTCCAGTTGCGCTTCAGGATATTATGAATTGCAATTGCCGCATCAGCTGATATTTCATCACATTGCGACTCATCAAGCTCTTGCTGGTCAAAAAAGGGTTTTAATATTCCGAAAAAAGCCTGGGCATTCTCATCACCAACCAGCTTAGCAGGGATATTATCATGCTCACGGGCAACTACCTTGTTACGAAGCGCCGACACTTTATGCAGGTATTCCAGATCGGAAATCCGTTTGGCCCTGAATTCATCGATCGCCTGCTGGATAAGCTTTGAAAACTTTTCGTAAAGGGCAGGGTCTTCCTCCATCTTTTCAGTAATGACCTTCTTTGTGGCATGCGCGATCGCATCGGCCCGTGCAGCTGTTGTCTTAATTCCATATGCGCTCTGCTCCTCCTTCACCATGCCAAACACTTTATCGTCAAAAATATTCACTGGCTCATTTAATCTGACAACCTGGTTTGCCTGGATATGGGTGTCGAGCAACTTCTTAATCTTCGGCTCATAATCCCGATAGTCAATAGCTTCGGCATAGCGGAGTTTGACCGCGGCCTTAAGGTTATGGAATCGCTTGAGGGTATTCTTATACTCAGTTAGCTTTTCATCCTGTGTATTCATTACAAACTGTTCTGTGGATAACGCCAGCGCAAGCATATTACTGTAGTCTGACAATCGCTGATAAAACTCCGCCCGTAATGCATCATCGCCCAACAACAACTCATATGCCTCTTCATCGTACCGGTTTCTTACTTCTTTAAAGAGGTCCCAGAGATCGGAGTAAACCTGTGGAAGTTTAGCAACTTCCTGATGGATTGACGTGAGAGTGCCCTCTATGTCCTGCTCGTCAAAGTCCTCCAGACCGGCATCGGCATACATAGTTAAGGCTTGATCCAACTCTCCGAGGATACTGGCGTGGTCAACAATATAGCCAAACTCCTTTTCTGCGCCCAGAGTTTCGTCCTCATAGAGCCGGTTCACACGGGCAATTGCCTGCAAAAGCGTATGCTCCCTCAGAGTGCGGCAAAGATACATGATCGTATTTCGCGGCGCATCAAAGCCTGTCAGTAATTTATCTACCACGATTAATATTTCCGGTTGTTCTCCATACAGAAACTGGCTGACGATCTGTTTGTTGTATTCTTCCTCAGAGCCGTATCTCTTCATCATCTTCTGCCAGAATTGCACAACCTCATCTACCGGCCCGGCTTCAACCTCTTCAAAACCCTCCCGTGTATCCGGCGGAGATATGATCACTTCTGAGGTGACATGTCCGAACTCGTTCAGGAATGCATGATACTGCAGCGCCGACAACTTGCTTGGTGCGACCAACTGGGCCCTGAATGGGGTGTTTTGCCAGTTCTGGCGAAAGTGCTCGCTGATGTCAAAGGCCCGCATATAAATGACTTTGTCTGCCTTGTTCAGCATCTCGGACCGGGAATATTTCTTTTTCAGGTCTGCCTTCTGCTCTTGGGTAAGCCCCTGAGTGTGACGATCAAACCAAAGATCAATTGCAGCCTTGTTCTGTTCCATTTCCACATAGCGGCCCTCATAGAGTAACGGCACAACCTGCTTGTCTTTCACTGCCTGCCGGATCGAATAGTGCGGCTCGATCAGACCGCCGAATTTGATAAAGTTGTTCTTCTCTTTTTTCATTAGTGGCGTTCCGGTAAAGCCCAGGTAGCACGCATTCGGAAACATCTGCCGCATCCGTGCATGCAAATTCTTAAACTGAGTGCGGTGCGCCTCATCAACCAGCATAAAAATATCGACGGATTCCTCCCGGTATTTTTTCACGTTAAGCGCCTTGTCGAACTTGTGAATCAAGGTGGTAACTATGGCAGCTTTCTTTTCAGAAACCAACTCCAAAAGGTCTCGCCCGGTTTTTGCCCTATGCTTATCAAGCCCGCAGGCGGCAAAGGTGTTGCTGAGCTGCCTATCCAAATCCACCCGGTCAGTCACAAGCACAATACGAGGATTAGGGATATCGGGATCAAGGGCGAGGTTTCTGGCAAGCCAGATCATGGTAAGAGATTTTCCCGACCCCTGCGTATGCCAGATGATACCGCCCTTGCGGCGTCCTTCGGCATCAAACTGCTTCACCCGCTCGATCGTTGACTTGATAACAAAATACTGTTGATAGCGGGCTATCTTCTTTATGCCTCCGTCAAAGATGGTGAACCTGTGGGCAAGCTCCAACAGACGCTCAGGCCGGCAGAGGCTGTAGATGGTTTTATCCTGCTCTGTCACACGCCTCCCGCCTTCTTCCTCCATGGCATCAAAGAATTTGCGCGCTACAGCAAAGTCTCCGGAAAATAGCGCGTCTTTATCTTCAGGCATCAGCGATTTTCCGATGCAGGCCTCGACTTCCTTTTCCTTATCCCGCAGTTCCTGCCAGACGCTCCAGAACTTCCTTGCTGTCCCGGCTGTTGCATACATGGCGGCGTTCTTGTTGACTCCCATAACGAGTTGCACATACGAGAAGAGCTTCGGTATATACTCATCCTGCTGGTTACGAATGCACTGTGAAACCGCCTGCTCCACTTCTACCTTCGGCGACTTGCATTCGATTACTACAAATGGGATACCATTTACGAAGAGTACAATATCGGGTCGGGCTGTCTCGTCGCTCCTGGTGCGCTCGACACTATACTCAGCTGTAACATGGAAGATATTGTTTTTTCGGTCCACCCAGTCGATATAGCGCAGGGTAAAGCTCTTGGAATCGCCTTCGATGGATTGCTCCAGCGCCGTTCCCAGAGTCAGGAGATCATAGACCGCCTCATTCGTCTTTTGCTGGCCATCCCACTTCACATTCTTCAGCTTCTGGATAGCGGACTGTATGTTTTCCTCACTGAACAGATATTCCTGGCCTCTGTACTGGATATGGTTGATAACCTTGAGTTGGTTGCGAAGAATCTCTTCTAACAGTACGCTACCGAACTTTCCCTGCCGCTCAGCCAGAGCCTGTTCGGGTGTAAGATACGTAAACCCAAGATTGATGAGCTGCTGCAACGCAGGGATTTGGGAGAGATATTTTTCGTTGAAGCGGAAGCTTTTCATGTGCGTCTCCTGGTCTGGCTGCGAGTTTTGTATAACCGCTCTGTAAAACCGCCTTCATTTTCAAATGCTTCAGCCTGCGCCGCCAATTGGCGGTCCAGCAGGCTACAAGCAACTGCAATCAAAACCAGCGCGGCATTGGCCGCGATTTCAGGAAAGGTGGACGAAGGAAAACCTTTGGACTGAGTGGACTGAGTGGACGTTGTGGACGACGTGGACTTTTTTGCTTGTCCATTCGGTTGTCCACCTTGCCCATGCTGTCCACTTTCTTCTTTGCTCTTCACTTCCTTCACCCATTCAGCAACCGCATCTGCGGTTGTCGGCCGCCGGGCGATCAGCGCCGCACGGCGCGGGTCTTCTCGATTCCAGATCGGTAAGCCCCGCTGACGCAAAAAATCCTCATAATCAAGGCGCAGTTCTTCCAGACTTGCGCGGGCCACATTCGTAAGTTTCAGTTCGGTCTTTTTCGAGGTGCCGGAGGCCTGGCTGCCTTCGGCAATATTCTGGACGCCGCTTCGCGCAGCTTGGACCATCTGATCATGCGTCCGTGAACGCTTCTCAACATAACGGTCACAAAACCGCACCGTCACATCATAAACAAGCTGCGCAAGCTGAAAACTCTTCAGCTTACGGTAGCCACCGTGTTTAGGAATCAGACTTTCCTGGTCAGGCATTTGTCAAACTCCTTTCTTTCGAAAGCCCTGTGTATTGTGTCATAGACTGTCCTCATGCGTATGTTCTGTGACAATGCGTTTAGCCTCCCGGTCATATGAATCAGCCAAATCCCTGATCGTAGCTGCAAATCGTTGATACCCATGGTTCTCAACTTCATTGGCTTGCTGTCTATATTTGGCGGCAAGTTCTTTCTCTGGTTTTCCGGTCGGGTCTACCCGGTGAACTCCACGTGAATTGAAGATTCCCATACGAAACCCGTTTCGTATCTTCTCGGAATCTTTAGCATTCAGAACTGCAGTTGCAGCGTGATGAATCCAAAGGCCATCCGGATCTGGCGGGCAATGAATGAGAACATTTCCTACATGGGAAAGTGCCACATCGAGATGCCCGGACGCAGAACATGCCTCCTTGATCGAAGCAAGCCATTTATTGAAGTGGTCTCTTGAAAAAGTCCCATCAGGCTGGATGCCCGGCGGGGTGCGCCATTCTCGAAGCAAACGGTACGCGTTGGCAGCGATTGCTTTTTGCTGCTCAGTCGGTTCTTTATCGGAATTTTCTTCATATTTAGATCGGTAAATTAGACGAATTACCTCACAAAAGAAATTAGGGTCAGTAGCCAGCCGGTGTTCCAATAGCTTCGGTGAGGCATCTTGGTGTCGATCCAGAAGTGGCAAATAGGCCCACTCAATCTGGAAAAGATCATCGGGATTGGTGTTAAGATCATTCTGTAATGTTTTGATTATCTCAAGGGTGTTATATACATTCATCGAATTGGCATGCTCGCCCGACGAGACTGCTGCAAGTAAAGCTTTTACTGTTTGCTCTATATTCAATGGTTGTTTGTCATTCAATATCCTGTATAAACAGCTAATCGCCGCGTTCGGCCTTCCGTGCTCAACCAACTTGTCGATTGCCAAGTTCAGATCACCTTCAGCTTGATAAGGATTCACGCTGGCTTTGCTCCAGTACTCAGACTCATTTTCTCTCAAGAGTTCATCCGAACGCTTCCAGGTCTCGTACGTAAAAGGGAGGTACGACAGAAATTGCCCTTTTTCTTCCGTTGACCAACCTGAAGTGTCAATCTTATCAACCCATACCCATCCTTGGCTTCGGTACCGGCCCCATACAAAGCCGCTCGCGAATTGCGCAAGTTTGCTATTTTCCGTTTCCAGTAATTTCGGCAGAATTACAGAATCCGTATTCACATCATCAATGAGACCAAGACAAAGCCCGACATGTAAGGATGACTCGACAGCCTCCGCGAACTTAATTACGGTTTCGAGTCCGTGAGTTGTGACAATTTCTTGAATAGCGTGCTGGCGTCGTTTCTCCAGCTTCCTTTGCTGATCCTCCCAATCCCCAATTTTTTCATGCAGCTCGAAATCCCTACCGCTGAAAAGCCGTCTGTATAGATTCAAAGGGTTTTGTGGTGCAAGACGTTCAGCAATTTTTTCGATTTTCTCAATCATCTCAGAATTCAACGCCCATTCTGAATCCGCATATTTGTTGTGCTTTGAAACAAATATGACAAGCTTAGCCCACAGTGGAAGCCGCTCTTCTTCTGGCTTATTAGCAATTTCTTCAGATTCAAGATGTCCCAGAAGTTTGTCAAAAGCAGGCTGCGGTAAATTGTGGAGATTCCCGATCAGCTCAGTGAGTTTAGCTATATCTGTATTGGCGATTTCAACCGCCATGTCGGCATAGTAGGAAACCTGATCCCAGTACTCTTGTTGGCTAACTCCTTTCGCCACGTCTTCAGGAATTGGTTCCCGCCAGACAGGCTTATGTGTGCCTATGGACATCTGATGCTGATTTGGCAACAGACTTAGCAGAGTTTGCCAAGCGATTTCCGGAACCTCTTTCTGGAGCGTCCTAACTGCAACTTTGCGTTTTTCAACCGACGCAGTTGTTTGAGAAAACCAAGGGAGAAAAATTGTTGTAAGCGAATTGGCGGGACGATTCGCCCAGTTGCCACCTGGATCACGAGACGCCAATTCACCAAGAGCTACAACTATTCGCGCTAAGTATTTTTCATCCCATGCGAGGGTTTCCAGTGCCCAGAGCAAACCGGTCATATAGTTTCTGCCAGTAATTCCATTTCCTTCTTGCAAAAAAAGCTCATCAAAGGGGCAAGGCGTTCGTTGCAATGCAGCTTCAACCGCATCAAGGAACTCCCCAGGAGCTGCCTCAGCAAACATAGGTAGCAAGTTGTTCAGGCTTGCCCAAAGAACCCAATCCGCATTATCAAGGATATTTCTGACGGCAAGGACAGCGATTGTTTCTGGTTTATTCAATGAGCAGTTGGTCAAAGCTTTTGGGTGACTGCCGAGAAGCGCCAGAGTCTCAGCCAAACCTTTTCTCAGGGAATTGGAATGTATAAGAACTTTGCCGTAAATGCTTGCCGCATATCTCTCATCAGGGCGTAACTCAAACTGAGGATCACGCTCTGTGAGAATGCGGACAACACACTCTTGAAATCTGTCCAGATTGTCATCGAACAGCCTTGCTCCGAGTGTTTGCCACACTTCCAACCGTCTATCAACTGCCCATTTTCCGTTCTTCAGGGTAAGTGGGCTTTCGGGATGTTGCAGAATCTCCCGTATTTTGGAAATCCAATTGGCGAAGTTTTCATTCGCAAGATGCCCTATAATCGCCTTATCTGCCTCATATTTATCATCCCACGAGCCCAGGAGATTAGTAATTGCCAATTCGGAGGCAAAAGAAAACTGGCTCCAATTAACTATTGTTGAGACAGATGGCGTTCGTGCGAAATCAACAGGGATCGTCTCTATAACCCGTCGTCGAAATGATGCTCGAAGTTCCTCCGGGAGCGAATTCAGTGTGATAGTTCCGGCATTCTGATTCGAGAATTGCACTTCATCGACAAGCCGCGTCCACAGGGCATGAGCGTTCTCCTGGGAATACTGGCAGATCAGAGACTGGAGCAGTGAAAGGGTAACCCCAGCTTTGATATCCAAATCGTACCCCAGAAGATGAAAACTCTTCATGAATCGCCAAAGATCATCATCTGAAACATCTATATCGCCATTTGCTTTTTTTAGCTGAACCCGAAATGCCCTCAACTTATTTCTTTTAACCTTGCTGCTGAAATTGGCCTGATCGACTTTCGTTAGAAAATCCTCCGCGCTTTCTGAGTGACGCGCCCATTCAAGGATTGTGCGAACATCTTCTATGTCTGTGGCGCTTAAGGGGCCGGTAATGAGTGCAATTGAGTCTGATCCTTCTATAAAAACTTTAGGGTTTTTGAAATCACTCCAAGCAGCCTGGAGTACTTCCCCAAATATCTTATCGCCCTCGGTTATTTTGAGTGAATGTTTGATCTGTCCGATCAGTTTTATTTCTTTTTCGGCGTCAGGGCTTTTCGCAAAAACAATTAAGTCATCGGTATCATATCCTGCATATTTCCCTTGAAGCTTAATTTTTTTAATCGGCCAGAGCGGTAATAAACAAGGTGCAAATCCACCAGTCAACATTAGCGCAACAAAGGCAGTCTGGACGCGGGTTTCGAAATTCCCTCCTCCTCCGCCAGTCGAGAATGAATTACTAAGCTGCTTGTTCTTGGAGTTCATATCATTGTTTCCCCATCATTAATTTTCACACGCCACTGGCCGGTCAGCAGCTTCTGCATTAAGCCGCGCTTTTGTTTGCGATAGGCTTCAGCCTGTTTTTTCAGGAGGTCGATTTCCTGCCGGGCGGTGTTGAGAGTTTCGGCAATTTGCTGTTGCTGTGCCAGCGACGGCAATGGGAAAGGGATTGCGCCGAGGTCCGCAAAACTGACGGTTTCGCGTACACTGCCTTGCGCGCTCCTGCGGATACGCGCCTTTGCTTCGTGTGACGACAACCAATGCAGGAAGAAGTCAGAAGTCACCTTTTTTTCATTGACCTTGAACACCACATACATTGGGCTAAGGACACCCTTATCCCAGTTATCCAAACGGGCAATGGAGCCGACATTGATACGGGAAGGGTTATAGGCATATTGTTCGTGGGTGACAATCTTGTAATTGCTTAAATCGCTACTGGCAACCCGCCGCTCGAATTGGTCTTCCGGAAGGACAAAACCCCTGTTGTTGGTAACGCTGAGAACACGATCGGCTGCTTGGCCGTTATTTCGCTTTGATACCTCTGAAGTAAAGTCTCGGATATGGCCACGCGGATGTTTGTCATTTGAAATCAACCTTATTAGCAGCCCTTTAAATCGCTTCTCTTTTGCCTCAATCAGTTTTTCTGATTTTTCAATGGCTGTATCCCAAGTGGAGAGAAGAAAGGCAATGGCAGTTTGTTCGGAGAGTGATGGAAGTGAAACTATTTGTTTTTTTAGATTCTTACCACTTATAACTGGTACTGATCCATCATTACAAAATCGCTGCAGATCTTTCGATTCGAACCAGTAATACAGGAATTCAGAGTAACATTCTGCTTTATTTGTAACGGTTATTACTAACACGTTATCGTCAGTGAGACAGTCTTGGGTGAGAATGCGTTTGTTATTCAGTCGTAACGCAGCGCCAACTCTCGAAAAAACAATACTACCAGCGGAGAAAGGCTTTGCCTTAATTTTTGAAAGAGCATCATCGTTAATATAATTTTGAGTCCTTGTTACATACTTTATGTTCCCTTGAGAGTTAAGGTCACCCACCTTTACGTACATCCATTTCCCAGAATCACTGCCTTGGTACTCAGGTTTAAAGGTATATCCTTGCTGAACAGTTGCAATTTTGCTTAGGGCTATTTCTTCCACTCCCCGCTCTCCAGTCTCTTTGCCATCTTGTCAAAATCAGACTCAAACAATCGGTCCTGCACAATCCGGTATTTCTCAAACTCGCTTTCGGCAAAAGATTTGGCAATGGCCTGGCTAACTGTTCCCGGATTTTCGAGGATGTCGCGTTCATTGAACTGCAAAAAGGCATTAAGTTTTTTCGCCCAGTCCTCCATGGTCATGGGGATACTGCGTTCAGCCTGATCTTCGGCGTAGTCAAGATACATAGTTACGAAACGATCCAGAGACTTTAGCTCCTTTTCGGTCAAATAATTTTTTGCTACCGAAACATCAGGTTTGAGGATTTTTCCATTAGGAGAGTTTTTCCAAGTGGTCAATCCCATATGCTCTTTGCCGCTATCCGCTCTTTTCATAATCAGCTCTGTGGCAGTGTGTCCGTGAATGGCAAAATGAAGCTTGTTCTGTACAGTGGCAAAAAATATCTGAGTTGTTTCGGCATCTGCGCGATAGTCCATCGCCGTGGCGTAAATATCCGTGATTTTCTGATAGAACTTTCTTTCGCTTGCCCTGATTTCCCGAATTTCGGCAAGCAGATCTTCAAAGTATTTCTTGTTAAAAATCGAACCGTTTTTCAGGCGTTCTTTATCGAGAACATAACCACGAATGGCAAAGTCCCGTAAAATACCCGTTGCCCATTGTCTGAACTGGGTTGCCCGTAAAGAATTGACACGGTAGCCAACGGAGATTATGGCGTCGAGGTTGTAGAAATCTACATTACGCTCAACCTGTCTGCGCCCTTCTGTTTGAACTATTCGGAAATTCCGAATAGTTGCCTCACGAGACAGTTCCTTCTGCTTATAAATATTGTCAAGATGCTCATTAATGGTTGGAACGGTGACCTGAAACAACTCTGCGATAAATTTTTGTGTAAGCCAGACAGTTTCTTCTTCAATGCGAACTTCAATGCCATTCTCACCAGCCTGTGATGTGAAAATAAGAAATTCTGCCGTACTGTTGCGAATTTGAATTTTCTTTTTATCACTCATTTTCGAATCTCCTTGAGCATAAAACCATTCCGAGGATATCCTCGATATGGTCTCATTTCGCCCCCAACTCTTTGAGATATTTCTTCATCTTGCCTCTAACCTCAGCCAGTTCGCCCTCTATCTGATCTATTTCATTCTGAACAGCAGCCACGTCTATTTCTTCTTCCTCTTCAAAGGTATCAACATAGCGCGGGATATTAAGATTGAAATCGTTTTCTTTGATCTCTTCAAACGCTGCGACATGGGCATATTTATCAACATCTTTGCGGGCCTTATAAGTGGCAACAATCTTCTCAATATGTTCTTCCAGCAGAATATTCCGGGTCTTAGCTGACTGATAATCCTTGCTTGCGTCTATGAAAAGCACATCACTCTGGACTTCATTTATCCCACCTTTCTCGCGAGAACGGTCGAAGATCAGTATAGCCACAGGGATAGAAGTTGTCGGAAATAGATTGGTAGGAAGACCGACAACTGCATCGAGCAGATTGTCTTCGATCAGCTTCTGGCGAATGCGTCCCTCAGCTCCTCCCCGAAACAGCACACCATGAGGCACAACCACTGCTACCCGCCCTTCCTTTTCCAATGCCGCTTCTACCATATGGCTGATAAAGGCATAGTCACCCTTGCTCTTGGGTGGAACTCCGCGCCAGAAGCGATTAAAGCGATCATGTTCAGCTTCTTCTGCACCCCACTTATCGAGGGAGAAGGGCGGATTGGCAACTACTATGTTGAACTTCATGAGCCGGTCTTTCTCCACCAATGCCGGATTTGTCAGGGCATTGCACCATTCGATACGGGCGCTGTCCATGCCGTGCAGAAACATATTCATTCGGGCCAGAGCCCATGTGCTACCGTTCACCTCCATGCCGAAGAGCGCAAAATCACGGCTGCCTACCTCCTTGGCCGCCTCTATTAGAAGCCCGCCGGAACCGTTCGACGGATCACAGATGCGATCACCTGGCTTGGGCTGTACAAGCTTGGCGAGCAGCTCAGAGACCTTGTGCGGCGTATAAAACTCGCCAGCCTTCTTACCTGCATCCGAAGCGAATTTTTCAATGAGGTAGATATATGTGTTGCCGATCACATCTTCCGAAACCCGGCTCGGCCGCAGGTCGAGTTGAGGCTTGTTGAAATCTTCCAGAAGATGCTTTAACAGCCGATTCCTGTCTTTCGTCTTGCCGAGATTGGCCTCGCTGTTGAAGTCGATGTTCCTGAATACTCCTTCAAGTTTGTCCCTGTTGGATTCTTCAATGGCGTCGAGCACAATATTGATCAACTCCCCGATATTAGCTCTGACACGCCGTTCATAAAGGCTGTGGAAATCAGCGATAAACCGTTCCTTTTGGCCGGTATCGCGGTCTTCATAATCAACATAGGGCAACAAAAACCGTTCTCTTTCAAGCTTTCTGCGTATACGTTCTTCGTCATCTCCATACTGTTTGCTGTATTTCTCATAGTGGTCTTTCCAGACATCGGATATGTATTTCAGGAATAGCATCACAAGTATATAGTCCTTATACTGGGCTGGGTCTACAGGACCCCGGAAGGTATCACATGCTGCCCATGCAATGCTATTTATTTCGTCCTGCGCTATTTTCGCCGTCATTGTATTTTCTCCTTTTTGCCCTTGGATGCATTCAAGCATAATGTATTTATAAAAAGGGAGCGCTTCTCCTCAAGTGCAGAGGTAAGTTTTTTTTCTTTTTCCATCAGCCTGCTTAACTCAACAATTCTATGCTGAGTAGTCATATCCGGCATTTCTAAGGTTAGCCCTTTAAAAGCCGACAAAGTAACAAGAGGTATGTGCGTACCACGCCGTGCGATATTGTGAAGGTACTCCCGAGCCGGAGTTTGATTAATGTACCATGCAAGATATTCAGGCATAGTAGTCTTATTCTTTATTTTTATAACAAAAAAATGGCTTACAGCTACCGTGTTCTGGAGTTCATCAACTATCGTCGTCGCCCAGTTCCTGTGGCCTCTGGAAAGAAAGAGGACATCCCCTTTACTAAGCAAATACGGATCAGCAGGCTTATCAATCCTAACACGTAAAAGGCCTTCCTTGTTAAGTATATGATTCTCATCAAAGTCTCGAATCTGGATCACCCGGTTAGCGCCGTCGTCAGCAGGTTCGATCTTTCTTCTGAACTGGTACCCAAGCTGAATATCTGCAATTTCTGTAATCTTCTTTTTCATTTGGGCTTACCCACATTCACACAGGCGCACAGCCCGAGTGAACCCCAAAGATTATGTTTGGGCACATAGCCTTTTTCATTTAGGCAACTTTTTATTGAATGATTTCGCATACTCATAAACAGTATGGACCAAACATCCATTTTTGTCAAGAACTTTATGAACGATTTAAGATACCTCATTTAAAATATCCCGTGAAGGAATTGGCCATCTCTTATTCAAGGGTTATATTTGCAGCAAAATAAAGCATAAACATAGGAGAAGTGAAGGGCTGGAGAGTAATAATTTCAAAAAGGGCGGGAATGGGGTCAGGTCTTTATTCTTGCAGTAAGCTCATAGTTCGTGCCTCTGCCTTTGCAACAATTATCTCTTGTACTCTACAGGATAATCAGGGTGATAGAGGGCGTTTTCTTCTGTGAACATCACGCAGATAGATTTTCTTCAAGTTCTTTTAATGTGTCCCCCTGTAATCGGGAGACTCTTGTCAATGTCCCAACGAGCCTGCAATTTCGAAAGCTTTCAGTAGTCGGATCTCATCGGTAAGGCAAATAATTATCTGCTTAGAGCTGTAGAAGAAGCAGAGGGGACTAAAAAAGAGAGAAATTCAGTAATGATAGCGCAATTGAGCAATAAAGACAGCATCTTCAGCAGGCCGGTAAACGATGCGGTGTTCGTCGTTGATGCGTCGGGACCAGTAGCCGGAGAGGCCATGTTTGAGCGGTTCGGGTTTGCCGGAACCTGTAAAGGGATCATGCATGATTTCATGGATCAGCCTGTTGATGCGTTTGAGCATTTTCTTGTCAGTCTTCTGCCAGTAGAGATAGTCCTCCCAGGCGTTCCCGGAAAAGATCAGCTTCACTCGGCGAGTTTGCAGGTTTTACCGCCTCCGCGTTCGAGTTCGGCAATGGATTCCAGAAGACGCCTGGCGTTTTTCGGCACGCGCAGGAGGTACGCTGTTTCCTCAAGTGCCCTGAAATCTTCGAGGGAGAGCATTACTACTGATTCTTCTTTTTGCCTGGTGATGATGACAGGCTCATGGTTGTCGCACACTTTCTTCATTGTTGAGGCAAGATTTGTGCGTGCGGCTGAATATGTGATTGTAGCCATTCATATCTCCTTTCTACATTGTACAGTTTATTGTACAAATAGGGGCGCTATTTGTCAAGAATACTATGATGAAGGGTTGATGGATAAATGAGAAAGTTTCTTAACACTCTCTTTGTGACAACTCATGGAGGAATTTAGGCCGTATATTGCCGACCGTCTCACGCTTTCTCTGATCAATCTCGGGCAGGTGCAGGCGCTGCTGATGGCGCGTTATCTCAGGGGTGATATAGACAAGTTCGTAAAAAATGGTATAAATGTTATTATTTATCAAAGAGTTGTAATTTAACGGTCGCCCCTCGCGCAGAGGCGTGGATTGAAATGAGAAGTTTCTCAGGCTTAACGTTTCTTCTTTAATCCTGTTTTTTGGGATTTCTTCTTATCCTCTTCTTTATCTGAAGAGATCGACAAACCTGAACTGCTCCGCATCAAACAGTCCTTTATCCGTCAGTTTCAGCTTCGGGATTACCGGCAATGCCATGAAAGACAAGGTCATAAATGGCGCATGAAGAAACGAACCGAGTTCTTTTGCCATTCTGTCCAGGGCAGAATATTTTTCCGCCACTTCTGTATACTCTACATTGCTCATGATCCCTGCAACAGGCAGCGGTAGTATCATTTCTCTATCCCGTGATACCGCACAGATACCGCCTTTATGCTCTATGATGAGGTTGACCGCCCTGCATATGTCTTCATCCGAAACACCCACCGCGATGATGTTATGCGAGTCATGGGCGATGCTGGAGGCGAGCGCTCCGTCGATCAGCCCGAAATTGCGGATAAACCCTATTGCAGGGTTTTTGTCACGATAGCGGTTGACCACAACAATCTTGTGGATATTTCTTTCCGCACTGGAGATGGTATTCCCAACCAATACTGTCGCAACTTCTATCAGTTCTCCGGTTATGAGCTGTCCGTCGATTGCTTCAATTACACGGATATGTTCACCTTTTGCAGGGAGAATAAAATCCTCCGCCCGTTTTCTCTCTGCATGAAATCTGTTGACCAACCTGACCTCTGAGCGGGGGATCAACGCCCTGCCCGACTCTGCAACAACCTCGCCCCTTATGAAGGTTTTGAGAACAGTGAAGTCCCTGAGATTATCGACAACAAGGAAATCCGCACTGTCGCCGGACTGGAGTAACCCCGCATCCAGGCCGTAATGCAGGACCGGATTCACACATGCCGCTCTGAGCACTTTCATATGATCGATGCCGAGCCTTGCTGCCCTTTTCACCATC
>JAGVOC010000433.1 GCA_020052975.1 Desulfobacterales bacterium | reverse complement strand
TAACGCGGCGCTGAGCGGCCCCCGAAGGGGAGTCCGTTTCGAGTGCCTGGTTCTCCACTCGCGGAGCGCTGGCACCCTGCACTCACCGCTCAGCGCCGCGTTCCCCACGAGCGGAGCGAGTGGGGAACGATAATAATGAGGCGCAGGGGCAACCAGCCTCTGCAAAAAACGACAGGGGCTATTCCCTGTCGCCTCGATTAAATTGTTGTACGTTGCCTTGATAGAATGTGTCATTTCTTCTTGCTTGTTAACTCTTCATAGTATCGTATCAATTCAATTATTTTGGAGACATTACGCCCTGAATTTTTGTATTGCTCTCCTATCCCCTTAAGAACATTTAAAACGGTTTCGTCCGAGATGTAGCGAAATAACCCTGAGGCCCAAAGTATGAGGTTTTCATCGCCAGCATTCTTATAATAGTCCCAAAATTTTACCTTTACCTCGTCATAATCAATTTCTATGGATTTTGTCCTGTCTCCATAAATTTTAGTTTCTTCCCCTGGATCGTCTGCCACATTTTTAATAAATAGACACCCAATTATTAATCTGTCTTTCTCGTCTGCGCCCGGTGGTCTCGTTGTTAAGAGTGCAACCCTGCCGCGCCTTGCACTGTATATATGCCTCGGCTGAGTCTTTTCTCCAGTGTGATCCCAGCCAGCGCCAAAGTACATTTCTTTCAGTGCGATACTCTCATAACATGGGTGATGATTTAAAGACACTTCATCTGTGAACTCTCTACACTTGCTTAAAGGGGAACTACACCATGCCCTTCCTTGCAACAAATTGAAGTCATAAGCCTTCAAGCTGCACGGAGCCTTATAATATTTATCATTCCAATTACATTTCAGAGCAATATTGCCATTCTCTTTTTTCCCGGCCTCTCTTTTTGATAATATTTCATCAACCTTCCTTGCTAAAGATTCAAGCTCGAACGTGCGGTTTAGAACAACCCTATTTTGAATCTCACCATCAGAAAGTTGCTTGAGCCTTATCAACTGTTCGTTAGCTTTTTCAATTCGTTGCATGGATTTAGAAATGGACTTCTTCTTAATCCATGATTTAATTTCATCAATCAAGGAGTCTATATTTTCTCTCAATTCCCTAAAATCGTTCATAGATTTGAACCTTATTTGCCAGCACAGAACAACTCGTTTATCGATGACGATTTGGTCTTTTTCTTAAATATCATTTTTTTATTACGTACAACGAGAAAAATAAGGCGCGGGGGCAATGACAATTGAAAACCAAACAGCGTTTATTCCCCGTCGCCTTGATCGAAGTGTTATAAGGTCTTTTCATTTATTGCAGTTTTTTTATGACTTCAGGCTTGTCTTTTTTGAATCTTTTGAAATACAGTTCCTCTATGAAATCCGGTAATGGTGCTTTCCATTTTTCTTGTTTATGATTTGCAAGACTTCCAAATTTCTGAGGATTCATACCCAATTCCCTTGCCATTTGGATATGCGTATCGGATAATCGAAACCTCTTCTTCGCGACTATCCATTTTTCGTCTTTATTATTCATCTTTCATTTGATCTTCTAAGTCTTTAAAACATTTAAGTCGCCCATCATTGAGACCATTCTGTACAATTAATTCCAAATCTGTACCAATTGCTTGAAGTGTAATTGCCATTGTCATTTTATTGCATTTGTCAAAGAATTCACAATCAATACATTCCTCTACCGATTCGCCATGCAACGCTTTGGAACCCTGACTGCCAAAACAATTTTCGATTCTATTTTCCATTTATTTATCCTTTATTTATTGAACTTATAATGCGGCGCTGAGCGGTGTCCCGAAGGGACATCCGTCTCCTGTGCCTGGTACTTCCGGAGCGAAGCGGAGGGCAGGCACAACCGCTCAGCGCCGCATTCCCCCTGAGCGAAGCGAAGGGGGAACGACCTAAATCAGCGGGGTGGCTTACCGCATCCGCTGGATTAATTTGTTATCTGCTGTTACAGACATGCTTTTTAAAAATGGTTCCTTTCCATGTTTTATGTTTGACCCCTTTTCTTTTTGGTAAAGAGCCATTTTATACCTACACAAATTAATAAAATTATCCCCCCAAATAATGCCCCCGCAAGCAGTGCATCAACCTGTGTTGCTCCCTTTGAAGTAATAACTGCTCGATATAATGTTTTAAACACGAACCATGAAATAAAAGCAATTATTAGTATAGACTTAATACTCTGCTTTTCTTTTGGCTTTTTCCTTTCCAAAATAAACCATCCAAGACCGCCAGCAAATAAAAGCCATATTATATCTATAATGAAGGGTGTCATTAACTATCCTCCTATAAAATTTAGATTAAGGCTCTGTTGCCTCATGAAAATAATATACAAAATCCTCTTTATCCTCAAGATGACGCAAAGTCAGTCAATCAACCATGAAGCACATCAAAGTGCAAAAAATAATTTGCAGACTACAAAATAATCAAAGTCAAAGGTTCCACTGGTTCGCATTCACTTCAGTGTCTTGTTATTTATTTTTTTATTATTTATTTCTATTTTCTTTTTTATTTTCTTTTTTTATTTTTGAAAACGCTAGATAATACCGCATTCAAATTCACCCCTAATCCAAAGAAGTTAGGCTTTAACTCGAGAAAATTGAACCATGATGTTTTGCTCATAACTTTATTCTTTCCTGCCTTAGCCGAGGCAATGTGAGCTTCAGCAAATTTCTCAATCACTCTGCAAAGATTTGAAGCTCTTTCCCCGACATTCTCTTTGGAAACTGAATTTGGATATCCTTTTCCACGCAACCGCTGATCAATATCTGCCATTCGTTCGAAAACTCTCAAAACCAGACCTGACAAGCAATCATTACATGCCAAAATAGAACTTTCTATAGGAACTCTGTGCTCTATTGCTTTAGTCCTGGCATCTTCAAACAAAGACAATGCTAATGCAGTCAACTCTTCATCAACAAAACCATCCCAGAAGACCAAGCGAGCTGACCCAGAAAATTGGACTCCGGATATATTAATCTGCGTTCCATCGCTTTTCTCAATCTTAACGCCCTTTACGTTAAAAAAAACCCAAGGTTCTATCTTTTGCTTTATGAACGCATTTCCCGCGCGGTGAACCTCTGCTTTGATCAGTTCATATATTGGGGATATAGTCATTTTATTATAGATAACGCTTGGCATGAGCCGACCCCGCCACAGACGATGGAATGAAAAAGAAAAACGGCTATTCGGGGTCGGCTCCATGCCGTTGTTGTACGCTGCCTTTTTATATCCTTTCTCAGTTAAACAGATCCTTCATTTTTTTGAAAAGGGCTTTGATATCTATTCCAATGCCATAAAAATTTGGTTTAACCATAATCACTTCCTTGTCATCGTGTTTTTCTTGAGTGGAGAGAAGAAGCAATGAATATAAATCGCAGTGAGTATAATGCTGCGGCAGAATATTGGCCCATGACCATCGCCAATCTTCCGGAGATGCGTTTATTCTTGATAATGATAAATGTGCGCTACCGATATCTGCTTCGTCTGCATATTTATCCAGATGAGAAGCGAAGAAGCCAAATCGTTCAAAAGATATCTCAGGGCAGAAGTTCCAATAGTGTTTATAATTGCCTTCAGGTCCAGATATCGATGTCGCCTGTTCGTCTGTTTTTGGCCATAGCGGTGATTTTTTCCAGATTCTACTGAGCTTCCTGTCTTCTTTTTCTGATAATTTGGTTGTTCCAGCACTGCCCAATAAAGACAAGCTTTGAAAATAACGAGGACATCTATTTGCATTCGCAAACTGACAACGCGGGAAATCTTTTTTTGATTGCTTCAAATACCATTTCAAATCTGGAATTATTATGTTCATGTCAAATATTACTTTTTTGCCCAATAGCTACAATCATCAGGATATAATTTTCTGTCACCTGAAGGTAAGTTAAAATATTTTCCCCATACCTCTTTGGTTTGATTGTATATTTTGCACGGAACTTCTGAGGCATTGAGCAATTTTTTCGATTGAGAGAAAGTATAATCCCAATTCTTGACTTTTCTGAAATTCTTACACGTTTTGCACCAGATATATTTTGTGGGATCAAATCCATAATTTTTATCTCTTTTCTTAACAAAATATTCAAGCCCAAAAAAGGAAATAGCGCCGATTATTAAAGAAATAATTATTCCCCAAAGTCCTACTGCGGAATTACCAAAGATTAAGAAGATTATACTGAGAATCAACAGAGCGGGCGTAAGGCAACCTGTTTTTGCTAATATCTTTCTCTCTGCGTCATAAGACGGGGTACTCAATAATTTATTCTTACACTGGCTGCAAGTGGGGTTCACTTGAAAAGTGAGAGGATGTTCAAAACTTTCAACGTCCTTTTCTTGTTGGCAATAGGAACAAATGGCTTTCATTGATTACTCCTTAAATTTAGTGAAATGGGACGGTTTACCTTTCTGTAACTTTCAAGCCTTCGACGATGTCATCTTTTCTTTAACTTCATTATTATATTCGTACAACGCTGTGATGAGGCGCAGGAGCAACCAACCTTTGCAAAAAACCGACAGAGGTTAATTCCTGTCGCCTCGATTTTTTTGTGTACGCCCGGCACGGGCGTGAGCTTATGGGGTGAAAGTCCCCTGTACGAGAACCTATAGTGTCCATAGTAATGGATACTACCAAAAGTACTAGC
>JAGVOC010000176.1 GCA_020052975.1 Desulfobacterales bacterium | reverse complement strand
GCCTATGCACAATTCGCCGGCTACTCCAGGCGAAACAGGATTGCCCATTGGATCAAGAATACGCAGCAGACGCCCGGGCATCGGCCTTCCGATCGGGACATTTGGCGTCGAACATGCATAGACAGCGTTAGAGTGTACTCTAAAATAGGTGGAAGTGATTACACCTTCGGTCGGACCATATACGTTCAGAAGCGGGACTTTGCCAACCGGTGAAGACAGCCATTGTTCAGCTACATCTACCGGCAAAGCCTCGCCTCCGGAGAGCACCATGCGCAAACCCTGGGGAGCATGTTCAGGATGACGGCTCCAGTAATGTAACAGCTCTCTGATATACAGCGGTGGCAAATCGACAACAGTTAATTCATATTTTGCGGTGTTGCTGTAAAGTTCAACCGGCGTCCAGGGTGCTTCGCTGCGGATAACGACTGTAGCCCCTGCCGTTAAAGCCGGAAATACCTGCTCAAACCCCGCATCAAAGAATATGGGAGCAAATTTTAATACGCGGTCTTTGTCTGTCAGGGAGAAAGTATCAATACACGCCTGACAATGTTTTTCAAAGGCTCCGTGAGAAACCAGGACACCCTTTGGTTTTCCGGTTGTTCCTGAAGTATAGATTATGTAAAGCGGGTCTTCCGGCGCCAATGATATTGCCACCGGAGCGGCAGGCAGCCTGGATATATTTTCCGTTTCCGCAGACAGGTCTATGACAATAACATTGGAATTCCTGAATACCTCAGTAAAATCCTTGTTCTCATCCTCAACGATCAGGAATTTTAAATTCGCTGTGGCGAGAATTTGCTGACAGCGTCCTGAGGGGCTTTGAACATCCAAAGGAACTATAACGGCTCCGCTCTTCATTGCCGCAAGCAATGAAGGAATCAATTCAATTGTAGACTTTAACGCAATACCAAGATGATCGCCCTTTTTTAACCCGCGTTCACACAAATATTTCGATAGCCTGTTGGAGCGAATTTCCAGTTCTTCTCTTGTGAGCGTCATATCGTTGAGAACAACTGCCGTCTTCTGTGGGTTTTCGTTTGCTCTGAGGGAAATCGTCTCATGTACCCGTCGTTTATGGTCTACGATTTCAGGTCCCTGCATTCCTTCACCGAGAACCAATTGGCGTTCATCTGAGGTAATAACAGGGAGTTCGGAAAGTCGAGAACCGGGATTCTGGACCGCTTCCTTTAGCAGGTTGATATAATGAGAAATAATATGTCTGGCGGTTTCACTGTTGAACAAATCGGTGCTGTATTCCAGCAAACCGAGCAAGCCCCGTTCCATGGGCATAAGTTCTAAAGTAAAATCAAACAGAGAGACAGTACGCGGCGGGAATACTAAATTCAGGTCAAGATCCGGCAATTCAATCTTATCTTTCAGAGAATCCTGCATCGAAAACATGATTTGAATAAGGGGGAACCTGTCTGCCCGTCGATTTATATGCAGCTTGCTGACCAGTTGATCAATGGGGACGTCCTGATATTCGAGCGCTTCCGCTACGCTGGCACGAACATCTTTTACAATTTCAGAAAAAACAGGATTGCCGGACATATCCATACGGACGGCCATAGTATTGACGAAAAATCCAGTCATGTGCTGAAGGCTTTCATCATCACGGCCTAAAGAGGGAACACCGACAAGAAGGTCGTCCTCTCCGGTATAATAGCGCAACAGAGCGCCAAAAGCGGTCAAATATACGTTGAATGGGGTTACTCCTGCTGATCTGCTAAAATCCTCAACCATACCCCGCAAAGAGTCCTCAATGAAGAATGCTCCGGCGGAACCTGCAAATGACTGTTTATCCGGAGGATGTTTATCCGGCAGGACATTTAGTTCGGTACACGCACCTTCCAAATATCCGGCATAGTCGCCCGTTCTTTTCTTCATTGTCTCACTATGAAGAAATTCGTTTTGCCGAATCGCATAATCACGTAATTGAAGCGGCAAGTCGGGTAACTGTGATGTCCGATTTTCGATCTTAGCTGTATAGAACTCTTTAAAATCGTCGGCAACAATATTCAGCGACCAGGCATCGATGATAATATGGTGGAAATTCAGGGATAGAAAATATCTTTCGTTCTCTCCTGTAATATGCATAAGACGAGGAATAAATAGCGGGCCTGTTTCCAGATCGAAAACACGTCTGGCTTCCTGATTCATGAAGTTCTCGAGATCCGATTCCGTTATTTCTTCAGGAGTTAACTTTATCTGTTGTGGAGGAAACACAGCGAGCGATAATGTGCCGTGCTTTTGTGGAAACACCGTGCGCAGACTTTCATGTCGTTCCGCTAATTTATTGATGGCATACTCGAGAGCCTCCAGGTTTATTTTGCCGTCCAATTCCCAGAATAACGGCGAGTTATACGCGCACGCATTATCACCTTCCATTTTATGCAGAAACCATAATCTGCTCTGCATATGGGTTGGTGAGACAATTTCTTCGGTCTTGCTCTCAATTGTAGCGGGTGGGGATTGAGTAACTTGCCGTTTGTCTATTTTGGCAATTTCCAAAAGTTTAATTAGCGGCACATCAGGATTTTGGACAGCTGATTCAAACAGAGTGTTGAAATGCATGACCGCCTGTTCGGCGAATTGCCTTGTAAACTTTGCTCCGTTATACCCGAAACGGCATCTTTTCCCATCTTGGATATCTATCTCTAATAGTAAATCAATATTCATCTCTGTCTCGGGCGGTGCAAGTGGAACACACTTGAGACCATTGAGATCAAGGGGTGTGCTGTCAAGCAAAAAAGCTTGGTTTATCATGACATTGAAAGGAGTCTTATTGTCTTCGTGTCCTCTTTGTGCTCGTAAGCGTTGGACAAAATCTTCGAAAAGGCAGGAGTTATGCTTTTTCGATTCTTGCCTTTGGTCTGTCATTGACCGGATCAAATCAGTGAAGGTGGTCTTTTCATCAAATTGGGCTCGCAAAGGCAGACTGTCAACGAATACGCTGATGAGATTTGCAAAACCGGCTGGACGGCAATTGTGCTGATATGCCGGTAAACATGATTTAGTATCTGCATAATGCATTAGTATCGTAGAATAGATGGCGCTATAGTACAAGAACATCGTTGACTGAATCGAACGGACATATTTTTTTACCAGAGCGAAAGCATCTTTGTCGATTTCAAAATAAATGCCTTCACGAATCGCTCTCTTGCCTGTTTTATAATAAGGCAGCGGCAAATATGCCGGTGCTCCGTCAGTAAGCCGCATTAGAAAATCTGACGATTCAAGTTCTTTCTCGCGGGGATAAAGGTCCGGTTCTATGTTGATGTATTGAGTAAGGGAATCTACAGTTAGAGTTGAAAAGACGTGATCGCGCAAAAACGAATTGTAGGAAATCGCCCAATGCTCAATTTGAAGGGCAGATGCTCCGTCGGCCGTAATATGATGTATGGCAAACACCGCAACATGTCGCTCATCTGAAATCCGCATAATACCGAGCCTTACAGGGGGGCGCTCATCCAGCTTGTGTGGACGCAAAGTAAATTCCTGAACGAAGTCCCGGATAGCTTTTTCACAAGACCTTTCATCGCTTTTGCCTATCGAAACTATTTGCACTTCTGGTATCATGCCGGTATCGGGGAAAAAACAAGCTTCGTGTTTTTCGTTTTCGCAATAAACAGAACGCATCGCCTCATGTGAATTTACTGTATGTCGAAAAGCGCGAGCCAGTAAATCAACGTCCAATTTGCCTTGGATATCATAAGCAAAACAGTAATTATCATCCACGCCATCCGGCCATATTTTCCATTTAGTCCAGAATTTTCTCTGAAAACGTGATATCGGCACACATCTGCCATGTGGAAGTATCCTTTTGGAACGATTGCCGGTTGCTGGAGAAACCTGGTTGCCTTTTGCCATAAGGTGTTCGGATATCTGTGAAATGGTTGGGGTATCAAATAGCTGTTTGACACGCAGGCGAAGACCGAATTCCGTTTCAACCAGCATTGCAAACTTAATCGCCAGTATGGAAGTGCCGCCTAAAGAGAAGAAATCATCTTCGGTTCCGACTCTATCGCATTGAAGCAATTCTTGCCATATTTCACAACAACGTTTTTCTATTTCATTTCGTGGGGCAATAAAATTGCTTTTTTCAGGGGCTAACTCTTTGAGCATAGGTCATGTCTTTCAATTAATTTATATTTGGTTCTTCTCCCAATTAGTTGGGAGAAAGTGGTCCAGGATTCTAGGGTTCAAGGATTCGAGGGTACCGGGGTTCAAGTAAACGGAACTTAACCACTTGGCTCCTTGACCCCTTGAATCCTTTCAATTTCAGCATTTCACTCGAATCCTTGACCCCTTGAACCCTTATCATCGAACAACTAATTTGGAGATGATTCATATATTTTATACAACGGATAGCTTCTTGGGGATGGCATTGGGGGTAATGTTCTGTGACTTTTTTTGTTAAAATCGCCTTTCAAATTGCCATGTTGAATCTTCATAGTCGCCTGAATCTTTACCTGTTAAAAACGGAATAAATCCTTTGCCGGGCATCCATTTCTTAGAGGAGGTCAAATTTAGCTTCAACAATCCATTAGCTGCATATTCGTACTTCAATCCCAGTATAGTGTGTCCACTGTAAATAATTGAACGATACAATAACGGAGGCAGTAAAGAGCCTTGATTATCTATAGCTTTCTTAAGAAGCATAATCGCACTATAACCACACAATGACCATTGATCCGGGGCAGAATTGAACTTTTGTCTGTATCGTTCAGCGAAAGCTTTTAATTCCGGTGTGCTGTCGAATGTTGTATCGTATGAGCTGCAGTAAACATTTGACAGGTCGAAAGAAGAACCAAAGGACTTAGTAAAATCATCGGTATCTAATGCCTCATTTCCGATAAAAGGCTTTCGGTATCCGATCTTACGCAGATGTTTTAATAGAGAGGAAGCGTCCTCCGAATAGCCAAAGAAGACGATACCATCGAATTCTGTATCAACAATTCTATCGTAGATTGGTTCAACATAGCTCTTTTCGTTGTATTCATTTATAGAGGTATAATAAAAATCTTTTTCTTTTCCTATTTGAAATGAAAACAAGGTAAACATGCCGTTACAGTACTCCGTGTCCTTATATATAACGGCTATCTTCTTCATGCCGAGCGATTTGACAATACCCTTAATATTGTCGGCATGATAAAAATCCGAATAGCTGTTACCAGCCGTAAGTTGAAAGTTTCGTTCCAAAAGAAAAGGATTGGTGCCGCACTCAAGAACCAACACTTCTGCTTCACCTAGAATTGGGGCGCAAGCTTTGACTGAACCTGAATTTAAAAAGCCGATTGCAGCAACAATTTTTTTATTATTAGCAAAATCCCATATATCGGTTTCCCCAAGCTTTTCGTCTTTGAAATGCAATTTGAAACGATAAGAAAAGCCCTTTTCTTTCTCTATCTCACTTAAAG
>JAGVOC010000301.1 GCA_020052975.1 Desulfobacterales bacterium | reverse complement strand
GGTTTTCATCTGAAATATTCCTTAGTTATGCTAATTTACTATCTTCTTTCACTGCTTGTCAAATGAGAAGCCGTATTCTCTGGTGCACAAAAGCATGAAGCAGAATATTTCCTCCTCTTATGGTAGGCATAAGGAATAGGATCAGACCTATCAGCGGAGACTCCTGATAATTGGCCGGAAATCTAAGATTGCTGCAATTCAGTAACTGCCTTTTTTAACACAGATGCAGAATATAAGAGTGCTTTTTGTTCATCCGGCAAGAGTGAGGCTTCCAAAACCTTTTCTACCCCGTTCTGCGTGATGAGCGCCGGAACTCCCAGACATATATTTTCAACGCCGTATTCGCCTTGCAAAAGTGTCGAAACCGTTAAGACACTTCTCCTGTTATGGAGAATCGATTCGATGATCCTGACCAGAGCCAGGCCGATAGCATAATATGTTGCGCCCTTGTAATCAATGATGTGATACGCTGAATTCCTTACCTCTTCAACTATTCCTTCGACTATCCCGGCGTTTCTCCGGAGAAGGCTGAGACGGGATTCCCCTGGTTTTTGATTTGCGCCGGCTGTGAGAACGATTACCCGCGCATCCGCGTAATCAGAAGTGCGGCCGGTACGGATATGCACTGCGGGAAGAAAGGGAAGGCCGTGCGCAAGATCGAGGACCTGCCCCTCCATCAGATCATGGTTTTTATCAAGGAGGACGATTTCATCGGACAGACCTCCCTTGGCAAGAGCGTACGCAAAAGTTGACCCCACAGCCCCTGCACCGACAATCACCACTTTTCGTCTTGTCCATTGTTCCGTGTTTATAGTTTTCATATAGTTACCATTATACCGGATTTTGCAAGGGACTTTTGGTATGGGCTATCAGATTATTTGGGTCGCGGTTATCATTTTTGGAATTCATTACATTTCAAGAATTTTCTTATGAGCTGTGATAACCCCTTACGCCCTTGACGTTGTTGACACTTGAGTCGTTTATGAGTCATTGATGAGGCGTTTATATTTCCAGTCGCTTTACCAGTAAGAGTATAATACGTATCTCTCCCTGTTTTCCCATGCCGTATAAATATCTTTATAAAAACAAACTGAGAAGCCGCCGAACTCTTCTTTAAACTCCGGCTCAGGCAGCCCAGCCTTTTTACATTATTTCCTTTCTCTTATTTCTTCCAATTGTATTGCAGCCTGCCACATGAACATCTCACTTTATTATCTACATCGTCATAATGTTTCTTTGAAACAAGATTAGCGCATTGAGAGCATCTGAAAATATTTTCAAGGTCTTGAACATCGCTGTAAAACATTTTAAGGTCATCTATACTTCCGTCAAAAGAACTGTCATGCGATGTTCTGTTACCAAGGAACATTGAAGAACTAAGCCTATCAAAAGCCGATTGATCCTTCAATTCACATTTCCTGTCTTTGAGTTTGCTTTTCAGTTCAGAAAGCAATTCATGCGACATTCTGTTTTCATTATGACCGTCAAACCGGAATTCAACTTTCACCTTTAGGTTATGGCAAATCTCTTTTAATAGGTGCTCAAGATACATTCGAATAGAATTTCCCAAGCCTGTGGTATCTGCCTTCTTGAGCTTATTTCCAATTTCTTCTTTAAGAGTAAATGGCGGCGGCTCAATTGTTGCTCCGTTCTCATGATCCCAATACATCCTCTTTATCATCCAAATTTTTCCTCTAACCATATTTGAGACTATTTCAAACCAATCTTTTTCATGAGTAAAAAGAATTATCTGATAATCACTGAACTTCTCTACCAAGAGCCTTGCGAATCGTGCACGATGATTTGTATCGAAACTGGATATCACATCATCAAGCACAATAAATCTATTCAGCTTGTTATAAGCTTTCACAGATGCTAAAAATAGGCAAATCCCAAGACAATTTAAATGGGACTCACTGAGATACTTATGTGGCGGTGCTTCCAGTCTGCCGTGAAACTTGAATTGTAATGTTACGCCTACAAACTCATCTTCTTCATCCAGGGGGATTAGTTCAATCTCGCTGACATTTTCAGATTCATTCATGAATTGATAGAGATCGTTCATATCTTTCGATATGACTGTAAGCAAGGAAGAAAGACCATTTCTCTGCCTTTTTACAAAGTCGTTACAAACGAGTTCTAAAGATAGTTGCTGTTGTGTAAGAATTTCTTCAGCTTTTTTAAGAGATTTGATCTCCTTATACGATTGCTTTACTGATTCTATCTTGCTGTGAACCGTAAATATCAGATCGTCTTTTTTACCAGTAACAATTTTATCCTTCTTGGAGGTAAGCAGGGATATCAGTTCTTTGAGGGCATTAATATCAAAACTTATGAAATCTTCAGGTTTGCTGATCGCCTCAAGTTCTGCAAAAGTGATTTTCTTAATTTTTTCTTTAGCGGCTGAAATATTGCCTCTTATTTTCTCTATTTCTTTTTTGGATGCCGAATTATCCTCCAAAAGTAAGCATTTCTCTTTGAGTGCGTTTTCTACTTCTGTCAATGCACCTTGAATAAGTCGAAGGGTTGTATTAATATCTTCTGTCGCAGCATCCTTTTCTTTTTTAAAGATCGATAATTCTTCGATCCTCTTCCTTAATTCATCAATCAGTTCCTCTCTATCCTTTTCCTGCAGGCAAAGCGGGCATTTATCATCTTCATAGAGTTTCCTTTCAAGGATCGATAATCCATGAGATAACAAAGGTTCAAGGTTAATTTTCTTGAACTTGTCTTTATCCTTTGCAATCTGCTGGCATTTGTCGTAAAAGGCTTTATATGAAGTGCATATGCTATCAAAAGAAATCTCAATGTTTTTTAAATACTCGATGACTTTTTCATATGAAAGTTGATTCGCGATTGCTTCTTTATCCTCTGGTTTCTTCAGGGCTTCTAAAATAGCATATATATTGGATACGTCTTTAACTTCGATGGTAAGCTTCAGAGGAGCGACCAATTCTCTAACAGCGTTGAGATATTGGTCGTCATCATTAATGTTCTCTTGGATTTTTTCGAATATGTTGCGTTGTTGGCTGCTTATACGATCATCAAATCTACTTTGCTTGAGTTCTCGCTTTAGGTCATTAACTGCCTTCTTTAAGACAGTTTTGACCTTTGATACTTCAGAAAAACCTATTATCTGAGATATTTCTTCCAGTTTTTGAGCCTTCGTTGATAAGATGAACCTTAATAAATCCTTATATCGAAGTAATAGATTCTCTTTCAGGGAACTATTTATATAATCCTTAAACTTTTGCGCTGTATTTGTATATTCACCCGTTAATTTTGATTTCTTAATAAATAATTTCTTTTGGGAATCACATTCAGAATCCGAATATTTAACTTCGACATATGCATCATCACTATCTGGAAGAAATATATTCCTTAGTGCGGAAAGTCCCTTTGTTCCTATTTCCTCACTCGAAAGATGCTCAATCTTATCGTAATAAAACCATTCAAAGGCATCAGTAATAGAACTCTTTCCGCTGCCATTATCCCCATAAATAAGAATTGATTTTGAGGAATCAAATTCAAT
>JAGVOC010000269.1 GCA_020052975.1 Desulfobacterales bacterium | reverse complement strand
TTCAGTTTTTCAAAACGATTTCCCCGTATTTCCAGTAAATCTTGCATTGACGTTAAAGCCCCCAAACGAGCAAGTTTTATTTGGGCTTTCCGGTGCAACTCCTTCGGAAGCGTTCGGAAAGCTTCCCTGGTGGCTCTACCATAATTTATATCATCGGTTCCTTTGGTTTTGAAATTTTTAATAGCCATTTTACATCCTAAAGGAATTTATGCCTGTTATACCGGAAGCCGGTATAGTGGTCAATAGATATTATATGAAAAGTTGAAGGCCAATATTGAAGGGAGTACGATTTTATATCAATTTAGAATTACACTATAACGCGGAAATTAAGCAGTGCCGGACAAAGATCTGAACCACCAGATCAAGGTCTCAAGCTCGTTGTTGCTAAAGTTGATAAATTGCTGCGGTTTTAGGCGTCTGCTCAAATAACCGGTTCGGTTATTTTAATATTGATGGCCGAAAGAAATTCCTCCTCCGCTTCGGGATGAAAATCGTATGTCATTTTTCGAAGCGCTTCCATATTTTCTTGAATATTTCTTCACCAGGAATGGATTTCACTTTACCTGATCGTAATTCTTCCAAACGCGATTTGGCCTCTGATGCCCATTTTTGATCGTTTTCTTCATTCAAAGGATTCATACTACGAAGAAGAGAGTCCACTAATAAAGCTCTTTCTTCGATCGGGAGAGAAATCGCGTCATCAATCAAATCTTGTGTTTTACCCATATTTCACCTCTAAAATAATTTTCTTGTCTTGTATGCCGTCAATCTATTTAGACCGACCATTGTATATAAAGTTGCTTTTTGTTTTTACGCCAGGGTATCAATTTCAATCAGCTAAACGACCACCGCTCCATCCCTGTCCAGGAAAACATATCATTTGGCCATTTCGTCATCGGCTGCACTCATAAACCTTTGCATAACACGCTTTCTGTCCCTGCGCCTCTTGCCTCATGCCTCCCCGGAACAGATGAAGCCTGGCACTGGATAATAAAATTGTTATTATTTAACGCCAGCCGTAAACTGTGTTTGAAGTGAGCGCAGCGAACGAAAAATGCGTCCGAGTTGACGGCAGTGATGTTAGGTGCAAGATCGATGAAATCCTCGTCTCACCCATGTGATGGCGAAAAACAATCCATATATGAAAAGCCATCCGCCCAAAACCGGCCCAAGGATGATGATGATAACGGTTAAGACCTTGATTCTCGGTTCAAACGCAACGGAAAGGTACTTATTCTCTCGTATCACCCTTGACACGGTCTTCGAAGGCAACATTACTTTTAGTTGAGTTTCGTAATAGCCAACGAAACATAAGTCCTTGAACTGCTTGTCTTCGGGAGATGCATGAGTGAGATGTGACCTTGCAGAGTAGAACTCATGTGCGGTGAAAAGCAGAATGCCTATCGCCCAAAGAAATGCGAGAACAATTCCCAAACGCTGCCAACCGCTTAATGATAATTTCATTATCGCTCCTAACGGTGAAATCACTGGCGGCTTCTATCCGTCCAGCGGATTGATTTGTTAAAAAATATTTATGAGGCCATAATAATGAATCCCTTATACGACGAATGGTTTGAGTATTTCGGTTTTCAGCGTGATGTCAGGTTACAACATCATGCTTTATATCTTACACTAATTGAGAAAAATATCATTGATGCTGGAAGATATAACAAACATTGGCAAGCTTTAATGGAAAAAGGCTTGCAACATATTAGAAAGAATTTGGAGCGAAAAACCAAGAACAAGAAAGACAAGTCCAATTTTCATTTTGGTGTATTTGCTTTTTTCAAAAGATTGATATTCAGGTGATTCATGGACAAGATCATAATCGCCGCTTATAGGTGCATTACCTATATCGGCTTTATCAAATTTATTACCCTTGAATTGCTTTACTACTTCAGAGGACACAAAGAGCGCTCCTATAATGTCGCATATCAATCCGGTGGAGTTTGTGATTATATAAAGGTTTGATGAACACATTTTTATATTTTCTCTTTTTTTAACAAGTGATTGTACAGTTCCGGCTATCATTCAGTTTGTGGAGATAGCCAGAAAGCCAAAAGTTGCCGTGCTTTTAATAATTTTAATAACGTACCGCTCCTTTTATCTATATTTTCAAAAGAGTATTCCTTTTCGGTTTGATTCTTATCAAAATGCCGATAGATCTTTCAGGAAAGTTTCGCCGCCCAGCTCTCTTCGCGCCCTGTTGTTCGTGCTCAACAACGCGGCGGCCGATCTCATAGTTGGTGAAAACCTGAATCAGGTTGGGCCTTCCCGCATGTCCTATCCCTTTAGCCGTTTTCGCCAGTAGAAAGGCCGCCGTTTCTGGTGAGCGCACGCTACGATTCGAATTCGATCTGAATAGGCAGCGTAGATCAGGCTGTAGGGGAATCGCCACAAAGGCTTGCTCCGCACTCTTCTTCCGATTCGCTGAAAAGCTTCGGGGTTCGATGTAATCTGGTCGATTCCCCGTTCCACCTCCCTGAGAAAGTCCGAACCAAGGCCAGACTTATGCACCTCGTAGTACTGCGCCGCATCTGTGATTTCAGCGTCAGCATCCGGATGAAAAGCGATTAGCTTCACGAGATGGCGGCCCTCGCCCGGCGAAGTACCTCTTTAGCCGGTATCTCGGGTAGTTGCCCTCGCTCCATCTCATCCAATCTGTGCTCAGCCTCCTCAACCCACAACGCCTCGATCTCCGTTTCAGACAGATCGTCGAGGCTCTCCACTATCCACTTTGCAAGAACCGCCCGATCCTTCAAATCAAGCTTCTTGATCTCGGTTTCAATATCTTTTAGGCTCATATGCCTCTCCCTATGTATTCATTGCATTATTGTCATGGAAATAAATTTACACCGGATTCAAAAATAAAACTTATGGATCAGGTATGACAGGTTCTGAGATAAACGCTTTTCCCCGTTTCAGTAACACGGAGGGTTGAAAATACATGTCTTTCTTATCACACTTCATAATTTTATTAAAGTCCTGTTTATTTAATCAATATGCTCAAATGATTATTTTTGTACTGTTTGACTCAATTCTTTCACAGGAGGCCGCCGGGAAGACCGGGCCATATAAGAGAGGAAGAGTGCAAGCGGCTTCAGCTCATTCGGGAAACAGCTCATGCAGGGCGGACATGAATTCATCGATCTGCAATTCGGGGCGGTAGTAACGACTTTCCCTCAACCGGATCATTCCCAGACGGTCAAGGGAGGAAAAGAGTTTAGCTACCAAACGTCCTGCCTCCCTGATATACGGTTCATTACCGTATTGATCACGCAATTCGAGGGCTTGTTCCCACTCATTCTCGGTCATAGTGGCCATGATGGTATACAAATCGAGGGCATGGTAGCGTCCGAATTCTTTGTCCGCATTGTCGAGCCTGTCTCTGAAAGCAAACAGCTTCATCATTAAGAATGTGTACGGATGCGGTAAAAAGACCTCGGTGTGCCATGACTCCCCTGTACCGAGTTTTCCATCAAATGATACTGAAAACAGCCCTTCCTCCAATGTCAGCGCTTCATCAACAGGATGGGCGTGAATACCAATAGAAGGATTTGGCCGGGCGCGGCGGGCGTCCGCTCTCACCGAAGTGCCTTCAAAGCGGCTTTGCGGGCCAGTAAGGATATCTATCTTGATACTGCCCGCTTCAGCGCCTCTCTGACCGGGTTTCACAAACTGGTATTTCTCTGCGCCTTTAACAACCTTGTATCCAAGCCTGATAATCGCCTCTGCAAGCGGTTTGAGTTTCGCCGGTTCAATAAGCAGTTCCGGCCTCAAAAACAAGTCGAGATCGTTGGTGGAACGCGGTTCAGGCCATTGCCGAAAAAGGGTTCGCACTTCCATTCTGAGCACATGGTCGGTCTTGAGATAGATGCCGAAACCGCCGCCGATGATAAGCTTGACATCGGTGCCGTGAAGTTCGCTGAGCAGATCGAGCAATGCTGTTTGAAGGCCGGACATCGTGATCATGACTGCACCTGCTGAAGGTTCGTCAAGATGGACGACTTTACCTGTTCAGCGGTCTCCTGGTCCCTCTTGTCGCCGGCCATTAACTCCAGGTATACCTGTACAGGGGATGCCCACCAGAAGTTTCCCTCCTTCCGGGCATCAAAATAGACCGTTTCATCGTCCGTTTCGACTAATTCGAGGTTTGGAAATCGATCAGTTTGACTTCCCGGCAACAGTGAAAGCAGTCTCTCAAGACACGGGCAGTAAACGGATAGCAGATCCCCGCGCTGCATCGCGGCGTATTTTCCGACTGATGATGTTCCTGAAGCTACAAGAGGCAATCCCAGTGTCTGCGACAAATTCATCAGCAATTCCCGGAGTGTTTCACGATCCTCCGGGACCTTGAGGCGGAGCCGCTCTTTGATGTTCGGCGGGGCATAATTGTCATCAAGTTTTCCCAATAATTTGTCGGGTTGCAGCAAGCGGATGGTATCTTTGCGTGTAATGATCAGATCCTCTTCCAGTGTTTTCAACGCCTTAGACACAGTCGAAAGGCTCATGGGCTTCTTATCCCAACTGTTCACCAGCAGGTTGCGTTTATTGATCTCGGAGCAAATCTCCTGAACAGTGTCGTAACCGGAACGGGCGAGGAAAATCCTCCCAACCATGGAGCTGTTCTTGCGATAGATATTCTTGATCGGAGCCGAGGATGAAAATCGATTCTTCCCGCCGCTGCGAAACACGGCGAATATGCCCGGAACCACTATAACACCGTTGCCGCACAAGTCTATGCCGCTGATACCTTCCCTCTCCAGCTCCTCCAATTGACGTTCATTGAGGAAAGGCATAAACAACATGGGACTGCATCCCTTCCGGAGCCGCAAAATTTTCAGCAGGTTCAGCCCATCCTGAAACGCCCTGGGTGTGGAAAGGGCTTTGCATTCAACGGCGAACCTTGCTTTGCCTTTACGCCATGATGCTTCAACAAGCGCATCAAGCCGACGGTTTCCATTAACCTCCAATTGTCCTTCCAGAAAGCGAAAAGACAGTGGTGAGAGGGCAACCTTGCCGCTCCGCAACTGGTCGAGCATTTCTTTTTTTGTGGTCATATTCCTGATTTTCTCCATTTTCTTAGATAGGAATATGGCATTATTCAGGAAAATATACAAGCTTTATCTATTCAGCAACCGTAAAGACGTTGGTGTATCCGTCTTTTTTCAGGACTTCTTCATATTCAGCCGTCATGTTGAGGTTCTGGCACCTTCCCACTCTGACCCTGTAGTAAATTCTGTCCCCGCTGTCATAAATCATGATATGTGCATTCTGGTATTTCTCACCGAGTTTAGCCTTGAGCCTTTCGGCGTTGTTTTTATCAATAAAAGCCCCGACCTGGAATGTGAAATTGCCTGAATAATAATCTACAGGAACAACCTTGCCGGTGCCTGGCGTTATCTCCTGGCCTATGGCAATTATCTCGACCGGAGCGGTTCCCGGACCCACCACTCCAATTCTCTTAGCAGCTTCATATGAAAGATCTATTATTCTCCCGTGCACAAACGGACCTCTGTCATTGACTCTGACCTCTGTTTCCTTGTTGTTTTCCAGATTGGATACTTTAACGCGTGTGCCGAGAGGAAGGGTTTTATGGGCAGCCGTCATGTCATGCATATTATATATCTCGCCGTTGGAGGTTTTTTTTCCGTGAAAATCGGTCCCGTACCATGATGCTATTCCGCGCTCGCGAAAACCTTTTGAATCAGGAACAGGCTGATACCATTTTCCAAAAACCTGATACGGCCTCGGTTGCCCTGGCATGCCCGAAGGAGGAATACTTGAAGGCGGCCTGGCGGTTGAACAGCTGCACAATAAGAAAAGGATCAGGACCCAGAGGTGGAAATGCTTTATGCCGGTTGGTTTTTTCTCAAATTTCATCAGATTTATTTTTGATAAACTCGTAAAAAGTCGAAATTCAGACGGCAAAGTAAAAAGCTCATTATGCAAGGCGCGCGAATCTTGAGGAATGCAGCGTACTTTATGGTACGCTGCAATGACGAAAGATGAAGTGCAACACAGCAGAATGATTTTTTACTTTGCCGTCATTTTTCAATTGCAATCTTCAGAACATCAAGCATGCTTTCAACAAAGTAAAACTTTATATCCTTCTGAATCTTTTTAGGAATATCCTCAAGATCCTTTTCATTCCATTTAGGCAAAATAATGGTTTTAATTCCTATACTATGGGCGGCAAGGACCTTCTCTTTTATTCCACCCACGGGAAGCACCTGCCCCCTTAAGGTTATCTCGCCTGTCATGGCAAGATTTTGTATAACCGGTTTGTTTACCAGGAGAGAATATAATGCCGTCAGCATTGTCACACCGGCCGAAGGTCCGTCTTTAGGGATTGCTCCTGCCGGAACATGTATGTGAATATCATGGGTTTCAAAATAATCTTCGGGGATGTTGAACTGGCTGCTATTTGTCCTGATGAAACTTAAAGCGGCTGTCGCGGATTCCTTCATAACATCTCCGAGCTGACCTGTGAGAGTAAGCCCCTTTTTACCCTTCATTGAAGTTGCTTCCACGAACAGGATCTCGCCTCCAGCCTGGGTCCAAGCAAGACCCGTGACAACGCCGGGAGTCGACGCTCTTATCAGAACTTCCGGATATATACGCTCAGGGCCGAGGTACTTTGAAATATTCTGAACCTTGATTTCAGCGTTCCTTACTTCACCTTCTGCAACCTTTGTTGCAACACCCCTGCATATGGTTGCAATCTCCCTTTCGAGATTCCTCAATCCGGCTTCCCGTGTATAACCGGTAATTATCCGCCTCACAGCTCCGTTTGTAAAAACTATCTGCTTCGATTTAAGCCCGTGAGCCTTTCGCTGGCGTGGAATCAGGTATTTGTTTGCTATTTTTATTTTTTCATCCTCCATATATCCCAAAAGCTCCAGAACTTCCATTCTGTCTCTCAGGGCCGGCGGGATTGTATGGAGAACATTGGCTGTAGTAATAAACATAACTTTGGACAGGTCAAACGGAACATCGAGATAATGGTCCGAAAATGAAAAGTTCTGTTCCGGATCAAGAACTTCAAGGAGAGCGGAGGATGGGTCCCCGCGAAAATCGCTTCCGACTTTATCTATCTCATCAAGCATAAAAACCGGATTATTCGCCCCGGCGCCCCTTATACCCTGTATGATACGACCGGGAAGAGCTCCAACGTATGTGCGCCTGTGACCTCTGATCTCAGCCTCATCGCGGACACCTCCAAGGGATATGCGAATGAATTTTCGCCCCAGGGCCCTTGCTATTGATCTTCCAAGGGATGTTTTTCCTGTTCCGGGGGGCCCGGCAAAGCAAAGGATAGGCCCCTTTGATTCAGGCTTCAGTTTACGGACAGCAAGAAACTCTATAATACGCTTCTTTGCCTTATCAAGTCCGAAATGATCTTCCTCCAAAACTCTTCTTGCTTTTTTAATATCAAGGTTGTCTTTTGTGCTTTCGTTCCATGGAAGGGTAGTAAGCCAGTCAAGGTAAGTAGACGAAACTGTATATTCAGCCGAAGAAGGATGCATACGCGAAAGGCGGTTTAATTCCCTCTCAGCTTCCTTAAGGGCTTCCGGAGGCAGGTTCTTCTCCTTTATCTTTAATTTATATTCTTCAATTTCAACTGCGGTATCATCTTTCTCCCCAAGCTCTTCCCTGATAGCCTTGAGCTGCTGCCTGAGGTAATATTCCCTCTGGCTCTTTTCCATATCTCCCTTGACCTGAGACTGTATTTTATTTCCCAGTTCGAGTATTTCCAGATGATGGTTAGCCTGTTTTGTTACCTCTTTTAATCTTTTACGCACATCTTCAGTTTCAAGAATTTTCTGTTTTTCCTTGGATGTTGTATTAATGGTTGAAGCTATCATATCTGCAAGTGTTCCCGGCTCCTGAATCGATTTTGCCATGTTAGCCATATCCTTCGGTAGAGCCGGAGTAAGTTCGACAATCCTTGCAAACAGGATTAAGATATTCGAAACAAGAGCTTCGGTCTCTTTCCCCTTCGAATCTTTGTCCCTGATATGCTCAACTCTGGCTTGGAGATATGGTTTCCCTTTTACAAATTCAAGGACTTTGAATCTTCCAAGACCCTGGACAAGAAGCTGTGCGTTATTGTCATCGGTCTTTGCCATCCGCAAAATCAAGGCGCTTATTCCCACAGCATGAAGATCCTCTTCCGGGTTATCAGCTTCCTGGCTTGATTTTTTCGACGCAAGAAGGCCGACAATGCGGTCTTTGGTCATAGCCTCATCAACAAGCTTGACAGATCCGCCCTGCATAACCACAAGGGGTAAAACCATTTTAGGGAAAAGAGCTGTATCGAATAACGGGAGAACAGGCAATAATTCCGGGAGTTTTTCAGTATTTGAATCCATCTGTGATTGCTGTTGAGTCATTAATACCTCCGAACGGCTGTATTCAGTATTCAGAACTTCAATTTAAACCGCAAGTATTTTATCGAAGCGATATGTAGAAAAGCTGTAAAGATCATCCTTCCGAAATTGTTATCTTATGCGTTTTATCCTGTAACATCTTGGCAAGTCGAATTTGTAAAAAGCCGTTAAAGTATGAGGCTGAAACCTTATCCGTGTCTATCGGGGCCGGAAGGTATAAAATTCGCTCAAAGATTCCATATTGTATCTCCGCAAGACGGTAAGTAGTGTTTTCAACACGAGGAATTTCTTCGCGGTTTCCCCTGATTCGTATCGCCCTGCTGCTTATCTCGACTTCAAGATTGTCCTTGTCAACCCCGGCAACCTCAGCCAGGATAATTACCTCCTTAGGCGTTTCGTAAATATCCATCTGTGGTTTCCACGCCCGTTCAGAAAGAGAAAACATAGGGCTCATCGATCTGAACATATCTTCGATAGTTTTATTAAATCTGGAATCTGATGTTCCAAAATCATTGCCAAATCTTATCTTGATATAGTCCATGTCCGGCTCCTGAATTAAAAGCTGAATTTCTAATTTTTACAACCTTCTATTATAATTTTAACATCGTTATCAGACCATGGCAATAATTTTGTAATCACAAGCCCCATATTACAATTGCAGTCTGCTGCCAAATAACATATTATATAAACATGAATAAAGCGCCAGCCTCGGGCAGAGTGGTCCTTGCATCACAGTATTTTCTGTACTTCGGTGTAATGGGAGTATTTTTGCCCTATTTTAACCTTTATTGTTATAAACTTGGTTTCACAGGTTTTCAAATAGGAGTCATCTCTGCTTCAAGGTCTGTTGTAATGGTTTTATCTCCCCTGCTCCTGAGCGCTCTTGCCGACCGCTTTCAGGCTCGGAAATCGATATATCTGTCATGCCATTTTATAAGCGCGGCAATCTGGTGCATTTATCTTTTCACATCTGATTTCTGGCCTATGCTTGCAGTTACAGTCTGTTACACAATATTTTATTCTCCGATCATCTCTTTTCTTGAAGCCTTCACGATAGACATCCTCGGAAGTATGAAGAAGAGTTACGGAAGTATAAGAGTCTGGGGCACGATTTCCTTCATCGTAACAGTCTTTTTACTGGGCAAAGTTCTCGACATTTACCCTATACGGATAATTCTGTCGCTGATTCTTGCCGGATCTGTAATTCAGGCTGCATTTGCAGTTAAGATTCCCGATATAAAGCCAAAAAACAACAGACCTTTTTTGAGCGAGGTAAAAGTCCTTTTTAAAAAAAAACGCGTCATCTTTTTCCTGTCAAGCGCTTTTCTGATGCTTGTAAGCCATGGAGCATATTATGGGTTTTTTTCAATTCATCTTGAAAATTTAGGTTATAATCGCACATTCATAGGGGCTGCCTGGGCCATAGCTTCAATTGCTGAAATTCTTGTAATGATAAACTCTGACCGTATTTTTAAACGTTTTTCAACAGATACAGTTATCACTGTTGCATTCGTTACAGCAATAGCAAGGTGGTTAACGCTTTCCATGGTAAAAACCCCTGCTTTAATCCTTATATCCCAGACTACCCATGCTCTGACATATGGCGCTTTTCATATCTCGAGCATTCTTTATATTGATTCCATGACCTCAGATGAAACAAAGACCCTCGGGCAATCTTTAAACAATGCAGTTACATATGGGCTTGGCCTTATGTTTGGTTTTTTTCTAAGCGGGTGGATTTATGAGGAGGCAGGCTCTTTTGCTCTTTTTGCTTTCAGCAGCCTTATCGCCCTCTCCGGAGGGATATTTTTCAGGATATTCCAGTCTGCCGATTGAAACGGAACATTATTTTCACAACTGCTATAAACAGTCCGGACACTCAGTCCCCTTTCCTGGGGAATAAGATATAACGAAGCCAGTGAAGAAAAGAATTTCCTCTGAGCGTTTCCCTGTCCATTGCATCAAAATACATGGAGAGCCTGGCCGGGTCGGAAAAAAAGCTTTCTCTGGCAGTAATTTTTTCATTTGCATCAAGGGATCTTACAACCTTTGCAGGGTTTCCCGCCGCAATGGAATTTGGAGGTATCTCGCTCACCACAACTGAACCTGCCCCTATTATGCTGTTTTCGCCGATAACTACTCCCTTGCATACAATAGCGCTGTCTCCAATCCAGACATTGTTCTCAATTCTCACGGGTTTGCTTTTTCCGGTTGAAACCCTGTCATATATATCATGCCAGTCTGAATCGGTTATATATGAACCACTTGCTATCATGCAGTTGTCACCGATATGGATGTCGGAGGCTGAACTTATTCTGACACCTGCGCAGATTATGCAGAAGCTGCCTATATGAATCCGTCCCATATCTTTTTTTTCTGACCAGACAGAAAGCCTGATTTTTTTATCCGGGGTGGCAATCACTGTCGCATAGTCGCCAAGCACAACAGGAGAACCGAATACCTCAACATGCCAGGGTCTCATGAAATTAGACCCTTTCCCAAGAGATTCGAAATGGGGTCTTAAAAAATGGTCAACATAAAATCTTTGGAATTTAAGATAGGATTTTTTAATAAAATAGGGACGATGATCTTTTTTCAAACTAAACGATCCTCAACCGGCAAATTTATATGAAAGCAGAAGTCAGGAGCCAGAAGTCAGAAACCAGGAGTCAGAAGCCTGAGAGGATGGAATCCTTGCCCCTAAACCCTATCCATAGACCCTCTTTCCGCGTTAGGCGGATTTGTCACTTGAACCCTTGACCCCTTGAATCCTAATACAATCATCAACTCTTTTGTAAGTGATCATCAATTATATATGCAGAATATTAGGCTTTAGTTCCGAATCAACCAAATTACAGATATTGTTATCTTTCGCTTTCGCACCTGAAGAAGAAAGACAGGATAAATTCCATGAGTCGTGGCAAAAAAGCCTGCCTGCAGGCGTAAGGTTATATATGGCATCAGCCGCCATAAGGACAACGGCATTTGTCCATGTTATCTTCTCTTCAGGCCATATAGTCATATCAGGGACTGTAAAACCGCACCAGTAAGATCCGTCTTCGTACGTTTTGCCGCAAATCCAGTTAAACACAATCTGCGAAAGATTGACATTGCCTATTGCAGAAAGGGCAAGAGAAAGTTCGGAAGTCTCTGCGATTGTCACCCAAGGCTCGTCTGAGACACATCGGACACCCTGGCCCTTAACTATAAATTTTTTCCATGACCTGCTTATTCGCTTCTGGGCCTCTATGCCTGTGATGGCTCCGGTCAGTACAGGATAGAACCAGTCCATTGAGAAACGTGATTTGGTCATATTGAAAAGATATGGCATATTCCTTATAGCATTCCCAAGCTTTTTCAGCGAATCTGCCCATTCAGGCATTTCATGGCCAAGTATCTGTGAAACGGATATAGCACATTTCAGGCTCATATATATCGAGCTTGAGCCGGTTAACAAAGCCATGAGATCTATTTTCTCTTCAGGGCTTATTGCCCAGTATATTTCTCCGCCCGGTGCCTGCAGCCTGATTGTAAAATCTATTGCACGCCTGACAGCATCCCACATTTTATTAAGAAACCCTTTATCGCCGGTTATGAGATAATAATGAAAAACTCCAACCGCAACATATGAAGCCATATTTGCCTCACGGGTTTTGTCTTCGGGGGCACCATTCATATAAGATGAAAACCAGCTTCCGTCTGAAAGTTGCACACGTGAAAGCCACTCAAATGCAAGTTGCGCCTCTTTAAAGTACCCTCCTATAGTTAGCCCCATTGCAGCCTCTACATGATCCCAAGGGTCTGTTTTCTGGCCGTCACACCAGGGAATTTCACCGCTTTTTCTCTGTGTCGCTGCAATCAGGTCGGCAATAGCATAAATGTCAATAGAAAGATCCTGTTTGATTTTTGCGACCTTAAATTCCATTTTTTCCCCTTCAGTTCTTATTTTAAAGAGGTCTTCAATAAACTAAAAGCCTGACTGCAAGCAAGAATATTTTTTTAATTAATATGGACTTTTTACGAAGCCGTCAATCATGGTCAAAAAGATATCCGACAAGCCTGAGACTTTTAAAATAGCGTGGTTTCTTTGGATCAACCTCGAAATATTTTCTGAAACGGACTATAAAATTATCTACCGTCCTTGTTGTAGTTATGCCGGTATATCCCCACCCTATTTCAAGGAGCTTTCTTCTCGAAAGGGGTTTTCCCCTGTTTGCGATAAAAAGTTTCAGTAATTTGATCTCCTGTTCCGTAAGAATTATTTTTCCGACTCTGCACATTGCAGTCGATTTTTCGAAATCAATTGTGTTGTCTCCAAAAGCATATCTCTTATCACCGGAACCATCTGTTTTTAATTTTATATTCTCTTCTTTAATTGACCAGGACACCCTGACAAGCAGGCGTTCAACCCTGAGGAGAAATTCCTCCAGGTTAAAAGGCTTTGAAAGATAATCATCAACACCGCATGAAAGTCCCTTTATTCTGTCATCTGGTTCTGCTTTTGCCGACAGTATTAAAATCGGAATCCTTTCATCCTCAAGGCGAATACTTTGAAGGACGGACAACCCGTCTATTCCGGGAAGCATAATATCGAGCACAATAAGGTCCGGCTTCAACTCTCTCCATTTTCTAAGGCCGGACACCCCATTTTCAGCCACACTCACATCATACCCCTGAAGAGAAAGATTCAATTTAAGCCCTTCGGCTATATGAATGTCATCTTCTATAACAAGGATGCGCTTTTCTCCGGAATTTTTCATAAAGATATTTTTTTCAATGAGTTATAACGGCAATATCAGCGTAAAGACAGAGCCTTTACCGCTTCCCTTGCTTTCAGCAACAACTTTCCCCTTATGGATTCGCGCTATGTTCTGAACTAAATGAAGACCAAGCCCGCTTCCTTTTGCAGTCATATCTTTATACTGGCCGATCTGGTAAAATTTTCTGAAAATCTTTTTTATCTGAGTCTTTTCAATTCCAATACCGTTGTCTTCAAATCTTACGAGAATTTGTTGTTTTTGCAAGTCAAAAGAAATAACGATTTTTGGTTGTTTTGAATTATTGTATTTAAAGGCATTTGTCAGAAGATTCATAAGAAGCATTTCAAAAAGATAGCGGTTAATCTGATGTCTGAATGGTCTCCCTGAAGAGTTATGCACAGCTATCTCGCATCCCGGGAAAAGATGTTTGTTTGTCTCACAAAAGGACTCCACAACTGCAACGAGATCTGACTCGATAAACCCGCCCTTAAAACTTTTGCTCTCAATCCTTGCAAGATCAAGTATCCGCCCGATATTGTCCGAAAGCCTTACAACATCATTTATCATGTAACCGATATATTTAAGTTGTTCAGCCCTCGATAGCTCGTGCTTGGAAAGAGTCTCAAGAAACAGCTTCAGGGAAGTTACAGGGGTTTTGAGCTCATGGGTAAAATTGTTTATAAAGTTCTGCTGAAGCCGGTATAACTGATAAGTCTTAAGATTATACACGAATATGGTAAATATCCCGAGGAGTATTATCCCGACAAGAAGGGAT